>JBCBIE010000043.1:0-46192 GCA_038524995.1 Cyanobacteria bacterium J06621_8
ATCCTTGCCAATTCTGGCTTATTTTAAGTTTAATATTTCGTGCGATTACCCTGCTTCTCCTTCTTCCCAACGCTCCCCTTGGAGAGCCATTTTGACATCAATTAAATAAGCTTCTATTTGATTCTTAAATGCTGCTGCTTTAGGCAAATCGGCATCAATTTGCATTTGATATCTTAGTTCTCCTTCTCGAACAATTATTTCATCTCTTGGTTTACCTTTTGCACGGTAATTTGAGACGCTTATTCCAAGAGCGGTACCAATAAATAAAATTGTTAATGGCAAAAACCAAGGATCTTTAATCTTTAATGTCAACAAGATTTCATCTTTACCTGCTACGATTTGCCCCTCATTATTTTCGTACTTATAATTAAGTTTTAGTTTTCCTGTAAATTCTCCACTTTGAGGCGCTTTAGAAAAATCAAAGGTTAGAGGAATAATTCTCTCGTCAGATTGATTTGCTTCATTTGGTGTTTGTTCTAATGTAATTGCATCTGTAGGAAAGACCGCCCTTTTATTATCAGTATATAGGGGTCTCTCACTAACAGAGATCTCAAAGTTTTTGAGTGATTTATCTAATTCTAGATAAACCTGATGTTTTGCTTTTGTGTTTCTTGTGAATCCAAAAACAGTTAAAGTTTTTTCTTCAATAAATACTTTAGCTTGGGCATTGGCAATATTTGGACATAATAAATAATATAGAGGAAATATAATTCCCAGAAAGCTTATTTTCAGTCTTTTCATTGTTTTTGCTTAATGCTTAATTGTAAGTTTTCATGGTTCATAATACTGGCTATATTGACCAGGGATAAATTTTTGGATTTCGGGTAATAGCTGGTGTTTTCCTCCTGCCCACTTAAGGAAAGGCTGGGGGAGAGCACTAACACTAAATTTTTTGACACCATGATCCTGAAAAGCTTGCGGCGAAAGATCTGCCATATTTTAATCAGTAAAATCATACCAAAATATTTTAATATTTTAGCTTTGCTGATATTCTGCGAGTAGCTTTGGTAAATAATCATAACCATCAACTCCAATCAAGCTAATGATTTGCGATCGGATCTCTCCCAAGATCCGCTTAAATTCTTCCTGCCCAATTTGTCCCTGAATTATGGAGAGTAAGCCAGCTACCTGTCGCCACTCAATGGAATTGATTTGATTGAGGAGATACATCCCTAAGGCACCATTGATAACAGCAGCGGGGCGATCTTCAATGCTGTAGTAAGCCTCCCCCAAATAGGAAAAGCTTAATCCTTGGAGGTAGACATCACGGGAATACTTAGCTAACTCCGCTCCTTTAATTAGAGAAGCGATCGCCGCTGCGGGCTGCTCTAAAATTACGTAGGCAATACCCAAACTAGCGTGACCAAAGGACTGACTCTGAAAATCCTGCTGTTTTTTTGCTAGCTCTAGTCCCTGTTCTAAGTAGCGAATTGCCTCGCTGTAAGCTTCGGAAGATATGGTGTCTAGCTGACGAGCCGCAAATACCTGACCATAGCCCAAATTAACCAGAGCATTAGCTTCCCCCAGCTTATCCCCTACTTGACGAGCTGCAATTACCGCTCTCTGACTGTATTTTACTGCTTCGCCGTACTTTTTTTGATTAACGCTGGTACGGCTCAGATGATTAAGATTGGCGATTTCACAAAAATAATCATTAGCTTCAATGGCAATAGACAAAGCTTCCTGATGAAAGGCGATCGCCTTATCGTAGTTGCCTACCGCCCGTTGGGAATAGCCTAACAGGGTGAGAATGCGGGCTTTTTCTTCGGTTCCCTCTACCTGCTTTAAAGGTTCATCAAAGTAATCAAGGGTATCCTGCAAATAATCCCCTGAAAAAGAGGCAAAAACGCCGCTGTAGAGAGGGAAATCATCTCTTTGAGTAAAAGTACGTAAAATTTGCAGCATCATCAAGAAACAGCCGTCAGCCAGCGCTGGTTTATTAGCCTCAAATACTCGCCATAGTTCTCCCCAAATAGAAGCAAAGGTCAACAGGGTGCTGTAAGATAATTCTTTGCCAAACTGAGAATTATAGGGCTGCTGATCGAACCAGTTAACCAAACCTCGCTGTAAATACTGTAATAGGATCGCCAGTTCCACCAAGGCTCTTAATTCCAAATTGTTGGCGATACGGGCAAAGTCCGCCACAGGCTTTTGTTGTGCTAAGGTCTTAAAGAGCTGCTGCGGTAAAGGACTAGATATTTTCTGACTCCAAACCCGCCAGGGATTGGGCTTCTCTGAGCCAAAGCCAGCAAAGTTACTGCCTGATGAATACATCCAGCTTACGAGATCACCCTCCAGCAGGGTAAAAGACTTAAGCCCTTCGGTGATTCCCGTTGCTAGCTGCTGCCATTGCTGCGCCAACTGCTGATTGTCTGCACTCTTTGCCGCAGTCTGGAGATTTGCCGCTAGCTGTTTTAGGTCATCGATACTGAGGGGCTCATCTTGATTAGGATCGAGGGCATCAACGGTGCGTAAAAAATAATCTTCGGGTTCTCCCGTGATGATCCCTTGGGCTGCTTCCGAAATTTCCGCCGCCGCCTGATTTTCAGCCTGCCAGCGCAACCACTGTTTCTCAATAGTTTGTAGCGCCCGCATCACCCTGGCAGCTTTCAGCTTAGTGGGTAGCTGCGCTTCTGTCTTCTTAATACGCTGTTCCAGACAGCGTTCCAAAACTTCCCCCGTGCCAACCTCAACCTTTTCCATCAGCAGACGATAAACTCGCTCAACAGAACTAATCTTCCCCTGAAGAGTAAGCTCAACAATCTGGTCAATGAGGGCAAAGTAGCGATCGCTTAATGATTCTGACACGATAACTTTTTAAATTGGCATCTTATATTATGGTACGTAATCATTATACCTTTATACCTTTCCCCAAATAGCCTTAATCTTTATCTGTGTCAATGATGTACCTTGCCAGAAGTTAAAATAACCAGCGTACATTGAGCAAAAAATTTGATTGGGGCGGAAAACATTAAAGTCACGTAGAACTCAAAACTCTCTACCAAAATTCTCCTTCTTCCTAGCGGCGTAATCGGCAAAAGTTTCGATAATAAGCTGGGTGTTTTCATCCTTCAGCGGATTTTTAAGTCGCGATGCAAATTTTATCCAGTCTTGATGAAACTGATCAAAAAAAGTCAGATCAAGCAAAAAACTGCGCTTAAAAGCAAAAATTAGCCCCTTATCATTTCGTACCCTTGATTCCTCCTCAATAAGCTGCGTAGCGAGACTGGCAGCAGATTCATAATCATTTGCCAACTGTGCCAAAATCATCTCCCCCAGGGTAAAAAAAGGATAATCAGCATCGTCGCTCGCAGCCAGTAAATCCCGTGTCGGGAGAAAAACATCTCGCACTAGCTGCAACCATTGTCGATCTACGATCATCGACTCTTCAACGTCAATTATTAAATCCCTGGCAAGGTAGTTTGCGGGACGAACTCCTTCTAGAATATTGCCGTAATGAATTAAGACTATAGCGATCGCACTAGTGAAGCGTCTAAAATCACGAAACCCTGAACTTACGACAGCGCCTTGCCAGCCAGCAAAGTTAATTACCTCCGCCAGATCAAAACTTGTTTCTCGGGGAACTTCCTTATTCTGGAGAATCTCGCTCAAAGCTTGAACCTCAGATTTATAGCCAGGACCTTGCGGCAGATATTTTTGGATGTCTCTTATGGAGACTCTCAAACGGGCGTAGTCAAACAGTGAGGTAACAGAAGAGTGCATAAAGTAAGATTCAGCCTGATTCTGCGACAGTATTAGAGGTGCTGTATTGCTAACCTAGGTTTTTTGTGCCGCGAATCGCAATCTAACATAGTCAGCAACCCACTGACCCTCAATCAATAAATCAGGTCGCACTAAATTCTCCACCTCACTCAAGAAGGTGTCCTGTTGTTCCCGATTAAGCTGATTTGTGATGCCTACAGCGAATAGCTTCAGCCACTCTCTGACTCCAGATTTTAAGGGGGTTGGTCGAGGAATTAACTCGATATAGTGAACCTTAAACCCCATATTTTGCAGCTTTTGCTGATATTGATTAACCCCTGGAAAATACCAAGGACTTTTGAATTTCCCAAACTCAGGATGAAGGGCAAACACAGTTTCCATCCCCCGCAGTAAAGCCGCAATGTTGCCTTCTCCTCCAAACTCCCCCACAAAACGCCCGTTAGCTTTTAAGGATTTAAAAACCCCCGCTAAAACATGATCAATATTGGTCATCCAGTGAAGTGCCGCATTGGAAAAAACCGCGTCAAACTCATTATTAAATTGAAGATCTTCGCCATTCATCACCTCGGCGGCTAATCCTCTAGTTTGTGCCGTTTTAATCATGCTAGCGCTGGAATCAACCCCATAAATTTCAGCCCCAGAAGACTTTATCCTACTTGTTAATGCTCCATCCCCGCACCCTAGATCAAGGATTCTTTCCCCTGGCTGCGGATTCAATAAATCTAAGACGGGTAAGCCATATTCAGCAACAAAGGAAGCATGGTTGATATATTGTTGGGCGTTCCAGGTTTGGCTCATATCGAATTCCTTGATATTTTTCTCCGCAACTTGAAAAAATATCTTAGCTGAGTCTCACTGAGTAGTTTTGTCCGAGATGGAGTAAGCTATTTCTTTGATCATAATGACAATCAACTACCCTGATGTTTGGATGTCGTGTTTGGTGGAGATAACTCGTACATTCACCAGAGTAACGGGGCAATAAATAGGAGTATTAAATTATGTTTTTTATGAGAATAAATTCTCATTCTAGTTACATTTTTTTATATCTATTTGGCACAGCCGTTACCTGACATACCTTAACTATAATCCTTATCCCGAAGACTTTGATAACGATAAAAGTTGAGAATCTCTAGTAAAATGCCTACGGTACTAAAAGTAAGACCAAGAGTAATTGCTCCCTGAAGATACTTTCCGCTACCAAAAATTGCCAAGAAATCAAGAATATCGACTGTTCCTTGACTGCTGAGTTCAAAAAGACCAGGAAGATAGCTACAAAACCCAAGGAACCCTAACATTCCTCCTATCAAGATTACTGGTGCAGCAAAGCCAATAATAGCAGCTAATAGGAGAGAGGTAAAAAAGTTAGACACAGCTTGTAAAAAATTTTTGCAATTTATTTGTTAATTGAGGGTAATTAGCTCAACTATCATTAACCCTCATTCCTTCTACACGATAGAGGCAAAAAATTGTTTTGGTCGAAAAATTAAAAAATCTTAAATAACTATCACTATGGAGAGTCAAGCTTAATTATTCTTGAACTTAACAACTAAAAATATATCAATTAGTAGATGTTAGTATTAATTTACTAAATTCCGATAAGAAACTTGTCTATACTCCCATCGCTAAAAGCGAGGGATTCTTTACTTAGCCCAAGTTAACTAGATCGCTCAAAGACCTATGCCCGCTAAGAGCTTATTCATTAAGCACTTCTCGATGCGTTTTGCCTTCCACCTAACAGCGATATTACCCCCATTTGCCACTGCTTTAAGTTCTGCTGCCAAGGTTGCGGGCAAGTCTTGTCACTTTTTTAGTGCTAGAAACTGGAGCACACAGAGTTAATCCTAAATTCTGATTAGTTATCAAATATAAATTTATCTACTACACTTAATATAGTATAAAAATACTAATAAATTACCAGTATCATATTGTAGAGTACCCTTAATCAAAATCCTGACTATGGTTAATGTCATTCGTGGTGATGTCAAAAATAAGCCTGTATCCTCAAAAAGGCTGGCAGATTACTTTGAACAGCAGCATGATATTGAAGGGAATTTGTATCTTGGCTATCCGATTATTGGCACTTCTCAAGGAGGATATCAAATTGATGCTTTATTAGTATCAAGACAGCATGGAGCAGTAATTTTCCATATTGTTGAGGGAACTATATTAGATACAGATATTGAAGCAATACAAGATGAGAGCTTCACAAAAGTTCAATCTAAATTATTACAAAATACTCAACTTATAAAGAGAAAAAAATTAGTAGTTGAACTGGGAGTTTTAACCTTTGCTCCTGGCTTAAGTCAGCAACCTGAAAATAGTAACGAGGACTATCCTCTAATTATTAATGAACAAGGAATTAGTAAATATATCTCCTCTCAGATATGGGATCAAAGTGAATATTATGAGCAGCTTTGTTCTGTAATTCAAGCCATAACATCAATATCTAAAAAGAATCAACGTAACTATGTTAAGAAAGATAATTCTAGAGGTGCTAGGCTCAAAAAGTTAGAAGACTTTATTGCTAATTTAGACAGAAATCAAAGTGAAGCAGTTATTGAAACAGTTGAAGGAGTTCAAAGAATTAGAGGTCTTGCTGGTTCTGGCAAAACAATTATTTTGGCTTTAAAAGTTGCCTATTTACATGCTAAACACCCAGATTGGAATATTGCCGTTACTTTTAATACCCGCTCATTGAAAAGTCAATTTAAGAGACTAATAAATACCTTCACAATTGAACAAACTAGCGAAGAGCCAGATTGGTCTAAAGTCAAAATCATTCATGCCTGGGGTAGCCCTAAGATGGACGGAATATATTTTGAGATTTGTAAAGAACATGGCATCGAATACCGAGATTTTACTGCGGCAAGACAATTAGCAGCTATTGAAGCCAATAATCCAGATCTAGCTTTTGATTATGTTTGCTGGGAAGCTTTAAGAACAATACCAAACTTTGTACAGTATTATGACGCTCTTCTAATAGATGAAGCACAAGACTTTGACAAACATTTTTTACAGCTTTGCTACAAAATTGTCAAAAATCCCAAACGATTAATTTATGCCTATGACGAATTACAAAGCCTTAATAATAAAGTAATGGAATCACCAGAAGAAATATTTGGCAAAGATAATCAAGGAAAGTTTAATGTAAGACTGGAAAATTTACCAGGTCAACCAAAACAAGATATTTTTCTAGAAAAATGTTATCGCAATTCTCGTCCAATACTAAGTTCTGCTCATGCTTTGGGGTTTGGCATTTATCATCATAATGGCTTGATTCAAATGTTTGATAATTCGTAGTTATGGAGGGATGTTGGTTATCAAGTTAAAGAAGGACAGCTTGAAGATGGAGAGCCAGTTCAACTAGCAAGAAGTAATGAAACAAGTCCTGCTTTTCTGGAAAATCATTCTACTCTTGATGACCTAATTATTTTTAAATCCTTTAAGAGTCAGCAAAAGCAATTAGAATGGTTAGCCGAACAAATTGAAAAAATATTAAAGAAGATGAACTAAATTTAATAACTAAATTATTTCCCCTAACAATCGCGGCTAAAGAAAAAGAATTGCTACATATTTCAATCTCTAATACAGCATAAAAAGTGTAGAAAGAGACTCACATTATATGGCGTGTAACTATCTTTATATTTTGTAAGTAAATTCAACAAGTCGGGCTATCTCGATGCTTGATTGCGATCGCAACAGGAAAAAATAGCTTGAGGCTCAAAAAGATAAAGGTTTAAGATATTTCCAGTAGGCAGTCTGCTTTAAACCCACTACCTACTATATTTACAGGATTAATTAAATTCCCGCATGTCCCAGAGCAATTCCTGTAAACAGCATGCCAAAGACCAAAAACGGCTGGGCGCTGGCTTGATATTTAACATCATTTTCCAAAGGATCACGGAGGAAATACATATCCTGAAAGACGATTTGCGGCAGAACCAGTAAGAACACCACCGTTGCATAAAGATTTTCTTGAATTGATACCAAATAGCCAGCAATCCCAATCTGAAATATATCGATCGCCAGGACGCAAATCCAAGCCGCCGTCATAATGCCAAACATCACGGGGAGAGATTTTAATCCTAACTCGCGATCGCCTTCAACGCTCTTAAAGTCATTAACAATAGCAATACCTAACCCCGCAAAGCTATAAATTAGGGTCAAGATAATAATTGTCCAGTTAAGCTCGCCAAATAAAGCATGACCAGCCCACCATGGCAGGGCAATATAGCTAGAACCTAAAGCGTAGGTACCCAACCAGCCATTTTGCTTCAGCTTTAACGGTGGTGCCGAGTAAATATACGCCATTATGGTACCGCCAAGAGCAATACAGAGAATTGAGGGGAAATCATGCTTCACTGCCAGATCTAGCCCGTAAGCCAGAGCAATTGCGGCAATCAGCAGCACCCAAATTTGGGTTTTTACCTGGGGTAAAGAAATTGCCCCTGATGGGATGGGGCGATAGGGCTCATTAATTGCGTCAATTTCACGATCATAAAGCTCGTTGAGGGTTTGAGTATAGCCAGCCATCAAGGGACCTGATAGCAGCATACAAGCGGCAGACAAGAGGAAATTTTCGACAGTCCAGGTATAGTTCCCTGAAGATGCTGCACCACATAGTACCCCCCACATGAGGGCAACCCAGGTAATGGGCTTCATGAGCTGCAAGCGAATTTTCCAGAGGGAAGTACTTCCAGAGGCTGCTCCCTTCATTCCTAATAGCTGACGAGCTTGAGAATTGACTGAATTTTTCTTCTTTTCAGGAGTTACTTCGGAATTGCTTGTGGAATCGGACATGGTAATTAATACGAGAGATACTAAGTTAAATTTATTGAATTAAAAGGAAACTGAATATAGCAATTCTCAGTTTGGTGAGATACATCTGGGTTTTCAAAAAGCTATTAGCTTTAGACTCTAGCTATCATGCCTTTACCTGGGTTGGCATATCTCATTAATTTTAGAAAGGCTATAGAAAAGAGTAACTAATGTTTAATGTTCAATGCTCAATGTTTAATGTTGAACTAGCCTATAGTTACTTCTAGATAGCCGTTTTGAAATTTTGCTCCTGTAACCGAGTTCCCACGCCAGGCAGGAGGCAGCTTAATGTTACGTCGTTGTTCTCCCGCCTCAATCGTAATTTCGGGTCCATACTGAGTCAGCTTGACGTCTTTTTTCTCAAATCCTGGCAAAAATACTTTTATCTTGCGCTCAGACATGACAAACTCAGTCGCCTGGGGAATGTTACTAGTATCAGTAACGTCTGGTAATTTATCGATTAGCGGCTGCCAATTTTTTCCGTCATATGCTGGGATCGGGGTAACTTTTAGAGGGTCAAATTCTTGCACTAGTTGAGCTTGCTCTTCCCCCTTACTGACCAAAACTCCACCTACTCCTAATCCGATCTGCTGAGAACTACCCCAAAGATACTTAGCGGTTGCTACTGCCACAGGATCTTTAGTGGTAACTAGATAAGCAATGACTCGACCATCACTAAGAGCTGTCTTGCCATCCTCCAGCATGCGGGTAGCTGGATTGTCTGTATTATCTGTAATATCGTTAGCCGTCCAAGATGTATTTAGGATAGCGCTGGTAACAGGCTGCACAAAAGGAGTCAGGGTTTTGACAATATCAGATTCGGTAAAAATGCCCCGAAAGCGGCGGAAGTACCAGCTTAAAATTTCTGGCATGCCAAACATTCTTAGGGTGTCAATGCCCCCTGTACCGTCATAAACAATTACGTCATACTGATTGCTTTGGTAGTACTCACGGAGGGTGTTGAGAGCTAGGGCGCGATCCATCCCAGGAAGGATACCTAGTTCCTGACCGTAGACTTGTTTGAGCACAGGCGATCGCAAATATTGAGCTTCTAGCTGCTTAACTTCCTCCCAGCTATTTTCTAGCAAGACGGCAGAATTGAGCTGCATAACAGCTAGGTTAGTATCAACGGTTTGTGGTTCGGTGGCAGGAGATGTCTCCAGCGCCATGGCAAACCCTGGGCTAGAATCCTGACCCATTAGTAATACTTTTTTGCCTGCTGTGGCTAGTTTCTTAGCAGTTGCGATCGCGCTAATGGTGCGACCCGTTCCGCCTTTCCCTAAAAAGGTGACGATCAAGGACATATTTTTTAGATTGAATTTAAATTGAGTCTGTGATGAATCTAATTTATTATGGCTAGTTTACAGTCTCAATTTCATCAGCAAAAAACCAGGTCGCGCTGCTGTCTTCAAATTGAACTACGACCCCAACGCCGCTACCGTCGGTCATTTTATATTCCTTTACCACTCCAACCTTACCCAGCTTATCGGCAACGCTGCCGTTAACGCGGTCTTTGATCTGATTAACCTTTACTTTCTGTCCAATTTCCATTGCGATTTAATCTTCCTGAATTATAATGAGCCATCTCACAGTTTAAAGCAAAAATCCCCCCCTTTAAGGTTACAGAGTACTAAGTCTCTAGTATTGTGGAGTACACTCCATAATAATGTTCAGAGTTGCCAGTTTCTTTATCATAATTTTCGCAACTTTTGACTACAATACGAGCCAGAATCAAAATTAGTTAATAATCACTTATATGGTGACATCTATCCCCAAAAATTTGCCAAATCAAGACTTATCCTGGTGCCGAGAACTTTTGATAGTCTTAATCAGACGGAATTTGAAAAGAAGATATCGGGGGTCTTTTCTGGGAATTTACTGGTCTTTACTAAATCCGCTGGTGATGACTGGCTTATATACCGCCATCTTTGGGGCTGCGTTTGCTCAATACTACGATGATTCAGCCATCAACTATATGTTAGCTGCCTTTACGGGGTTGATGGTGATTAACTTTTTCTCTTCTTCTACGGCTCAAGCTCTGACGAGCGTGGTGGAAAATGGCGGCATCGTTAATAAGATTCGCCTGCCTTTATTTGTCTTCCCCTTAGCGACAATTGGTGCCAACGTTTTTCAACTGGTAATGGGAGCATTTCCTCTGCTGGTAGTAATCACTCTAATCATTTCTCAAAGTCTGATTAACGCTGGGGCTTTAATTCTGCCCATTATGGGGTTAGTTTTGGTTTGTACGGGAATAGGCATGTTGATGAGCGCGCTATACGTGTTTTTCCGCGACCTGTCATATTTTTATGAGCTGGTAACTTTCCTGTTATGGATCAGCTCCCCGATTTTTTATCCTGCTGAGATTGTGCCCGAAAACGTAACCCGATTTTTACTGTTGAATCCTGTTTTGCCGATCATTGAAAGCATTCGCCAAATTTCTCTTTCAGGAGAGCGACCTGACCTAACCTTGATTGCTCACAGCTTACTTAGCGGAGTGATTGTTTTAACCATTGGCTCTATTGCTTTTCATCATTGGCGATCGCAGTTTATGGATCTACTATAAGGAATAAATCGGATTATGAAAGAATCAATTAGATTAGACGAAGTATCTTTGTGGCGCAGAACTCAGGAGGAGTTTTCCTACGATTTAAAAAAAACTATACTGTCTTTTTTGGAAGGAAAGTATCAACAGCCTGCTAAAAAAATTGTCTTAAGAGATATTAGCCTGACAATTGCTAAGGGGGAAAAAATAGGCATCATTGGTGCCAATGGTTCGGGCAAATCTACGATGCTCAAGCTGATTTCTGGCATTCTGCGCCCTACTTCAGGGACGGTGCGGGTTAGCGGTAAAATTGCCCCCCTGATCGAGCTGGGGGCTGGATTCGACCCAGAGTTGGCGGTGATGGACAATATTATTCTGTATGGCGTAATGCTGGGCTATTCTCAAGCAGAAATGCAGGAGAGAGCCAAAAGTATTCTCGAATTTGCCGAGCTGGAAGACTATGCCCTGGTGCCCGTTAAAGGTCTATCTTCAGGGATGACCGCTCGTCTGGGATTTGCGATCGCCACTGACGTTAAGCCAGATATCCTGATTTTGGATGAGGTATTGTCCGTAGGGGATGCGAGCTTTAAGAATAAGTGTAGTAAGAGGATGGAGGAGTTTTGGCAGGATCATGTTACGGTACTGCTAGTTTCCCACTCCATGGACACGATCCGCAAAAACTGCCACAAGGCTATTTGGCTTGATCAAGGACAGCTGAGAATGATCGGCTCGACCAAAGATGTGATAACTGAGTATTTACGCTGTGTTACCCCAGGTAAAAATATCCCTCAATTTGTGACCTACGCTGATTGATATCCTCTTAATTATGCAAGGGTAGCAGGTAACAGTTAACAAGTAACGGGTAACGGTTAAAGGGGTTTGAGGTTTTTCAGGTTTGCATTTAGTAACTGATGTTACGCAAAACAACGATTAATCAATGATTCCAATCAGGTATGAAAATAAATCTATTAAATCCTTTTCCCCTTTCCCTTTAACCCTTTCCCAGTCTTAACAGACAAATTCGTGCGTAACATCAGTTAGTAAGTGTATTTTGATAATCGGATTTAGTATCACTGACATTCCTAAAAATAAAACCAATATATCTCAAGCTTTGGTAATGGCGATCGCTCTATTAAGAGCTTTGGAGACAATTTCTCTAATATTGCGATCGCTCTTTAGGCAGGCAAAATCATCTAAGCTAAACGGTTAATTAATTTATCTCCAACCCGCAAGGCATTAGCAATTACCGTCAGTGCTGGACTCACTGCTGCATTAGAAGGAAAGAAACTGCTGTCTACTACGTAGAGATTATCAACATCATGGGCGCGACAATCGAAGTCTAAGACGGAAGTTTGAGGATCGGCACCAAAACGACAGGTACCGCACTGGTGGGCAATTACTTGGAGTGGAGCACTACCGTAAGGGTGAATTCCACGAGACTGTTTATCAGTGGCTTTTAAAGTTTCTTGCCAGCGATATAGTAAGCGATCATGGGCTTCCAAATTATTGGGAGTGTAGTCTAGATAAAGTTTCTCCCCCTTAAAATAAACACGGTTATTGGGATCGGGCAAATCTTCCGTTTGTAACCACCAGCCAAATGAGCGTTTTGCCAACCGTGTTAAGCCAAAGCCAGGTAAGTATTTTGCTGCAATGGAAAGTAAAGGCGGTGATTCCGAAAAAATAACGTCTTGTAAAATTCCTCCTGAATCTTGAATATGTCCCATGGGGTAGGGAAAATCGTCATCCCCCCAGTAAAAGTCGTTGATCAGCATAGAGCGTTGAAAATAGCCCGTATTAGGCTGAGGAGATTGCTGAAGAATCACGGTCATCAGGTGTTTCATTAGGTTGCGCCCCACTAAATCAGAACTGTTTGCCAAGCCCTGGGGATGTTTTTCGTTTGCCGAGCGCAATAATAATGCAGCAGAATTAATGGCTCCACAGGAAAGTACAACGATATGAGCGTTAAATATATAATCTTGTCCCTTTACCTCTGCCTGTACTCCTTTTACTTCTTTTCCCGTGGGATTAGTATGCAATGCTATTACCTTCGCCTCTGTTTTTAGGGTGATTTTTCCGCCAGCACGAATTGCAGGACTTATCCCCGTATCTTCAGAATCAGTCCGCCCTTCATCTCCCAGCCCGATGGGTAGGTAAGCAGGATTAAGTCCGAATTTACTGAGGCGATCGCCTAATTCCTTAGTTTGAGGAGTACGTTCAACTGGCGGAAAGGGAAAATCCTCACTTCGAGAGGGTTCTGTTGGATCATCACCAGATTTACCATGAACCTGATAAAGTTTTTCGGCTTCCGTATAATAGCCCTCGAAGTTAGTATAGGTTAGACCCCAAGCGGGGGAAATACCCTCCTGATGCTGTACTTCTTCAAAATCTTTTTCGCGAAAGCGTAATAAAGCCCCGCTGTAAATTTTAGTATTACCCCCAACACAATATTTTGACTGAGGATAAAATGGTTCCCCTGCGCTGTCGTACCATAGTTCTGGTACATGAGAATCATCTTTTTTGAATAATTCGTCGTCAACTAATTCGGAACTTTCTTTCTCAGTAAATTCCCCCTGTTCTAATACCAAGATGTTCCTGCCAGCGTCAGCTAGTTTTCGAGCAAGGGTACCACCAGCAGCACCAGTGCCTACAATAATTACATCGTAAAATTGATCATCGATAATCATATTTTTAAGCCATTATTATTTTTTTTACCAATTATTTATTCGGTAAAACCTTCAGGTTTACTATAGTTAGATAGGGAACCAATCTTCATTTAAAACTTGATTTAAAGTCAGATCTATTTCTTGGGGCAAATCGAATAGCTTACTCATTGATCTTTTAGAATCAGTTAAAGTTTCGCTATATATTTCGGGCAAAATCGCTTTTAAACTAGGAGAATCTCTTAATCTTTTGTGTAATAAGATACGAAAGTTAACTACTTCTGATTGCCAGTGTCCTTTATTGCTCTCTTTTTCCGCTTGCCAGTATTTTAGTTTTAATAGGTGTTCCGTCAAACGCAACAGTAAGCTTTCTACGGCGAGCTTCTGGCTTTTACCCATATCGTCTATTTCTTCAATCAAGTTATCCCAATCTACATCGAAGTAGTTGCGATTTTTAAGCTGTTCAACCATTGTTTGCGTCCACAAATAATAGTCTTCCTCATATTTAACTTGATTCATTTTTTAAAAGAAGATATTAAATTAATTATAATTGATAGCGATCGTATTCTGAATGAAATATTTATTCTTTCTGTCTGACATTAATATCTTTTAGTTATATTTTAAAATCTATATCCTAATAAATCCATCAATCCATCTTGATTCCAGCTTTTTTCTCCTATCTGCTTAACCATGAAATCATTCTCTATTTTTTCTAATGCTACTCCATAGTTTTGATGTTCATGAATTCTTAAAAATGAGCAATAATTAGAAACGTATTTAAAACCGTTTCTTGCATATAATCTATCATCATCAGCAACTAACAATAAAAAATCAGTCGATTTTTCTTTTGCCAATTTTGTCAGCAAATTTAACAGCTGCGTGGCAATACCTTGCCTCTGATATTTAGGCATTATGCACAAGTCAATTACGCCAAAAATTCTGAATATAGAAATATTTACTGATATTACTCGATAGTCTACTCCCATTTGACCTATTAATTGCTCATTATCATAAACCAAATATCTAAAGTGCGGTAATTGTTTATAATAAGAGCGGTCTTTTTTACTGTTTGGGAAACAGATATTCTTTAGCTTAGTAATTTGATCGTGAGTGCTTAACTCAATATCGTATTCATTGATTTTAGTAACTTCCACGATTTTTCAATCTAATAATAAAAAGAAGTATCAGTCTTAGAAATAAATCCTACTGAAACTTCTTTAATCTTCCTTAGTTTATCTTTATTACTTTTGCTGAACGAAACAATAAAATATAATATTTATGAGAAAAATTGCTTTATTATGAGCAGATAAAGTAATAATTTTTAAAATGCAATCGCCTGAATTAAAATTAAGCATTTACTACGTTTGTCTTATAGTTAGTTGTGCAGATATTTGAAAAACTAGGGAACATCTCCGTGATCTCTATAAAAAACTCTATTTACTTGACCAATACTCCAAGTAATTAAATCGCTATTGAAGTAATTATTGCCAAAGATAAATCAGAGCAAATAAGATAATCCAAATTACATCAACAAAGTGCCAAAATATGGAAGTTGCCTCGACGCCAAACTGTCCCCCTTCATAATTATTCGGGATAAAAGAACGGATTAACATGATGCCCTGTAACAACACCCCTGTAAAAACGTGTAAGCCGTGAAAGCCAGTTAATAGATAAAAAGTTCCGCCAAAAACCCCAGTAGTAAAGCCAAATTCTAGACTATTCCATTCAACTGCCTGTCCATAAAGAAAATAGCTACCCATTGCCATAGTCAATAGCCAGAAGAAACGAAACCCCCAAAGGTTTTTATCGTGTAGATATCTCTCAGCAATGTAGATCACAAAACTACTGGAAACTAAGATTACGGTATTGATTGCAGGCTCTCTGACTTCAATCCCCTCTACTCCAGGGGGTAGCCAATCAACGCTGGTGGTTTTATAGACAATATAGCCAGCAAAAAAGCTGAGGAAAATCACGCTTTCCGACAGCAAAAAGATAATAAAGCCCAACATGCTGTGGTCTTCTTCTTCATGACCGTGACCGTGCTCATTAGCGATCGCCTCGGATTCAGGCGATCGCTTTAATTCATCTTGAGCAATTATACTTTCAGAACTAGTCATTTCTTATAACCTATTATTTATCAACTATTTACTATTACCCGCCCATATTCTCTGTCAAAGGCTCATCTTTCCCATAGCCATAAGGACCAGAAATAATAATGGGAGTTTCTTCAAAGTTTTCATGGTCAGGGGGAGAAGGAACGAGCCATTCTAAACCAATTGCTCTCCAGGGATTAGCAGGAGCTTTCTTGCCTCCAATCCAAGCACTTATAATGTTTAACAAGAAAGGTACGGTAGATACACCTAATAGAAATGCCCCAAAACTGGCAATTACATTCCAGAAAGCAAACTCAGGGTCATAGGAAGCAACTCGGCGGGGCATTCCCATTAACCCCAGGGGATGCATGGGAAAAAAGTTTAAGGTTGTACCAATAAAGGTGAGGTAGAAATGAACCTTACCCCAGCCTTCCGAAAACATTCTCCCTGTCATCTTGGGGAACCAGTGATAAATCCCTGCGTAAATCCCAAATACGATCGCACCATAGATCACATAGTGAAAGTGCCCCACTACAAAATAGGTGTTGTTAACGTGAATATCAATTGGAACAGAGCCAAGCATTACGCCAGTAACACCAGAAAAAACAAAGTTGACTAAGCCACCCAGAGCAAATAGCATCGGCGTGTCCAGACGCAGCTTACCGCCCCAGATGGTTCCGACCCAGGCAAATACTTTAATCCCTGTGGGGACTGAAATCAGCATAGTACTTGCCATAAACAGCATCCGCATCCAGCCAGGGGTACCGCTGGCAAACATGTGGTGTACCCAAACTATGGCACCTAAAACGGTAATGATTATAGAAGAGAGCGCCACTACTTCATAACCAAACAAAGGTTTACGAGCATAAACAGGAAAAACCTCGGAAAAAATCCCAAATACTGGTAACACCATCACGTATACAGCGGGATGGGAGTAAAACCAGAAGAAGTGCTGATACAGTACGGGGCTACCGCCCTGTGCTGGGTCGAAAAACGCCGTACCGAAGGAAAGATCACACAGCAGCATCGCCGCTCCAGCAGTAAGAGCAGGTAGTCCAAAAAGCTGGAGCATTTGCGCTGCCATTACCGTCCAAACAAATGCTGGGGTTTTAAACCAGCCCATCCCAGGAGCACGCATCCTAATAATTGTAGTGACAATATTTAATGCTCCTAAGATAGATGACACTCCAGACAGAAATACCGCCATTAGCCACATAAACTGACCGTTGATCAAGTTTCCTGTGGGGTTCTGCAAACTCTGAGGTGGATATGCCCACCAGCCAGACTGAGAGGGACCGCCAGGTAGGAAAAAGCTAATGATAAACAGGGAGCTAAATACAGGAACCATCCAAAATGCTAGGGCATTTAGGCGAGGAAACGCCATGTCTTGCGCCCCAATCATTAACGGAACCAAATAGTTGGCAAATCCTGCTAGAACTGGAAAAGTCCAGCCAAAAAGCATTATTGTGCCGTGCATCGTATACAGACCGTTGTATACTGTGCGATCCAACAAATCTGATTCGGGGGTGACCAATTCACCCCGCATGATCATGGCAAATAATCCCGCAACCAGGAAAAAGAAAAATGCCGTAACCATGTACTGAATACCAATTACTTTGTGATCGGTACTAAAGCTAAAGTATTCTTTCCAGTTGGTCGGCTTGCCATGGGGTAATTCTGGTGAATCAAAGGTAGTGGTCATTAGTTACTATTGATTAGTTATTACTTGACAGTTTTTGGAACAATAAACTGAAAAATTTGGAGCTAAGGATGATAATTAACCAGGGGGGCTGGTGCTGGAATTACAGTTGCCCATCCAGCGGTTCTTGACTTTTCTTCCCGAAGAGCATATTCACTAGCCGCTCTATTTGGTGCAGGAGTTGGAGATTGTTGTGCGGCTTCATTGAGCCAGCGGTCATAGTCTGCCTGAGATTCAACTACTACGTCTGTCTGCATCGCGGCAAAATAGGTACCGCTGAAGTGAGAGTCCCGCAACCGATACTTACCTTCCAATATTGGAGTAAATTCAAAGTCGGTGGTTTTAGGGGGAACAATATCTTGCTTGACTCGGAAAGCGGGAATGTAGAAACCGTGGATTACGTCTTTAGAGCGTAGCTTTAAATGTGCTCTCTGATTAACAGGTAAATGTAGCTCTGTACTGGTAATCTTCCCTTTTGGATAGTGGAAAATCCATGCCCACTGCTGAGAATCCACTTCAACTTCCGTCATTGGTTTAGCTAAGTTCTGCTCTGGATCGGCATATGCTTTATCCATTATTTGGGGCAGATGAGCAATTTCCGTTGGTCCATGAAGATCCATCTCATCGTAGGTTTGGTAGCTGATAATTGCGATCGCAATTACAATTACGAAAGGAATTGCTGTCCATATAATTTCTAAGGTTATATTGCCTTCAATGTGGGGTCCATCAGAGGTATCGTAGCGACCAGCCTGATATAGTACAACATTGTATAAAATTGCCAGAATAACTCCCAGAAGAACAAAGGTAGCAATGATAGTCAGCAAGCTAAATAAGTCATCATACAAAATGGCTTCAGCAGATGCCTGGGGAGGGAACCAGGAGTAGGATAACTGCCCCATCCCATAGCTGATAGCAGCCAATACTACCGTGACTGCACTCAAAGTTATAATTCTTTTAATATTCACTCAAAAACCTCATCTCAGAACAGTGTTTGGATCTTGCCCCATCCTCAGCAAATTTCCTGCGGTGTTATGTACACCAAATTCAGCAGCCAACTGTGCTCCTAAAGTACCGTGGAGTAGCATGATAAACATAATTACAACAGCCGCCAGCAAGTAACTCCACTGAACTTGACGACTAGCGTCGCTACGCCAAACATAACGCTGAAAGCCTCGCCAGAAAGCCATAGATACAATTATTGCCAGCAGAAAAACTCCGCCAACACCATGCCACAGCAGAGTTGTCATTGCTCCTAAGCCCCAAGCACTCTTGACGTTTGGAGTAGAGCCAACCAGCAGCATCTCATAAAACCCAAAAGCTACTGTAAAAAAGGTTATGACTGCTGACCCCAGCATGTTATACCAGCCAACATCAAAAAAGTTAGAACGAGTGACAGGAATTGCCAAGTATTTAAAGATAACCCTATCAAAGGGATACAATACCCCAACGATATCAAAGGCAATGCCGATAATAAACAAGCCCAAAGTTAGATGAACCAAGTTAGGGTGCATCGGTATGGCATAGGGTAATCCATTTGCCCCTAGCTGTCCTGATAGCTGATCGATTAGTTGTGAATCCATTACAAAGTTATCCGATAACTGATGACTGTCGATTGTTAGAAAAGCCCGTCTTTGGCTGCTTCAACTACTTCAACGGTATGCAATCCATACACCCAGACTAACTCGTCACCCAGATATACTTGATAAAATACTAATCCTGTGAGGATGAAGCCCATGCCAAGGTAGGCTATGGGGATTCTCTTTGGATCTTTAGAGCGAATTGCAAAACGCCAGGCTGTAACAGAGGCAATGATACCTGATAAGGACCAGCCGATAATACTGTGCAAGTTCAGTACTGGCTGCACTGCGTCATATGCTAATGATAACCCCGCCTCAATTTGACCAAAGAGAATAGCGATGAAAATGGCGATCGTGGCAAAGCACATATTCCACCAGCTAACTTCATACAGGTTATAGTTCTTGCTAAAATACCCTACAACATCGCAGATAAAAGCGAATATAACCATTGCAATCACAAAGTGCACCACAATAGGATGAATGGTATCTGGGTAAGGTAAATTATGGTCGTTCAGTGGGGGAAGTAAATTTTCAAACATAGGTATTTTTCACTTTGGTTAATAACTAAATATCTATGATTATTGGGGAGTTAATGAGTTGCGTAGCAATTATTAGCTATTTATTCAGCGTTTGATCTCGCTGTCAACAGCTTAATAAATAGCAAATGGATACAAGTCTTAAATAATGTTCATCTCTTATTTTAGGTAATCTTTTGATTTTAAGCAATAAAACGAGATTAAATCCTGCTTGTTCCCATTTTAGTAGGCACTTCTGGGGGGGGAGATTTTTAGTAAAATCCTGAAAATTTGTAGCTTGATGAACGATATTCTCAACTAAATATGTAGCGCAGCCAACAATATTACAGTCAAATTTGTAGCTTGATGAACAATACTCCCAATCAAAATGAATGCAGATGGTTTACCAATCAGTCTTTGCTTAATCAATCGTGATAGCAACTTTTGAGATATTTACCAGGGAGCCTAACTATTAGCCAGATTAACTATTAGCCAGACTAACTATCATCCTCATTAGGATAGAATTCTTGTAAGCTAAAAGGCTATAAAGCAGCCAGATGTAAGATAATTTCCACCTCGGCAATCAATTTTTCTTATTCTAGAAGAAATCACATAATGATTTTAGTGTTTTAGTTATCAGGTATTAAAATAATTCAATTAGGTAAATTAGCAATAAATATTACACTTTATAAGTAAATTAGTCACAAAAATTAAGAGCAATATTTATCCAATTCGTTCAGAAATACAAATTCATATCCTAATTTATTTAAGATAATTAAGAGTTAAAATTATTAGTTTAAAAAAACTAGGCGGTTCTCATTTGAATGAGGTACAGTACAATTTTTCGGTCTTAGTTAGTCGTTAGTCCTAAAGGGTATATTATGCCCTTATGGTACCCCCATTCGCACCCTAAAGGGCATAAAAGGGCAAGCCGCTTCGCATATCGTTAGTTGTTAGTTGTTAGTTGTTAGTAGGTAATTCTCTGGGTGCACCTCACTAATTTGAAAAAGGCTATAAAGCTCTAATTCTTTATCTCTTGTGTCTCTGTTCGCTTGTCTCCTAGCCATTCGCCATATTATTACTTTCAGATTCAGCCGCCAAAACTAACAAAGCATTCAAAATCGCAGCGGCGGCGGGAGAGCCTCCTTTGCGACCATTAATAATGATTTGTGGTACCTCTATTCTAGCCAAAGCTTGCTTAGATTCAATTACCGAGACAAAACCCACAGGGACCCCAATTATCAATGCTGGCTTAACATCTGAATTAGCCATCTGTTCGCACAATGCCAGCAACGCCGTGGGTGCATTCCCAATCAGATAAATTGCCTGGGGATATTCCGCCCAGCATTGCAGAATACCTGTTGCTGAACGAGTCTTACCAGGAATTGCGGTATCAGCCCTAGAGATGGCGGTAATAAGGGGATTTTGCCAGGTTTTTGCTACTAAATTGTGGATTCCCTGGGTAACCATTGAGACATCGGTGATAATTGGTGTTCCTTGCTGGAGACTTTTGATGCCTGCTGCTATGGCATCAGGGCTAAACTGCAACAGCTTAAGATATTCAAAGTCTGCCGTAGCGTGAATTACCCGCCGTGCGATCGCATATTCTCGGGAATTCAGGTTATGTTTGCCTACCTCGCGATCAATGATGGCAAAACTTTGTTCAACTATCGGATGATTTAAATTTAATTGATTCAACTGACCACAAAATAGTAATCACTAATAACTAAAAGCTAATTGAAATCAACCACTGCCCAATGAGGCTCGCGATGATAATTAAGCATATCCTCAAATTTACGTAGCTGCGCTTCCTGGAGCGAAAATTCAGGTAAATTGCTTTCAACTAAACGGTCGTTAATTTGTGACAATATAATACACAGGCGATCGCGATTTAAATTATCAGGAATCTGATCGAAATAACCTAAAGTAATGTGTGCCGTGAAATCATACTGCTGCTCAATGCCTAAATTAATCAATCCTGAATTTTGATAAATTGAGCGGCGTAACTTAATCACTGCTTGGTAGCTAGTTTGGTCTTTGGGTACCAGGCAAGCCATAATTGCCCTGGGTCTAGTAACCACTCCCCAAAGTTGCCAGGTGAGCTTACTATGAGCAGATTCAGCCTGATAATCTTGAAAACTGGCTGCTGCTTGGCGCTGGAGCTCTTGGTCAAAATCAGGGTTGGTCGTGACAGTCTGAAGATAACTATCATCCCAAATTAGATCGGCTAAAGTGAAATGAAAGCTGTTGGAGGGTAAAGGTATAAAAAAATTTTGCTCCAGCTGTTGAGCGAGCTGTTGCTGTAAAGTTTCTAGTTGAAGATAAAAGTTTTGATTAGCGCTATCTTCAGACGCTATCGGAGTAATAACGCTATATCCAGGAAAAGCAACTGGTTTACCCTCGTCAAATTTCGGTGAGTGCTGAATACCCTGTAGCTGCATAGCACAGGCATTAGGCAGGGTTAATCTTGCTACTCGGTTAATATATTCTTGATATGATTCGTCCAATCTAATTTACCTCTACTCAATCAGACTTTAGCTAATTAGGCTTTAGTAAAGCAACTTTAATATATTGTGCCTCTAATTGCTGATAATTTCACCCTAGCTTTATTGATGGAGCATTAGACAGAGTTTATTTTGCAGTAAAATCTCTGACTTTAACCCATGAGCGTTAATCTATTTCATACTAATAGCTCCTTAAACCACTATCCTGCTAATTCCGAAGCAACAATCATCGAACCAATGCCTTCATCGGTAAGAACTTCCAGTAGCAATGAGTGGGGTAAACGACCATCAAGAATATGAGCGGCTTTAACTCCCTGCGCCAGGGAGCGGACGCAGCAAGAAACTTTGGGTATCATGCCTCCAGATACCACTCCCTCATCAATTAGATTTCTGGCTTTCTGGATATCCATTTTATTGATCAGAGTAGTCGGATCATGGAAGTCATAAAGTATTCCTGGAGTATCCGTTAATAAGATTAACTTTTCTGCCTGCAAGGCTGCGGCGATTTCCCCTGCTACTGTGTCAGCATTGATATTGTATGCCTGACCCTGGTCATCCGCTGCCACACTAGAAATTACTGGAACATATCCGCTCTTAACCAGAGATTCAACCACCCCAGTATTAACATTTGTTACCTCGCCGACAAATCCAACCCCTTCTTTCCCCACGGGTCGAGCTTGAATTAAATTACCATCTTTCCCACAAAGCCCCACTGCTAAAGCTCCCGCACGATTAATCAGGGACACTAATTCTTTATTAACCCTACCTGCCAAGACCATTTCTACCACGTCCATGGTCGCACTATCAGTGACCCGTAATCCATCTTTAAACAGTGGTTCAATGTTGAGCTTTTGCAGCCAGGTATTAATTTCAGGTCCCCCGCCATGGACAACTACAGGATTAACACCAATACAAGCGAGAAAAACAACATCATTAATAACCTTCTCCTTAAGCTGGTCGTCCTTCATTGCCGCTCCACCATACTTGATGACAATTGTGCGATTGGCAAATTTTTGAATATAGGGCAGTGCTTCGCTGAGAACTCTAACCCTGGTGGCTGCTGCTTCCTTAAAGTATTCGCTACTGTTGACCATCGAAAAATTACCTAAGAGAAAATTTAATTAGGGGAAATTACCTAGGGAACAATTGCGGTCAATTAAACTATTGCTCTGACTTAAGTACAGTTGGCATCATAGCTCTGATTTGAGCAGAGATAGCGGAGGCGGATTGTTCTTCCTGGATTTTGACTTGGATATCAGCCTGCTCATACAGGGGACGGCGAGCTGCTAATAATGATTCTAGTTTGTCAGCCAATGGTCGAGATTGATCTTTTGCTACTCTTTTTTTTAAGATCTCTAGTTCCACATCTAACCAGATGATTAAACCTTGTCTGAGATAGCTCCAGTTCATTTGAGTCTGAATAATGCCACCCCCTGTAGAAATCAGGGAGCGAGTATAGCTTGAAAGTTCTGAGAGTACTTTGCTCTCCAAGTCTCTAAAATAGGCTTCTCCTGACTCGGCGAAAATATCGGCAATGGATTTTTTGGCGATCGCCATAATAGTTTGATCGGTATCGACAAAGCGATAACCGAGACTTTTTGCTAAGTGGCGACCGACAGTGGTTTTGCCTGCTCCCATCATGCCGATGAGGTAAACATTCAATCCTTTTAAGTCAGTACTCATGCTGCTTGATCAATATTTTTTATTGAAGAGCTTATCAGCATAATTATATATAGAAATATGTATTTAATCTTAAGATACGAAAAAACATCACTAAGATGAAATAACTATTTTGTTACTTTGACATCCTGGCTATTCTTGACTCGGATAACACAGTATACACAGGAGAAATTATAGTTGAGTAGCCTGATTGATTATTTAACCGATAGAACAAAATGGGATATGCTGCGTCTGTTATTTTTTATTGGGTTCAGCGAAGTACAGATTTTTTAAATAATTATCTTTAGTAATAGCACGGTAAAATAAGGGTGATCTAAATTACAGAAAATATACAGAGATTCAAATATCCTTTAAAGAAGAATCATTAAACACTGATAGAAATTACTTTCATAACCTTAAAAAACTGCTTAGATAAATACACGGTCTTACTTTAATACCCGAGCAAAACTTTAAATAAAACTTATATAAACTTACATTAAGAATGCAAAGTATAGTTATGAAACTAATCCGAGAAGTAGTAAAACAGGCTCTAACCACAGGCTATTTAACCCTTGAGGCAGAAGAAAAGCTCAAAATAATGTTGCGGGATAAATATGAACTGGAGGATTTAGAAGCTTTTATCGACTTACAGCAGGCGACGATGTTAGGAATAGTACGACAGGAGTCGAGAGAAATATTTGCTGCTAGTAAGAACTATTCTCAAATCCAGTCTTCATCATCATCTTGTGTTCGTTCAGAATTAGTTTGAGAGCTTGGTTGAGTTTCATCCTGAATGTCTTGCTGCTTACTTTTTTCAGCGCCAGCTTCGCGATATTTATAAGAATAAGTAGAGCCAGAACGTTCGACACTTTGGGGTTCTTGCTCGGTTTCGTAGCTGTTGTTTTGAAAAGCTCGGTCTTGCTTGGGTTTCTTTAAACGCGCTTGAGAAGAACCTGAATCTTTATTGAGACGATCAGAGCGCCAATTGCTAGAGTAGAGCTCATCATCGAAATTGACTGATTTTCTTTCAGAGCCATTATGACGATAGCGATCAAGGAATCGAATCAGACCACTGGCGATCGCCCCTAGCAGAGTAAAGAGTACAATCCAGACGGTAAGAGGAAGAGGAATTGACTGGGGACAAAAAGTACTGTTGACATCACCACAGAGGAACTTAAGGGCGACTTCGGTGTCACGATTTTGAATAAAAACTATACTTAAGACTGCAATCAGCAAAATTAGTATAATTATTTTAATACGACTCATAAATCCCTCGGAGTTTACTCTTTAGTAATAGTATCTTAGGGCTGCAAGTAACAGCATAGCTGCTTATTAGATTAACTCTACACCGCCTGAAGATATGCTTCATTTTTGCTTCATTAAAGTTATACATGATTATTACTGAACCCCTCTCCGTTGAAAGAATTGCGATCGCAATTAAAGATTTACCGCCCCATTTATCAGGAACTAAAATTGTTCAGCTCTCGGATTTACATTATGATGGGGTTCGTTTATCGCCAGCTATCCTCCATCAGGCGATCGCCATTAGCAACGAAGTTAACCCAGATCTGGTTTTAATTACTGGGGATTTTGTGACGGATAATCCCCAACCCATAACTGAATTGGCAAGCCAGTTGAAAAAGCTCGTCAGTAAACACGGGGTTTTTGGCTGTTTAGGCAATCATGACCTGATCCCCTCCACCGCCAAAGCAGTTATTATTGAAGCCCTAGGCAAAATTAACCTCAAAATCCTCTGGAATGAAGTAGTTTATCCTTTAGGAACAGGATTAGCGATCGCAGGCTTGCCAGATTTTTGGTCGAAAGATTTTAAGCCCGAACGCGTATTTTCACAAATTCCTCTTGATATTCCCTGCCTAGTTCTTTCTCATAATCCAGACTCAGCTGAAGTACTGCAAAAGTGGCGGGTGGATTTACAGCTATCGGGTCATACCCACGGCGGACAAATCGTCATTCCGAATTATGGTCCAGTGGTTTCCATCCTGCCCAAAATTAGACAGCAGGTTCCGCGAATGCTGCGTAACCGTCTACCCTATATTAAGGACTGCGCCAAAGTGACCGTCAATTGGCAATGGGCATCGGGCTGGCATCAGATAAAGCAAAATCAGCTTTATGTCAATCGCGGGTTAGGTTCCTATCGTCCTGGGCGTTTGAATTGCCCTCCCGAAGTAACGGTAATTACTCTTGAATGTCGATAAGAGAATTTTGAGTGAAAGCAGATTTTAATGACACGCTCGAAATTAGGGGACAAACTTCTTGAGCATCTTGTTCGGGATTGGGGGCATTAATCCAGCTTGTGCGATATTCTTCTAACTCTTGCTTAAACAGGCTCATCCTCTCAATTTGAATCTCTAGCTGCGCAATCTTGTTATTTAGTAAGTTTTGCACCAAACTACAGGGTTTTTCACCACGATTTTTAACTTCGAGAATGGTCTTGATTTCTTGGAGAGTAAAGCCGATCGCCTGAGCTTTTTTGATAAACTCTACCTGTTTAATGGCATTTTGACTGTAATAGCGGTAGCCATTATCTCCTCTAGTTACTGGGTGCAAAAGTCCGAGGTCGCTATAATAGCGTAAAGCCCCCACAGCTAAACCTGTCTGCTTTGCTAGTTCGCCAATTTTGAGACGAATAGATTTGCTCATGATTGTTTGGGTGTCCCTAAACCATCTCGATTTACTATAACTCTACAGTTGACTATAGAGTTAAGAATTAGTTCAATATTCTTATTGCTGAGTGTCTTGTAATCTAACAATTGAAATAGGTTCGGCTTCATTAAGCTGGGTTGATTCAACATTACCCATAGCAGTAGAGAAAATCAATGCTGCACCCATAACCGCCATAATTGCGTTTTCGGTGAAGCTGACAATACCTAAAGGGGCTTTAGAATTACCACCGACACAAGCACAATTGAGAGCTAGTTTATCGATGTAGACAGCTTTAATGACCGAAATGCCTCCACTAACGCCGATAAATAAGGAGGTAAAACCAGTGGTAAGAGGAGCAATTCCAGAAAGAAAGCCTAGGGCGATCGCCAATTCGACAAAAGGATATATTTGAGCATAGGATTTAACTTTTTTAGTTATTGAGTCATATTTAGCAAAACTCTCAGCAAATGATTCCATATCCATCAGCTTGAGAGTAGCTAGCAAAGATAAGGAAAAGCCCATAAAGCCAGTTAAGCCCATGCTAGTAGCTAAAGCCATTAATCCCGCACTAGAAAAAACAGCAATTACAGGAGTGTAAGAATATTCCGCCCCTTCTGCTTCTACATTTAGCTTTTCTGCTAAATCGGTATATCCGCCAATACGTTCCTGACCAAAAAATATCTGAGGCGTGGTTTGAACTTCATACTTGGCTTTAAAAGCTGCGGTTTCTTCTGGGGATTTCAGTTTATGGTCTTCAAATTCAATACCTTTTTCCTGGAGTAGCTTAACAGCTTTGAGCCCCCAAGGACACTCGTGTTCTGAGGTGGACATCCTGTAGAGTTTGACTGTTATGTTAGTAGCAATGTTAGTCATGATTCAGAACTTTCTTTATATTCATAATCTAGACTCTCTAGTTAACTGTAGAGTCAAGCAGGATTACCTTGAGTCATCAGGTTGACTATCATGTCTAATTCTTCATAGTTTAAGACGTGACAGCGATAGATAATTTTAGGACTATCTTTATTTAGTTGAGGAAAATAAATAGAGTTTCAAAAGTTTAGTTTTCTTAACTTATGGGTAATAGGTTTAAATAGAATCCCCAATAGCTTAAATTAGAAGCTTTGCTAGTCACCGAACAGTGAATCCCCTCTGTGAGATGAAAATCTCTGTGATCGTCGAAAAAGTATGGGAGTAGGAATTGAACCTACTTTCGGTACTAAATGACTGTATTAAAGTTCCCTAAATAACTACGAGCTATCGACTCACCAAAGTATCCCAATCGCGTTTATCCTCGAATGGGGACAAGGGAACGCGCGAGTTAGTAAAACATCCCAAGGGATTCTTGTGTCTATTTGGAAAAAAAAATTACTAGAGGGAAAGCATAAGTGTTAACCATCAGGAAATAGGAAACAGAAAATAGAAGTTGATAAATTTTAACTATTCTAAATATGGTAATTCTCAGTCTGGTGAGAAAAATTTCGGTTCTAGAAAGCTATAAGCTATGAACTATGAGCCATAAGCTTTAAACTCTAACTATATCGATAGTTGCGATCGCGATTAACTCTGCCTGGGGAAACAACTTCTACTACTAAGACAGGGGATGGCATGTTAGAGGTAATCGTAGCTCGTCTGCCGCCAATTGTCTCCAGTAGTTCTTCAGTCAAGATCAACAAATCTGGTACTCTAACTCTCGTACGATTGCCCGTAACTACAATCTCAGTATCCTTATGCCGAACTAGCCGCAGGGAAACTAGCTTGATGAATTCCGTTAAGAGATAGAGAGCAATTAAGTTATTGCGATCGCTTTGGGGAGGCATTGCAACTAATTTTCCATCCACTAATTCATAACGATTGTCTATAAAGTCGTGATGGACAAGATATTCTTCAAGAGTTAATCGAGTGGTGATTATCGTCATCTCTGGTAACTATACTGACACTTGATTAAAGTCAATCTTAACAGATTAAAATCAGAGTATTTTAACCTTTTGGTAAATATTATTTTTATCTTGGTTTATCTGACCTAGACATCTTAATAAAGGATAGTTAAAATTGTTAGCATAGCATGTTAAATCTGCAAGATACTTTGATTTACTTGGTTAAATGAATTTGAAGGGGCAAGTAATAGCTATTAATAAATTTTTATCGGATGTCTATTGTATAGAAGACATGCGATTAAGTTTTTTGCTAGCCCAGTTAAATTTTGCTCATAAAGATATCAAGTTGATTAAACAGCAATTGCTGCCTAATATTGTGGCTATTTTTTTAAATATCTTGGAAAAACAAGTTACAGGTTTTTCAGATGGTTTCCAAAAGTTTACAATCATCGAAGATGTTTATGGATTAAATGGTAATCCATCTCTGAAACTGAGAGAGGTTGGAGGAAAATTTAATTTAAGTCGCGAACGAATTAGGCAAATTAAAAATAAGGTTATCCGACAGCTAAAGTCTAAGCACAATATTTCTTCTAGGGAATCTGAATTTGCGAAGAAAACTCAACAATTACTTATCAGCTATAATCGCTGTGGCAAATTAGAAATTAAAGAACCTAATCATTTATCAAAATTTAATTTCTCTCAATCTTCCCTAGCACTGGGGGAAGTAATCCTAACTATAACGGAAGGAAATAACAAAATAGTTCTTGATCAGTCTAACTTTTTAGAATTTTATAATAATCTTTTATTCAATATCAAGTCGTTAAACTGGAATAATAATTGCCAAGTATCAAAAATCAAAATTATTAGAGAAAAATATTCAAGAGCATCTGAAATCTGGACAGAAGAAGAAGAACAGTGGTTAAGAAATTATCTGGCAGAAGGTTAAAAATTAGAGAGATAGCAGAATTATTAGAAAGGCAGCCAGGTATAATATCGTCTCAAATGAGAAAATTAGGTTTGAGAATATCTAAGTAGGTGAGCTTCTGCTGCTACTTTCATAAGTGCGATCGCTCTACGAAGTAATTCGCTTTTAGAACTACAGCCAGTTAATTTCATCAGGTTAGCAATTTCTTGGTCTAATTCAGGAGAGGCTTCAAAATTAATCCGAGGCATAAGCTCAAGTCTTACTAATTTTTATTTGGGTCTATCTTGAGTAATTATTACTCATTTTTATCATATAGCGGTTCTCATTTAAATATAGTGCAATACGATTTTTCTGCTTTGGTTAGTCGTCAGTGGTTAGTGGAGAATTCCCTGGGTATACCGCACTAATCGGAGAAAGGCTATAGCTAAAACAGCGATTATCAAAATATCTTGATTACTTACTCATCTATGCTTTAGCTGATGGCTTTTAACGTGACAAAACCAACTAATCCAGCAATAATTGTGCCAATTAGAGCAAATGCAGACTTTACAATTTCGGGATCAGATTCAGGGTTAATCACGATTCCCCAACATAAGCAGAGAGTAATCGACAAGGTAAAGAGAGTAAAGTAAAAAAGGATGTTGGTGCGGTAGCGTTGGTGAGCGAGACGGCGCAGACTTTCTCTTGTTTGCTGGGAATTCGGCTAATCGCCCTGCTGAAGAATACGCTTTAATTTATTAAAATTGAACATAACTAAGAGTTTTAGAACTTTTTTAATCTTTCACTCTTCTATGCTCTAGTATTTAACGGATACCATGTTAAAACTTTGACTTAAAACTTATGTAAAACTTCTGCCAAACTTTGACAATCCTCAAAATAACGTTGCTTTTTCAGATTCTAGTTTCAATTTGATATTGGTTTATATTGTGTATTGAGCTTGAAATAAGATTGCACAAGTAATTATGGTTAGATCTGTCAGAGCTTCTCAAAAAGGATTAGAAAAAGCAACAGCAGCATTTGATATAAGTGGTAAGACCAAAGAATATATTGCAGGAGCATCTAAATGTAGTCGTCCTACTTTAGATAAGTTTTTTAATCGCATAAGCATTGATAAAAAAATTTTTATTGCTATCTGTGAAACATTAGAGCTTGACTGGCGAGAAATTGGTGAATTAGATACATCAGAGCAAAGTCAGTTAGAAAATCAAGCCATAAACGAACTTGTCGAGGAAATTCGCGCAGCAGTTAGAAAGAGTGTCGAAGAAGAATGCGGGACGATGCAAGTGCTGGATATGACCAGACCGATTGAGTTAAATGATATTTATACTCAGGTTAATATTCTAGAGAAAATTATTGGACGTAGAGGATTTAATGTTGAGCAATTATTGGCAAATTGTAATCTAGAAGACTTTGACCGCTTTGGCTTAGGTCGAATTGAGCAACAAAGAATTTCAGGTTTATCGGCAGTAAACCAGTATCAAAAACTGATGATTTTGGGTAAGCCTGGGGCGGGAAAAACAACCTTCCTTAAATATTTGGCTATCCAATGTAACCGAGGGAAATTTGCTGAGGAGAAAGTACCAATTTTTATTCCCCTTAAAAAGTATGCGGAAACTGAAGGTCAACCAAATATACAAAGCTACATTTATTGGTGGTTTAGAGATTGCGGAATAGACAGCGCACCTGCGAAGATAGTGAAAATTTTAGGTGCAGGAAGAGGGTTAATTTTATTTGATGGGTTGGATGAAGTTAGGGAAGAAGATAACCAACGAGTAATAAGAAACATTGAAGACTTCTATCGGCTATGTAGTAAAACATCCAGTAAAAATCAATTTGCTATCACCTGTCGCATCGCCGCCAGGGAATATACTTTTACTCAATTTACGGAAGTAGAAGTAGCAGATTTTGATCAAGATCAGATCGAGACTTTTGTGACAGGCTGGTTTGAAATTAAACATCAGCCTGACTACATCCAGCACTTTATGGAGCAGCTACAAGCTAATCTCACTATTAGGGAATTAGCAAATAATCCCTTACTTTTGACTCTACTGTGTCTAGAGTTTGAAGAATCTGGCAGCTTTCCTTCAGATCGAGCTGAACTATATGCTAGAGCAACTAATACCCTATTAAGAAAGTGGGACCATACACGCTATATTTTTCGCCAGCAAGTTTATCAAGATCTGACGGTTAAGCGAAAGGAGGGCTTACTTAGCCAAGTTGCTTTTCAGACTTTTGACAACAAAGAATATTTCTTTAAACAGAGAACTATCGAGGGTTATATCGGCGAATACATCAGCAATTTACCCAATTCACCCACAGAGCAAACCGCTTTAGATATCGATAGTCAGGCGGTGCTGAAATCTATTGAGGCTCAACATGGCTTATTAGTAGAAAGAGCCAGAGGGATCTATTCTTTTTCCCACCTTACCTTTCAGGAATATTTTACCGCCCGCAAAATCGCCACTATCTCCAATCCCAAACTTTTAGAAACTGCCTTAACTAACCTCGCCAGCCACGTTACTGAAAAAAGGTGGCGGGAAGTATTCTTACTAACAGCAGCAATGTTAGAGCCTGCTGATCGGTTGTTGATATTAATGAAGCAGCAAATAGATCAGCTAATCGCCTCAGATAAAGACCTGCAACAATTATTGATTAGGGTAAAAGACAAGAGCAACTCCGTTGAAGCTGATTATAAAATTGTTGCCATCAGAGCATTTTATTTACACATTTATGCTACTTTGAAATTTTCCCCCGACTTCGACCACTTCCTCTGCCTCCACCTCTCCCTCGACTTCAACCTCTCCCGCTCCCTCTCCCGCTTTCGCTCCCCCTCCCTCAACCTCTCCCGCTCCCTTGACCTCGACCTCTTCCGCGACCTCTCCCTCAACCTCTACTTCAACCGCTCTAGCGACCTCTTCCGCGACCTCTCCTGCTCCCTCTCCTGCACTGTAGCACGATGCAAAGATCAAGAATTCAAGCCAATTTTAGAAAAACTGCAACAGCAATTACCTGCTCGTGATCAAGATCGAGAACATTGGGAGCAATGGTGGGAAAGTTATGGTGCAGCCTGGAGAGAAGAGTTAAGACAGGCAATGATTAAATATCGTAATATTGGTCATCAATGGAGCTTTAGCCAGGAGCAAATTGATTTACTCAATCAATATTTAGCTGCTAATCAATTGTTAGTTGATTGTTTAAATAGCCAGTGTTACGTCAGTCGAGAAGTGAGAGCAGAGATTGAAAACACTTTATTATTACCGTTTGAACATTGAACATTGAACATTGAGCATTGAACATTAAACATTGAACATTAAGCATTTATCATTAAACATTTATCAGTTCTTAAAAATTTACCGTTATATCATTTTACTTTTTTGTTAAGTACATCTGATGTGAATTAGATTAACTCAGATAATCACCTTTAAACCAAGGTATTTAGTTGCTTTGAGTTGAGATACTTGAACAAATAATTCAATCTTAAAGACTATAAAAAAAGCTAATAGCTAATAGCTAATGGCTAATAGCTACGAGTCAATAACCTTTAAACGAAGCGTCTTGGTGAGCATTCCCTTGCGCCTGACGGCGATATCCGAAGGTGTATCCTTTAGGACGCGGGGGCTCACCGCTAATTCACATTAAGCGTATATTACTTGCTCAAGGTAACCACGGCATTTTGCCCGCCAAAACCGAAGCTAAAACACATTGCATGATTAATCTCTACTTCCTGAGCCTGGGTAACGATATTTAAGTCAAATTCCTTTTCTTGTAAGCCAATACAGGTAGGTAAATAGCCCTGGTGCATCGCCATCAAGGTTAGAGCGGCACCAATTGCTCCTGATGCCCCTAAAGTGTGCCCTGTGGCTCCTTTGGTTGAGCTGACGGCAATTCCTTGAGGAAAGAGCCGTTGAATTAACTGCGCTTCATGGCGATCATTGAGGAGGGTACTGGTACCATGGGCATGAATAAAATCTATATCCCTAGTTCCTAAGCCGCTGTGGTCTAAGGATTGCTTAATGGCGATCGCCGCACTACCGTTAACCACTTTAGGAGAGCTGATGTGATGGGCATCACAGGTTAAACCAAACCCGCCAATCCTTCCATAAACTGGGGCTTGACGACTTGCCGCTAATTCCGCTGTTTCTAAGATAAACATTGCTCCGCCTTCCGCCAATACCAACCCTGAGCGTTTACGGTCAAAGGGATAGCATCCTTGATGAGATAGGGCACCCATTTGATTAAATGCCGCAATGGTTAGGGGGGTAATTGGCGTTTCCACTGCGCCTGCAATTACCCTTTGGCAGCGACCAGTTCTGATCAGTTCATAGCCTCTAAATAACGCCCAAATTCCCGTAGCGCAGGCTGCCATGGGAGCCAGGACTGGGGCTAAAGTTTGGAGGGCTTGAGCAACTATATTTGCTGGTTGATGGGGTAAAGTTTCTAACCAGGCAAATTCGGCATTGTTGAATATGGAGGAAGCTTTTAGGGGCGTTAGCTGTTCCCAAATTCCCTGACAGCTACGACTTGAACCAATAACTACTCCACACTCTTCTAATGAATAATTAAGTCCTGCATTATTTAAGGTATCTTCCAAAATATTTGTCGTTAGCTGGGAGATTTCAGCAGGTTGTGGAGCAATTAATCCCAGAGGATATGCCGCTAGTTGGGGAAAAGGTTGTCTAATTTGGATTCCTGACTGACCTTGTAAAATATTTAACCAGGTTTGCTCAAGGTTACCGAGACAGGATTTTAATCCTATCCCAGTAATAACAACGTCCATATGTTGGAAAAAATTGGGAAAATGAATGTCTGAGAATATTCCTATTAAATTAGAACCTCAAGATAATCAAATGAATTCCCGCTATTTCTTAAGGTTTTCCAGACCTTCAACTACCTTGGCTGTGCCAATGCGATCGCCCTGGTTAATAGCATCAACTACATCCATCCCCTCAAGCACCTTACCAAAGACAGCATAATCTCCGTCAAGGGAGGGTAAGTCTTCTAAAGCAATATAAAACTGTGAAGAAGCTGAATCGGGCATAGCTGAACGAGCCATAGCAATCACCCCACGGTCATGCTTAAGAACGACTTGGGCACCAGGCAGCTTGGCTTTACTGTAGGTAGGCTCGTCGTTTCCCTGTAACTTAATTTCTAGAGGAATACGACGCTCCATTCCTGTTTGCGGATCGGTAAAGCCTCCAGTTCCAAGCTGTCCTCTAAAGTTGGGGTCTTTTCCTTGGGGATCTCCTCCCTGAGCGACAAAACCTGGAATTACGCGGTGAAAGACCAGCCCATCATAAACCCCTTGGGATACTAAATCAACAAAATTTCCCGCAGTTGTTGGTGCTTCTGTCCCATTGAGTTCAATCAAGATCGGAGAACCGTTAACCTGCAACTCTACTTTTGCCATTCCTGCTAGCTGGGGCAAATTATTACTCATTTTTTTATCTGTACTGTTATTGTCTTTAGCACTCGCCAATTGTGCTTGATTAGTTGCCAGATTATCAGATGATGAGGCTGATTGTGAAATATCTGTGGCTGAACTGGTACAGCCTCCTAAGACTAAACTGCTGATTAACAGCAAAGAGAACACTTTAATCAACCATTGATTATTCTGTTGCGCCATATTTAAAATCTTGATTTACTATTGACCAACGGTCACAGCAGCGCGAAAGTGCGGTCTTTGCGAGAGGAAATGCTGGGGTTTCCCTAGCTTATTCCACTCTCGCGGCGGGGGTTTCCCCCATGAGCAACTTTCGTAAGCAGGCTCCGTCGTTTTACCCCCATTCGTACCCTAAAGTGCATAAAAGGGCAAGCGGCGGAGTAATCTGTGACCTTGACAGTTGTAGCTTAATTTAAACTTAACTTGCAGGGTTAATAATTCAACAATGAACAGTGAACAATTACCTCTCCTTGAAAGAAGAGGATTGTGAATAAATGCGACCGCAAAAACTGTTATGGGTTATAAATTATAGGTTATATTTGCGATCGCCTAGTTTAAAATTCAATGATGAAATAATCAAATATCGCTGGCACCTCTAACAAGAGCAGTACCCAGGGGAATTGTGCCCAAAACCTGGCTGGTACCAAAGACACGGTAGGGAACAATTACTTCGGTTGTGACCCCTCGAACCGTAGAGCCCTCTATCACTATTCTTACTGTTTCACCTAGTGCCGCAGGTTCATCAAAGGTAACAGCAAACTCTTCAAAACCATAGTTGAGGGTATGGGGAATTTCTTTGCCCGTTGCTGGATTCAATACTTTGACTTCATCCAGCTCATGAAAGGTAACACACTGCACCTCTATACGGTTGAGTGGTTCGCCGCTCACCATAACGTCAAAGTAGTGATCTTCAGCAGCATTCAACAGACCCGACTTAACAATTGAAGGCGGGCGATCGCCCGTAATCATTTGGGGTTCGCGAATCGCACGCTGGGCTAATAATGGTTGGGTTGATTCTGTTTGTGCCTGAACCAGAGTTGCGGTGGCAGGTGCCAATACTACAGTAATTAAAAGAGCCGATAATTGTGTAGCAGACGAAATTTTCATGACTGGATTCGTAATTAGAAAGTACTCTATAGCAACGAATTGAGGCGGATTTCCAAGATCTCATGTTCCATCGTCGCCACTTATATGACTACGCTGTGAGTCAAACTGTTCCCTAATTCCTACGTAATTGTAATGATTTAGAGAAAGCCTAAGAGCTTTAACCCCTATAAGCTAGACCAGGATTTGCCTGAACTAACGCTGCTAGTAGCGATCGCTACCTATATATTGCTCGTATTTTATAACAATAGGGTCTTACCTTAGAATTATTAATTTATTAAAATATGGGAAAAGCATCATAGCTCCCCAGGAGAAAATATGGTTAATATAGCCGTGATTGACTACGATATGGGCAATCTTCACTCTGCTTGTAAGGGTTTAGAGAAAGCAGGGGCAGTTCCCAAGATTACCAACTCTCCTGAGGAGATTTTGGGGGCTGATGCCGTGGTTCTGCCTGGAGTAGGAGCGTTTGACCCTGCAATGCGCCATATCAGAGAGTTAAGTCTAGAGGAAATCATTAAGCAAGCTGCCCGAAGTAAGCCTTTTTTAGGGATTTGTTTGGGCTTACAAATTTTATTTGACGCCTCAGAAGAGGGCACAGAAAGGGGCTTAGGCATTGTTCAGGGTACTGTACAGCGTTTTAGAAGTGAGCCAGGGATCTCAATTCCGCAAATGGGCTGGAATCAGCTAGAGCTCACTCAGCCACAGTGTAAATTATGGGGTGATTTATCCTCTAATCCCTATGTTTATTTTGTACATTCTTTTTACGTTGCTCCTCAAGATTCTGCCCTCACCTCGGCAACGGTAACCCACGGTTCACAAACTGTTACGGCGGCGATCGCTCGGGATAATTTGTTGGCAGTTCAGTTTCACCCAGAAAAGTCTTCCGACACTGGACTAAAAATTCTCTCCAATTTTGTTACCCTCGTTGAAAATAAATCATTACTCAAAAGCTAAAAGCTAACGGCTAAAGGCTAATAGCTATTACAACAGATTAATGTTCTTATCCAAAACTGGCATTACTTAACTACCTCCCTTAAGCCTGTAATCAGCCTGCTGATCCCCTCCTCAGCAGTAGCAGGTTCTAAGCTACCGTAGGCAACCCGCAAATAACAGCCTGTGTTCATGCCAAAAGTACTGCCAGGAATTACTGCCACACCATACTTCTCGATTAAGCACTTGGTTAACTCAAGGTCATCTAGTTCAGTATTAAGCCTGAGAAAGACATAAAACGCCCCTTCAGCAGGGGCAAAGGTAACAAGATCACCAATAGACTGAAGCTTTTTGATAAGAAAATCCCTGACTTGTGAAATTGCTGCAAAATGCTGCTTACAGTATGCTCTGCCTGCCTGTAGGGCTCCCCAAGCGGCATATTGGCTGACTACAGGGGGACAAATCAGGTTAGTATCCTGAATTTTCTTAATTGGCATCAGCAGATGTTGCGGAATTACCATGTAGCCCAAACGCCAACTAGCAAAGCCATAGGCTTTAGAAAGACTAAATAGAGAAATTGTCTGGGGAGTACTATTCGGAAATGCCCCAGGGGAAGTATGTTCTACCCCGTCGTAAGTAAAGTATTCGTAGGCTTCATCACTGATATGGTAGATTCCATGCTCGCCACAGAGTTGGTTTACTGCTTGCAGGCTTTCTGGAGGATAAACTACCCCTGTGGGATTGTTGGGAGAAATGGTAACAATCGCTTTAGTTTTGGGGGTAATTGCCGAGGAGATCGCCTTTAGATCTAGCTGATAGTTGGCGTTAGTATTAACCAAGACAGGATAGCAGTTTGCCATGGTAATCGCCATTTCATGATTAAAGTAATAGGGCGTATTGAGGATTATTTCGTCACCTGCCTCAGTAATTGCCAAGATAGCGTTCAGAAACCCCATATTACTTCCCGCAGTTACCACTATTTCATTATGTTGATTGATTTCTAGCTGATTTTCAGTAGCTAATTTATGAGCGATCGCCTTAACTAAAGGTTCAATCCCCGTAACGCTTTGATAGAGATGGTTTCTAGGTTCTGACCAGAATGAATTTAATGCGGCGATCGCCTGTTTTGGTGGCGGATAATTAACTACTCCCTGTCCTAAAGATATCGTGCCAGAATGCTGGGCAATTAGTTCACTAATTACGGGAATCAGTGGTAGCTGTACCCGCTCCATCCGAGACTGAAATTTGGCTGCGGTTGATGACATTAAAGTCGAGTTTAATTTTTATTTCTATATCTATCGTAAGAATGATAGCTGATTCTATATTAAGCAAGATGTAAATATATGCTCTAGATTTTAAATTAGTAAGTAATTCAAAGTTACAAAACAAATAGATAAAACAAAATTATGCATTTTTTATTACAAACAGTAAGTAGCGAACCTCATTTTCCTTACGCAGCCGTTTCTGTATTGGTCGCAGGATTTATTTTAGCGGTTACCATCGGTTCAATTGCTTGGTATAACTCAAAGCGTCCTGCTGGCTGGGAAAATAAGTAAATTATTGTTGGGCAAATTAACGGATAGCCGTTATCCAATGTGTCAACAGTAGATAGTAACGAAACAAACATAGGAGATTTATGAATAATAAGACACCAGAAGCGGCTAGACGGGCGGAAGTGATAAAAGAAGTTAATACTCCTGGAGGCAAAGGAGTTGGCGTTATTTAATATTTAGTTTTGGTTGAGTAGATAGATGCTGGCGATCGCAGTATTTCTGATCATATATTGATTTGCGCCCTCAAGAATCCCCAGGAGTATCATTTCCTATCGGCTCTAGTTCTCATTATGAAACCGATACACTATTCCTGGGATAAAAAATTGTTTACAGCTTATTTTAGATGGCGATCGCCAAAAGTAGGCAGAATATGATGCTAGTGAATTAGTTAAATAGACCTAGTTAAATTTGATAATTCTAATCGAGCAGCAGCAATTATTGCCCGAATACTTTCATCAAGAACGTTAGCGGGTAGAACAAAAATTAAATTTACTCTGACAGGCGGGATACGATCACAGCTATTTTATGACTATTAGCTTTATAAAAGATCATATTGTGCATTATGCTGAGTATTTATTAAAATGATATTTTTTATACTGAGCCGACTCCTGTTAATTAGTGAATCAACTTAAATTAAACTATAAATTTTTAAATCCAACGTTGTTGAATACAGTTATTTAAAATAATTTTTATGTCTAAGTTTATTACCTTTAAACCGATCGGCGAACTCTTAAAAGAAGCTGATTTAATTACTAGCCCTCAACTGGAAGTTGCCCTAAGAGATCAAACATATAATGAAGATATGCGGTTAGGCGAAATTTTAGCTTTGAGGGGGTGGATTAAACAAGATACTGCGGATTTTTTTGTTCAGGAATGGTTCAAACTAATTAATCAAAGAGTTGCACACCCCATTGGATTTTATCTAAAAAGAGCAGGTCTATTGACTGAGCAAGACATTAGACTTATCCTTGCTCAACAGCATAACTATGCTCTACGTTTTGGTGATACGGCTGTGCAACAGGGTCTAATTAAGCCCAAGACGATTGATTTCTTTCTGCAAAACTTATTTCCTTCCCAATTATATCGAGAGCGTTTAAAAATTAAAGAACGACAGCAGCAGCAAACAGAACAAATTACGAGGGAAGACATAACTTTTTGGGCATCCTTAAGCTCTAAAAAATTGACTGAACATAAATCTGTATAAATAAGTAAAATTCATTTTATTAAATGTGCTAATATTTTTGCCAAAAATAATCAAGGTGAAGCTATAATAATTCTCACTTAAATGAGCTGGGGTATAATTTTTAGATTTTCGTAAAGCATTTTTATAATCAATATCAATTTTTATCACTTTAAGTTTTGATTACTTAACTTGTGCAAAAATCATCTTGTCTTCGGTAACCTAAATAATAGTTTTATTTATCTCAACTCTGAAGATTATGACAACCATGAGCATCTGCTCAAACCATGATTTAAGAACTCCTCATCGTGGTTATCATGGTAATCAAATTGGGTCTAGTTCTCAATATTTTGAGGGCTGGTACTTTCGTCTTACCATACCCGAAATTAAGCAAAATTTTGCCTTCATGTATTCAATTCAAGATCCAGAAGGCAATCAGGTAAACAGTGGTGGTGCCGTACAAATTTTAGGTATTGATGAAATATATCTTTGTCGCACATTTCCTGGGGTAAAGGGCTTTTTTGCCAGTCAACAAGAATTGGCTTTGGGACACTGGGGTCAAACGAAACTAACAGGCTCCTCCAGATTACTATCCACAGCTGAATTTCGCGATTTTGTCAGGGAGGGATATCAAGCAACAGCTACCCTCAACCAGGGGAGCATTTACGATCCTCAGAGGGATGAGTATTGTCGCTGGGAATATCAAGTTGAACCTGTCTACGGCTGGGGTGATTCCCAACAACTCCAACAGTCTACCGCAGGGTGGTTATCTGCCTTGCCGATATTTGAGCCTGGATGGCAAGTTACCATGGCTCATGGTTTAGCTTCAGGATGGATTGAGTGGCGGGGAAAAGTTTATCGGTTTGATAATGCGCCAGCCTATAGCGAAAAAAATTGGGGCGGTTCTTTTCCTCAAAAGTGGTTTTGGCTGAACTGTAATAGTTTTGATTCAGTTTCTAATCTAGCCCTAACCGCAGCAGGAGGAATTCGCCAGGTACTTTGGTGGCAAGAAGATGTTGCTCTGATCGGTATTCATTTTCAAGGCAAATTTTATGAATTTGTCCCCTGGAATTCTCAAATCAGTTGGCAAATCGAGCCATGGGGATACTGGCAGCTACAGGGAAAGTCAGCAAAGTATCAGGTAACTCTAAGAGGAACAACGAATTTACCAGGAACCTATGTTCGTACTCCTACTGCACAGGGCTTGGTGTTTAACTGTCGTGACACTACTCAAGGAGAATTAAGTGTACGGCTGTGTGATGTACAGGGCAGAGTTATTGTTGAAGCTCATAGTCACCTCGCTGGTTTGGAAGTTGGTGGTGCGCCCTGGGTGGAGCCTTGGGAGTTTAACAATGAGCAATGAGCAATAAACAATGATCATTGCCCATTGATCAGTAAGTTACCTTAAGTCGATGCTTCAGCAACTTCTATAGATTCTGCTAGCTTTCGCTCCCGCACAAACATAAAGAGACTAAAGCTAAAGGCAAAAGAAATCAAGAAAGTGAGGACGATATAGATACCCCAAAACTTCAGCTTGAGTCGTTTGCTCTCAGTGATCATAAAGGCGATCGCCAGAATGAGTACAATTATTAGATCTGATGCTACAAAGCTAGAGCCAAAATTTACCCATACCTGATTACTAAAGGTGGTTACGTCAAAAAAGGGGATACTTGAAGATGAGATTTCATCTTTAGTTGCCAGTATAAACTTGATGACGAATGAAATGGGCCAGACGGCTCCAATTACAGCGGATACGGCGAAAATTACTTGTCGAAAGCGACTCCAAAACATTATTGATAATTAAATAATCCAGCATGATCTATTATGCGGACTCAAGGTATCAACTTCAAATCTGATTATTAGGTTCTGCTGTGGAGATCGCATGATCCGTAACTGGCAAACTGCTATTTCTGATATTTTTGGTATCCCCCAGTGTCCAAAAATCACTGGATTTTTTCTCAAGCTACCTGTTGACCACGAACTCGATTACGACCATGTTCCTTAGCTGCATAAAGCTGCTTATCACACATAATGAAGAGAATTTCAGGAGTGATATTTTTTGCCGTAATATTGTCAACGCTCTGAACTCCAAGGGAAATAGTTACATGATTAGCAGCTCTTGAGGTGGCGTGAGGAATTTCCAGTTTTTCAATCTGCTGCCGAATTTTTTCTGCTTTCTCCATGGCTTTAGTAAGGTCAGTCTCAGGCAAAATACAGACAAATTCTTCCCCCCCATAACGAGCAACTAAAACGTCCCCTTTTTCTGAAGCCTGATTGAGAACTGTCGCCACTTGACGCAAGCAGGAGTCCCCCGCTGCATGACCATAGGTGTCGTTGTAGAGTTTAAAATCATCCACGTCGATCAAAATTAAAGATAGGGTAGTCCCTGTCCTCTGGGCATAATTGAACTCCTCCGCTAGCTGCCGATCAAAATAACGCCGATTTGATAACCCCGTTAAACCATCCTGATGGGCGATCTTTGCCAGCTTTTTATTGACCATCTCAATTTCAGTGGCGGAGGTTTCCACCAAACGATGTAGCGCCCGCAAGGTCTTGAGCTGTTTTGACTCTGCTACCGTAGCAAATGGTTTTAAATTTGGCTCTTGAGGGAATGTAGCGCTACACTCTAATTCTGCTAACGTCATGACAGTCATGGTCTGACTAAAAAACAAACATTTACCTTGGGGATGAGTAAAGTACTCTCCATAGGCAAAAAAGCCCGCCGTGGGCGCTAAGGTCGTTATGGGATCGATTTCTACGTTAATATCCTGACCGAGAATCCATTTGCGGGACACACAAGAATAGATGAACACCGCCTGAACCTTATTTTGTCTTAATTTATCAAAGGTTTTTTGAGCAGATAAACTTAATAAACCAGAATGGCAAAAGCCAAACTGCACCTGTTCCCCAGGGTGAAAAGAATGAATATAGTCAAAAGAACCATCGTCGTTCACGCCGATCGCATGGAGTGCCATTAATACCCCATCACGTTTCATGAATAGGGGAAAATCAGCGGCGGTTAGGGGTAAACCGTCAATCACTTCCTGACCTAGATAATGTCGATAGGTATCTAAGGGCGATCGCTGATCGATTGTATAAATTCGGGAACCTTCAGCTTTGGTAATGGTTAGTTTTTTACCAATAGGTACCCAGCTTAGGTTATAGCTATTTTGCACAACCAAGTTTGCTCCAGATAATGCGGCAGCAGCAGCACCATACTCGGCAATACCCTGCTCAGTAAATACATAGGAAATCACTCCATTACCGTTATCTCCAGCCTGTCCCCCAGCAACAACAGTTTGGGGTAGTTCAGCATACAGGGCGCTGAGGATAGGTGAAGCATCTAGGGTACGTCCATCCTTAAGACTACAGCCAAAGATGATAATTGCTTCAGGAGCGATCTCAGCTAAGTTACGAGCTAAATTTTTACCCACCGACCACAGGTCATCTTCTCGGTCTACCAGTGCTGTCCGCACAATTGTGGAATCAAAAAAGGAAATATTGATAACAACTGAATTTTCGGTTAGCTGACTGTCAAGGATTTCCCCTGCTGTGGTGGTGCCAATAATGGGAGTATGGGGAAACACTTCGGTTATTTCTTGGAGTAGACACTCAATTTGTGCTTGTTCGGTATAGCCTGAAAAAACTTGAATTAAAGTTCTTTCTGGAGGATGATGACGATGGTGCTGTTTAATCTCTTGGAGATCGGATTGTTGTTCATAGAGCACGTTAAGACTCGTAATCATACAAACAATCCTCTTCCACGTTCAAAAAATAACAGTCTATAGTCATTGATTTCAGACTATGATTCTTTTCTAACATGTTCAAGATCAATCCTTGAAGAGCAAATTCACTGACTATTCTTGATCTAGATCAATGACGACGCTATTTATACGGGTTTTAGTATTTTCTGGTTAAGGCTGTTCAGGATTACACCAGCTCAGAAGACCATTATCTCCATCTATCCATACTGGTTGACCAACGGGTAATGCCGCATTTATTCCATCATGACCAAAGGATAAATCGTAAACTACAGGCAGACCTAAATCGTTAAGGCGATTGCGCAATACTTCTTCAATTGTCCAGCTATTGGTTCCTGGATAGGGTTCACAACGACTAAAGCGACCCAGGGCTATTCCTTTAACCTGGTTAAAAATTCCCAGCAGTCGCCACTGGGTTAACAGGCGATCAATACGATAGGGATATTCGGCAACATCCTCCAAAGCAATAATTGCTCCAGTTAAGTCGGGCTGTATAGGGGTATTTAATAGATGAGTAGCGACGGTTAGATTTGCTGGTAAGAGCCACCCTGAAGCTTTTCCCCCAACTCCTTTTCTGCCCTGTAAGGGTTCTAGCTTACCTGTTTCTAAATAATTAAACATCCTGGCGATCGCCCATTCTGGCTCAGTGGCGAGGGTGGTTAGTACGGGAGCATGAAGCCCAGAAATCCCCTGAGTTGCCAGACTCCACAACAGGCTGGTTACGTCAGAAAAGCCAATTAACCATTTAGGGTTTAATTTCTTCCCCGCTGCTGATCGCCAAGACCAATCCTCCAATAGTCTAGCTCCCCCATAGCCACCCCGCACGGCGACAATGGCTTTACATTCCGAATTTTGCCAAGCTGCTGCCAGATCTGCTCTTCGTTGGCGATCTCTACCCGCAAGATAACCACAGCTAGCGCGATAGTGCTTACCTAGCTCTACTCGATACCCCCGCTTGCGCCAAATTTCCAGACCTTTCTCCACTGCGTCGGTAGTTTTTATTGCTCCCGAAGGTGCGATCGCCATAACTAAATCCCCAGGCTTTAGTAACGGCGGTAGTTGACAAGGTTTAAACTTGGCAGGGAATGAGCTGGACATGATAGCAATTAGAAAATCAAGTTAGCAGTTTATGTTAATTTGGTAGTTCATTTATTAGCTCTAAGATTTCCTTCCCAAGAAGAGCGCGAAACTCATCGATTGATTGTTGTTGTTGAGTTTGATCCTTTAACCCAACCTATAAAACTACCCCCTAACGCCAAATAGAGAAAGATCTCACGCTGACGAACATACCACGCGAAACCCGATAACATCGTTACGCAATTTGGCAGTGTTCCCAGAGCGATTAGCAGAGCGGCAGTACCTAGGATGGAGAACCCAAGAGCCACCCCGCATCAAACGAGAAGAATTATCATTCTTATTTTTCCAAGGACTGCCATTATTTGGTGCATCAATATAATTATCGTGCCAATTATCGAGGCACCATTCCCAGACATTACCGTGCATATCGTATAAACCAAAAGCATTGGGAGGAAAAATGCCTACCTTTGTGGTTTTTACGCGATATTTTCCTTTTGGCTCAGATTGATAAGGAAAGAAGCCATCATAATTGGCTAGATTTGTGGTCAAGGTTGCCCCAAAATGAAATGGGGTTGTTGTTCCGACCCGACAAGCATATTCCCACTCTGCCTCACTGGGTAGACGATAGTTACGCCCTGTCTCGGTACTTAACTTTTGACAAAAATTCGTAGCCTCATTCCAGGAAACCTTTTCTACAGGAAGGTTATATCCTTTGAAGTTAGAGGGATTGCTGCCAATAATTGCTTGATACTGTGCCTGAGTTATGGCAAATTTACCCATAAAAAAGGCTGGTACTGAGACTTTATGTTGAGGGCTTTCATCTTCATTTCTATCTTTTTCTGCGTTTGGAGAACCCATTAAAAATTCACCAGCAGGAATAGACACCATTTCTAAAATTACGCTATTGCCTAGATCTTCTTGAAAAAACTGAGCCTGATGAGTATCGCGACTAATTTCTTCTCCCTTGTCATTAACCGTTACTGTCTCAAATTCATCTGTCAATAAGGACAAACCTGGGAATTTTCTAACATATTGATTTGGTTCGATGTATTTATATTCAGCTACTGAGATAGCTAAAGAAGTTTTGGGTTCTTGTTTCCAAATTTGACTAACTATCAATTTCTCAATCAAACCGCTGCTGCTCCAGCCAGCCCACTGCAAAAACCGCTGTCTAGTAATTTTCATGATGTTCGTGTTAATCAATTATTGCCTAGCAAAAGTATTTTAAATGGAACTCCATTCTTTTCTGGGTTGTGTGGAAGATCAAGGTGTTTGTTGCTAGAAACGTCTTCAAGACTGGAATAGCAGCGTTTTACTTATTTGCGATACTTGAATTTATGGTCGGTAACTAAAGCTTTAGCCAAGCGTATTACATAAATTTACAAACGACCTTGGCTTGCCAGTGATTTGAGTTATAAACAAATTATCAGTACTTGTTTAGTTTAAGAAAAGAGGGAATAGATATAGTTCCTCAATCTATTTAGCTGACTAGCTAAATCAGAAAACTTTAATCAAATGATGATAAATATCATGGATAAAATTGTCAATAAACTGAGAAAGCAAAATCGAAACAGTTATCGGACAGCTAGTAGAGCGTTTTCACTTTGAAACTGTTCGAGCTAGAGATCTGTGGCATCTAACTAGTCGTATTAATCGTAAACTCTTAGCTCATACTGTGGCTTTTTGGCTAAATCGGCACTCTATTCATCCACTTCGGTTTCAAACCTAATTTCTGACTAAAAGTTGCACACGGCGTATTATTATTAGAATGGAAAAACAAAAAAGCTTCAGATTCATCTTAGTAAAGATCCGAAGCTTTTTATTTAGAGCAAATATAGAACCTGGCACTGAGCTATTTTCCCGGGGGGCAGCCCCCCAAGTATCTTCGCCG
>JBCBIE010000044.1:0-46172 GCA_038524995.1 Cyanobacteria bacterium J06621_8
ATTGACTAAATTACATTTATAAATTATTTGCTTAATCAATGCTGTGATCCTTAGCACGAGGTGATTAATCTAATTTATTTATCATTAGATTAAAAGCAAATTTATCAACCATGCTATGTCTAATTCTCAAAGCATAACTATAGAAATTAATAAACTAGAATCCAGATTTCTTAACGTAAAAAAGGAAATAAAAACTCTAAAAAATCGAGTTCGTGCTTATAAAGGATGGACTACTAAATATCGTCGGAAACAGCAAGAGCTAAAACGAGATAATTTGGCTATTACCCAGGAAAGAGATCGAGCAGTTCAAGACTTAGAAGAACTACGAATTAAACAGCAAGGTTTATTAATGGCTGTAGAGGAAGCCAAGCAGGCTAAAGAATTGCGAGATCAAGCCTTATCTCAACTAGATAGTATAATTGACAAAATTGAGCAGTATCGAGAAGTCTGTATCAAAGCTAATAAAATGACTTATGCTGATAAAGTATATTTGATTAAAGAAGCAGAAAAGCTTTTTTTTGAAGAGGAAATACTGACTATTGATATTAAATTAGATCCTGATTCTCAACCACAAATGTTTGAGGATCAAGCTTCTATTGGTCGTTACTTATTAGATAGTTAATTATAGTTGACTTCAATTGACATGGTACTTAATCAATTAAAACAGATTCGAGACGAATTAGAAAAAAGTGCAACGTCTTATGATAATGCCTTTAAAAATACAGCTTTAATTGCTGCAACAGAATTAGCAAGCCAGGCTAAAACTATAGAGCAAAATCAAACATCGCTGGGTAGCTCACAACAAAATAAAATCAGCTTAAAGCCAGTTCTAGACAAGAAATATTTTATAGCGAAATATGGCAACTTAAAAAAGGCTAAGACTGCATATCAAGAAACATATGGTCGGCAAAAATACGGTCGTAGCTGGGCAGAATTTATTGCGATCGCTCAAAAGTTAGCTTCAGAGTCTCCCCAAGCTAAAACTCTAACCTTAGAAGAAAGAATTACTAAGATAGAGAATTTTTTAGTAAAGTTGGGATATCAGATATAGAGATTCTCATTTGAATGAGGTACAGTACGATTTTTCGGTTTTGGTTAGTCCTAAAGGATATATAGCCGTACAACTTTAATTTAGGACAACTTTTATGTATCTGCTCGTAAGTAATAAGTAATGAGTAATAAGTAATAAGTGTTCTAATCTAAGTCTGTGTTGCTCAATCAAATAATGTCCTAATCTAGATCCGTAATGCTATATTATGCCCTTGTCCCCATTCGTCCCCCCATTCGTCCCGTCAGGGCGGGATAATAAGGATAAATGGTACCGCTTCGCATATCGTTAGTCGTTAGTCGTTAGTCGTTAGTCGTTAGTCGTTAGTGGGTAATTCTCTGGGTGTATCTCACTAATGTGAGAAAGGCTACACAAAATTATCATCTAATTAATCTACGGTAGTTTATACCAGGGTAGCTAGATTAGACTTTACCGCTACGTTAGTTCCATTAAGGTTAGGCTGGTCGTTCACGGAAATCTGAAAATTGAGGGCAACATGAGGACGAAATACCAGGCAATAGGTAGATCCCCCAAAATGAAACATGCCCAGTTGTTCCCCACGTTTAACCTGATCCCCTGGGGTTACGGTAATCTCGCAGCTAGAGACCTCCGCCATACCCACCGCCACGAATACCATCAGACCAATTTTAGGATCATCAGCCTCAATAAAAATTACGGCGCGGGTTGCCACTGAGGTTAGAAAAGGCTGAGAGGCATTAGGCGCGGCAGAATCAGGCTCATGGCTCTGCAATCCCTGACTCATATTCTCCAGATAGTAAGATCCATTAACCACCAAGGTTTTTGTGATTGTACCGTCTACGGGACTGTGCCAGCGATGGTAGCTAAGGACGCTTAGAAAAGCTTGATATACTGAACCTCCAGCAAACTGAGCCGTCAAAGGGTCAAAATCGAGCATATTTTCTAGGGAATAGGGCTGACCCTTGAGCCAAAATTGATCAGAAAGCTGCACATTCCTCACGTACTGCAAAGGAGCCGATTCGCAGGCATTAACTATCTCCGCATTCCCTACAGGGCGTATTCCTGGCTGAAACTCCCGAGTAAAGAATTGATCCCAGGACATAAAACCAAGATACTTGGGGTCTTTGGGGTCGGGCACTGAGAAAATCTCCTCGAAGGACTTGTCTAAACAGTTGGGAGTTTGCTTTCTGGGTTGGCATGCCACTGTGATCATTTGTCCTTTAGCTAAATCACTGAGCCAGGGAATGGTAGGAGGATCGGAGTTGGGGTCACCATAGGCTAAGACATAGCGAGAATCCACAGTAGTTAAAAACTCTGCCCAGTAGTTGAGCACTTTCTGAAATTGACGGTTAAATATAGGAGAAGAAAATGTGGCGTAGCCTGACTTTGTACCCATAGACCAGTTCAGTAAAGCATTGATGGGAAAACCCACCAGACTATGAGCCGCTCCCTGCTGATCGATCACAAACTCTGGAGCAGTGGTCATAATATTGTTCAGCAGACTTAAAAACTGCTGCCAGCTAGTGACTGCGGGGACTCCGAGGGGATCTGTCCTCTGAGACATGTAGCCTTCAATAAACATGGCTTGAGTACTGACCTTTAGGCTAGGGGTGTGGGCTACCAAGTTTTGTAGTTCCTGAATCGGCGGCACATAATCTGAGGCGGAAGCCACAGGTTTAGACAAGAGACTGTTGAACCACTTGTGATGTAATTCGGGGTTTAAGGGCAGCCCGCCGCTCCCCCGTCGTTGGGTTACTCTTGTCATAGATTTTAGGGACTTAAATTATTACTGCTGCCAAGATTAAAAACCATGATGGCGCATTCATTAGTCTACGGCGTTAGTGTGACTAAAATTAAGAAAATGGAGACAAACTCCCACGATAAACAGACTTTACCATTAAGATATTGCAGCTAAATTTTCCTGATTCACTAACAGCCGATTAAAATATTAATCTTTAGATTAACTTGGGTTAACTTAGTCTTTATGAATAGGAATACTTTGCTTGATCGTTCTAGCTTGACAGCAAGACAGCTATTATTTGTCATTTTATTTTTGAATAGTTTGGCAATTACTGTGGCGATTACCCAAGCAGTTATCTTAGATAAATCGCCTCAATTTTATTTTGAGGAAATTGGTCACGGCGGTTATATTACTGTTATTTCTGCTTTACAGCTCTTGATTACTGGCGTAATATCAGGTTTAATTTTTCGAATCGTTAAATATACTCGAAAACTACATAAAACCCGCTTTTTTTGGCTAATTGTTGCCTTAATATGCTTATTTTTGGCGGTTGATGACGTTTTAGGAATCCATGAGTCTCTTGATCGTTGGTTTCATAATCTATTGCAGCTTCAAGTTACCGAACTAACTGATTTAGTCGATGATCTAATTGTGGGAAGCTATTTAATTGGGTTCTTGATTTATGTTGCTTGTCAGTGGCAAGTTATTCAAGCTTTTAATCCTGCATTTGGCTGGTTTAAAGCGGGATTTATTCTAGCAGCGGTTATGGTTCTCTTGGACATTCTCAGCAATAACACCTTGTTTATCTCTCAGGTAATTGATGACCAGGCGCTCATAAGGCAGATCCGAGAATGGCTGGGAGTAGTTGAAGATTCAGCGAAAATCTTTGCCGAAGGCTTATTTGTTGTCGGCGTTTATCACTGTAGGCAAATCGCTAAAGCGCACAGTAATAACTCTTAGCATTTAGCATTTATCATTCTATTCATGACTCAAGTCGCGTATGAGGGGAACTTTTGCCTTAGAGGATGTTTGAAAAGTAAAAAAAAGCACATAAAACAAAAAAGCTCTCTAGACTGTTAGGTTGAATAAAGTTCAACAACTCGATTGGGCAAGCTGCGGGAACCGCAGCGCCCCTCTCGTTCAAAGTCTAAACAACCATCTAGAAAGCAATGACTTTAGCCTAGACCACAGAACTCACTCCTGAGCAGTATGAGTTACTATTTTCACTTCCTACTTCAGTCATGGTTAACTTTTCCGTTGGTTATGATGCCAACAAGAAAATTAAAGGCAGAAAGCGTTTTACTTTGGTTGTGTCGACTAGCGTAACTTTTTTTACCTCTAAGTGTTTCCAAACATCCTCTTAGAGTATGCTGCTAAAGTAGCTAGTAAGTCTTGTCAATCTTTTGGCACAAGAAGCTGGATCAAACAGAGTTAATCCTGAATTATTATTTATCAAATGCAAATTTATCTAGAATAATTTATGAGGAATTAAGCTCAGATATGGTGCGATCGCACTAGAGATATTACTTCTTATTACCGCAATCTTTATTTTCCATAGGAATTTTTTCGATCAAATTTAGCAAATTATGTTTATGAAAGACCTAGGGATGCTGGAAGATTTACTAATGCTAATTCAGCATGGCTGTGGCAATATCGCTATCAGGATATAGCAGCATTTTCATTAAAAAATTAGTTAATAACTTAGAAATTATTTACAGAGAAAATCATGGCACTCGGTCAATTAGTTAACGGAAAATGGGTTAAAAATTGGACAGAAAGAAACGAAACAGGAGAATTTAAGCGCATGTCTACCCAGTTTCACCAGCAAGTTACTGAAGATGGTTCGAGTAGTTTCAAGGCTGAATCAGGTAGATATCATCTCTATATCTCTTTGGGATGTCCTTGGGCACATCGCACGGCAATTTTATGGAGGCTCAAGGGATTGCAAGATATTGTCAGCTTATCAATTGTCGATCCCATTATTTCTGATGAAGGATGGCAATTTACCCAAAAGGAGGGCTGTATAGAAGATACGGTAAATCATGCAGAATACCTTAGAGAAATTTATACTTTAGCCGACTCCAACTACACAGGGAGAGTTACCGTACCCGTGTTGTGGGATAAACAGAATCAAACCATTGTTAATAATGAGTCCCTGCAAATTATTAAAATGTTTAATTCAGAATTTAATCAGTTTACAGAAATCCAAACAGACTTTTATCCTCAGCATTCAAAATCAGAAATTGATCGTGTTATCAGCCAGATTTATCAACCAATTAACAATGGCGTTTATCGTGCTGGTTTTGCCTCAACTCAAAAGGCATACGAACAGGCAGTCAGAGAACTATTTTCGGCACTAGATTACTGGGAAGAAATTTTAGGTAAACAACCCTATCTTTGTGGGAATGTAATTACTTTGGCAGATTGGTGTATGTTCACGACTCTATTTAGATTCGACTTGGCATATTACGGCATTTTTAAGTGCAGCCTCAAGCGTTTAGTAGATTATCCTAATTTATGGAACTATTGCGATCGCCTTTACCAGCAGCCAGGAGTCGCAGAAGTTTGTAATGTATCCCATATTCTAGAACTTTACTACCGAGGCATCCCTGAAATTAATCCCAGTGGAATTATACCCCTCAGTGCCGCGACCAATAAACTTTACGACTTGGATTTTAGTTCTTAGTTATTAGTTAAGTAGGTCGGTATAAATAAGATTGACTGGTTACGATTGTTAGTCGTTAGTCGTTAGTAGCAATAGCTGTAACTGAATTCATATTTCTTAATCTAGTTAACTTTATTTCACCTTTCCTACTTATTACTCATTACTTATTACTCCTCCCCGCAGTCACCTTAACCTTTTTCTCTTTTACCTTCTCTTTCGCCTCACGGCGACGGGGCACCTCATAGGACAAGAAATCATATGCCAGCTTGGTATTAGAAAAAATTGCCCTAGCCTCCTGCTTCAAATCTTGGAGTTGGATTGGGTTTCCTGGGGCATAGCGGGGGCTAAAATGAGTTAAGAATAGCTGCTTAACTCCTGCCAGTAAAGCTACTTGAGCCGCCATCGTAGTTGTCGAATGTCCCTTTTCAAATGCCATCTGAGCATCTTGATGAGCAAAGGTAGCTTCATGAATTAGAACATCGGCATCTTGAGCTAGCTCGACGGCATTATCACAAAAAACAGTATCAGTGCAGTAGACCACCTTGCGTCCTGGTTCTGGCTGACCACAAAGATCCTTGCCATTAATTTTTCTACCGTCCTCTAAAGTAACTACCTGACCCTGTTTTAACTTGCCATAAATAGGACCTGGAGCAATCCCTAATGATTTAGCCTTTTCCAGGTTAAACATTCCTGGACGGTCTTTCTCCACGATTCGATAACCATAGGCAGGAATCCGATGCTCTAAAGGCTGACAGCTAACCCTAAACTGCTCGTTTTCAAAAAAGACTCCTGGCTTAACGAGATGAATTTTAATACGAGAGCCAAAATTGATGTAGGAATACTTAGAGGCAGCCTGGATATACTCAGACAAACCTTGGGGTCCATAAATATCAATGGGTTGACCAGTACCCGCCAAACCACAGCTAGCAAGTAAGCCCATCAAGCCAAAAATATGATCGCCGTGCATGTGGGTAATGAAAATGCGTCTAATCTGCGAGCTTTTGAGTTCACTGCGCTGTAGCTGATGTTGAGTGCCTTCCCCACAGTCGAAAAGCCATACCTCTGCCCGTTGGGGTAAGCGAAGAGCAACACTTGATACATTTCGCGATCGCGTTGGCACGCCAGAACTAGTACCTAAAAAAGTTATTTCCACAAAAATCTATACAGTTAATAGCCAACAGCTAACAGCTCCCTAAAATTGAGTTATTAGCTGAAAATAAAGCCATATCAATAATCAACAGAGTTTATTCTAGCAAGAGATATGAAGATTGCGACATCAATTATCGATATATAAATTCAATTTTATTCACAAGACTTTACTGAATTAGCTATTACCAATTGGCTAAAAATAATGCCAAGATAGAAAATAATGCAGACATGCTCAGAATTGATAAATATTAGTCCCACGCAGAGGCTAAATCTTGATCAAGCTGGGTGTTGTTTTGGTGTGACTGAGGATGATGGGGATGCTGAATTGGTGTAATAAAGCTAATCAGATAATGATGCTCAATATTATGAGCATTGTCTTAGTTTGGGGGATGGAGGCAAAAGCAACTCCGCAGATAACGACCGATAATCTTAACGAGCATGGCAAAACTAACATGCGATCGCTTTCCCGTCAATCAAGCTTGAGCAAGAATCATCAAGGACTGACTTCTCGGGATAATTATTTGGTAGCGCAAATGAATTCCGTGCAGCAGCTTCAAGAGATTAATTCCACGGACTGGTCATATCAGGCTTTTCAAGATCTAAGAGAACGCTATGACTGCGTTGCGGCAGTTCTTGAGCCGAGAACGCCTGTAGACATGGGTATCTTTAGCAAGCAGCCCGAAACACCTATTTCTCGTGCTGAATTTGCTCTAAGACTAAATACCTGTCTCAATCAGCTAGAAAATAGGCTGGCACAGGCTCAAAATATTCCCCATCAAGATTTAGAGCTAATTTTACGCTTGATGCAGGAGTTTCAATCAGATTTAGCGACTCTCAAAGGTGGCAGTGATGGGGCAGAGGCTCGTCTGCAAGACCTTGAGGCAACTCAATTTTCCCCTACCAGTAAACTCCAGGGAGAGGCGATTTTTGCCCTGGGCAGCCCTCTTTCGGGTGGCGATGATGCTAGCAGCGTTTTGGGTAACAGATTAAGACTAGAATTAACCACTAGCTTCCAGGGAGAAGATTTGTTATTCACGAGATTAACCAGCAGCAGATTTCCTGGTTTCTCAGAAGCCCTGGGCACTTTTGAAGGAGATTTATCCTTTGCCGAAAATACTGATGGAGACATACAGCTAGATACACTATATTACTCCTTTCGGGTCGGCGATCGCCTGGAATTTATTTTGGGGGCAGCAGGGTTAGAAGGGGATGATATTGCGCCAACCATTAGCTTTCTCGATGGTGACGGAGGTTCGAGGGCGATTTCTACCTTTGGAACTCGTAATCCAATTTATAATCCCCCTGGAGAGGCAGGAGTGGGGGTTAGCTATAGCCCGATTGAGCAGATTAAGCTAAGTACGGGCTATTTGGCTTCTAGGGCAGAAGATCCCAGTTCAGATGCTGGCTTATTTGCTGGTCCCTATAGCGTGTTGGGACAAATTATCTTGAATCCAATCGAAAATCTAAGTTTTGCCGCTACCTATGTCCACAGCTTCAATCAAAGTGATACAGAAACAGGAACTAATCTAGCCAATCTTCAGAACTTTTCGGCGGGGCTATTTGGCTCAGAACTGCCTACGGTCAATAGCTCCTATGGTTTAGAACTATCCTGGTCAATTAATTCTCGGTTAGTGATTGGTGGTCGAGGGGGTTTAAGCAAAGTTAGCAATCTAGATACCTTACAACAGCCGATAGATCGGGGCACTCAAGATATTTGGGATTGGGCAGCAAGCATCGCTTTACCTGATTTAGGTAAGGAGGGCAGCGTTGCGGGTATTGTGGTGGGTAGCGAACCGACTGAAACCAATTCATCCATTACCAATATTCCTGAAGATGGCGATCGCTCTCTACACGTTGAGGCATTTTATCAATATCAGATTAATGACAATATTTCCGTTACTCCTGGAGTAGTTTGGATTACAGAACCAGACAGCAACGTTGAAGATTCTCCCGATTTGCTGATTGGTATAGTGCGAACAACCTTTAGCTTTTAATTAACGCCAGTTTTGGATAAAAGCATTAATCTGTTGAGATAGCCATTAGCTTTTCAGGGATTTATTTAATATGAAATACTTAAATATAGCTATCGAACTATAGGTTAAGACATCTCTGATTCTCTTTGCGCCTCTGCGCCTTTGCGAGAGATTTTTTAATTGTCCTAATCTTTGCTTCGACTGCTATACTTGCCATAAATGATTCGTTCTTAATTTTTGGTAGAGAAATAATATTGAGCAATTTATAAGGCTAACTATTCAAAGTACTTATTACTTATTACTTGACTTCTGCAAGAAGTCTATTAGTCCAGCTTGATGCCCCGAGACTTAAGCAACCGAAGGCGTTTCTTGCGGGCAATTTCCTGTAGATCTACGCTGCGATCGGTTTCATCAACAATTTCCCCCGTCAATACCTCTAAAACATCCTCCAGAGTAACTACTCCTGCCATGCCGCCATATTCATCTAAAACTACCGCCAAATGTTCTCGATTCTCCTGGAACACCTTTAACAGCTTATCAGCGCGATTCGTTTCAGGGACGAAGTGAACAGGACGCCGCAGATAATCAATTTGGCGATCGCCATGACCGTCAATGATGGCGGCTAATAGCTCATCTTTCCGCACCAGACCAGTAACATCATCAATGGTGTCGTTAATCACCAGAATCCGCGTATGCTGCGAAGCAATAATTTCTGGTTTACACTCATTAAGGGTTTGCTCTCCTCGAAGATAGGTGGCAATAATCCGAGGACTCATTAAGTCTGAGGCAGTGAGGTCGTTTAATTGAAATACGCGCTGAATCATTTCTGCTTCATCGTCTTCAATCACCCCTTCTTGAAACCCAATAGTCGTCAAGAATTTAATTTCAGCCTCGTCGGTAGTAGGAAGTTTTTTGCCCTGCAACATGGGGGCAGTAACATATTCAATCAGCAGCACCAGAGGAGTCAAAATTACGGTTAAAAACTTGACAGGAATCGCCACAAATAAGCACACAGGTTGAGCATAGCGCTGACAAAGGGTTTTAGGGACAATTTCGCCAAAGATAATAATGAGAAAGGTTAGGATACCTGAAAAAACACCTAACCAAGCATCTCCCAATACTTTAGTTGTCAAGCTACCGATTATGATGCTGCCAACAATGTTAAAAATATTGTTGAGAATAACGATGGTCGCGATGGGACGATTGATTTGCAAACGAATGTTGGCTAATGCCAGGGCGGCAGGCTTCTTTGATTGAGCTAGCTGTCGAACCTTAATCGGGGAGATCGATAACAGGGCTGTTTCTGTTCCTGAACAACAAGCAGAACCAAGCAAAACCACAACGACAGCAACAAGCAGAGCAAGCATATAAAAAGATATTAGATGGACTTACCAAAAGAGATTAATTGTTCATTGTTCATTGTTCATTGTTGAATCAATTATTTCTACTATTCCCGTCTGACCGTTGAGTCTAACTCGCTGTCCATTGTGGAAAAGTTGGGTGGCATTATCAAGATCCATCACCGCAGGAATCTGATATTCTCTGGCGACAATCGCCCCATGGGATAAACGCCCTCCCACCTCAGAGATTAATCCCCCAGCACGGGCTAGCAATGGCGACCATCCAGCATCGGTATAGGGAACCACGATTATAGTTTGGCGATCAACCTCATCGGGCTGCTGCAAATTAGAAATTACCTTAATTGTTCCCTCAATTTGACCAGCACTGGAGCCAATGCCCCGAAACTGATTTTGTTCAGGATTTAAAGCTATGGAGTACTTAGTAAAAGCTTGGGGTTGTCCGTAGATTAATTTGGGTACTGGAGTTAGTTGGGAGGAATCAAGCCACTGCTGTTTTCTAGTGTGAATTAATGTCGATAGTTCTGATTTTAATTTGGGGTTATCGTCTTCAATAATGCTCTGAATTTCATCAAAAGTTAGTAGAAATAAATCTGCTGATTCAGTAATTATGCCACTATTAACCCAGCGCTGCGCCAACTCCAGGAAAGACCAGCGGAGATATGCCAGCAGTTGATTATAGACTTCTGCCACCTGACCCTTAAGATTTAGGCTCTTCTGCACCAGCTTGGCTGTCCATGATTTTTGTACACCTGGGGAATCAGGTTGAGCCATCGCTGCCCCCTGAGCATCAAAGTAAAATCGCGCAAACATCTGTCGGGGAATACTTGGCTGATCGCGCCAGCGAGGCACCGCAATATCAGTTGCTACCTCGCTTAAATAGCCATACTGCTCTAACCAGAGGTTAAAACGCTCCATAACGCTATTTCCCTCAGGATTTTCGGCAATATGGGCAAATAGCGAAGCACAGGAGTCTAGGGTGATTTGTTCCGTTGCCAGCAGCTTGCGGGCTTCCGATGCCGCATTAGCCAAAGAAGCAACAGCTTTAATCTCTGGTACTTGGCTCTGGTCAAGTTCGGTATCAGGCACTTTAAAAAGTCCTTTACGGAGGGCAAAACTGAGGGGAGCCAAAATATTATAATAAGTAGCTTTATCCAGGAGTTCGAGGATCGTATTAATTCGCGTAATAATTTCTGCTGGCGATAGTTCAGCTAGCTCTTGTTCTTGAAAAGCAGTAAGAATTGGCAGAAAATGCTTTTGGCGATCGCGCTCAAAGTCTGAAGCTAAGCGCCATTCTCGCAGCAGCAGTCGCCAGAGCCCTGGCAAATTTCTAATGGTAGAGCGGAGGGGTGGTTTAGTAAATTTAGCCCCTCTGGTCAAAAATTCTAAACTTTCTGCTGGTAATCCCATCCTGCGGAAAATCTTACCTAGTAGGGTAGCGTTAAAGTAGGCGCTGGCGAAGTGTAAAGTTGCCGTCTGCCCAAAATCCAAATCCTGGGCGCGATCGCCTAAAACTAGGGAGAAAATTTTGCCCCACACACCGCAGGTCAAGGGTTGATTAATTGACCAGGTTAGGGGACGAATTTTACCAGGAATTACTTCTGCCGCGATCCGCCGCGTCCATATTGGCTGGAGAGTCGTAATGGGTCGTACCTGTAGCAGCCATAGCTGTTCACCATCATAAGTCCATTCCAAATCTTGGGGAATGCCTTCAAATAGGTCCTCCATTTCCCGTGCCAGCAGCGCTACGGACTCAATAATCTCCTGGGGAATCTCCACCGCGCCCTCGGATAGATGTTCAGTTACTACGGTAATGCTTCTAGCATCTGTGGCGGTATCATCCAGGGAAGCCTCGGGAATAGCAACCCGATATCTTTGGGGAGTATACTTTCCCGATACTGTTTTGGTGGCTTTGCCTGGTAGTGCTTCAACGGCAACGGTATGATCGAGCTGATCCACAGGATCGCGACTAAATGCAACACCGCTATAGACCCCTGAAATCTGCTGCTGTACTAAAATCGCCATCGATGTTTCTGGCAGATCATGGTGCCGACGATAATCTACGGCATTGCTCTGGAGATAGGAAGCTTGGCAATCAATAATAGCTGAATATAGCTGTTCGCGATCGCCAATATTAAGAATGCTAATGTATTGCCCCGCAGCGGATGTCTGGGCTGAGTCTTCCCCAATTGCCGAGGAGCGAACTACTAGGGGGTTTTGGGGAGAAGGTTCAAGTCGGTTTACCAAAGCCTGCAAATCTTCCCCAGGACGCAAAATCCATCCTTGAGGGACGGCATAGCCCTGCTGTTTCAGCCAGGATAAATTGGCTGCTTTCTGTCCCACCTCGTCAGAGGCTAATTTATTGTCAAGATTCAGAATATTTTGCTCTCCCTGAAAAAATCGAAACATTTTCCTGGTGCTAGTTTTTCCTTTAGTTTCCGATAAATCAAGATCGTCGGGTATGTTGCGATAGATCCAGGCTAACAGACCAGCCAAGGCGGTAGTTGCTACCGCGTATTCTAACTGGTAAGGATGACGCAACCCAATAATCGCCACTAGTAAAACCAATACCCCATATTTACCCAACTGGCGATCGCGAATTAGAGTAAAGCTAATTAAGCTAAACAGCCAGACTAGCCCTGCGGCGATCGCATCGTGGGCAAAAATTCCCCATACAGCGTTGGTGGTCCCTGCACTGCGTCCGATCCAGTAGCGTCCTAAGACAAGGGCAATAATAGCAACAATTTCCCAAACCGAACCAGCAGGAAAAAAAGCCCTGGTGAGATAAACGGCAAGAATCCCTTTAGCTGCTTCGGAGATAACTGCACCAATTCCTGCCAGCCTACCACCATGATAAAACGCTGCCGTAACGGAAATGTTCCCTGTCCCCAGCTTACTAAGTTGACGCCCCGTAATAGCGTAGGTAATCCAGTCGATTAGGGGTAATCCGCCTAGTAGAGGGCAGACAATAAAGGTAGTAAGCGAACCCCAGATTGGTGTCAGGTTCATGAGTCTTGATGGAGATCTATATTCACTACAGGAAAGATATTCTATTAATTTACCAAGCTGTAGACTCGATTCACTTATTGTATCTATTTTATTAATAACAAGGTAGCCAGGCAGAATTAAGGGGCATTGCGCTGACTCTGTTAACTTTTGTCTCTTTTTCAGTCTTCAACTCAACTGGGAAATTGATAAATCAACCCAATCTAGCAACTTATTTTTCCTTAAACATAGTTGTTTCTTCAATGTCGCCGCTATCATCTCCTAACCGCTCATTAACGATCGTATTTTCAATAATGCTGCTATCTTCAGGGATATCGTGACTGTCAGCAATATTGTCCAAGACAATCGTTTCTTTGTAGGATTTTTTATCAGTAAATATTGGCTTATATCCAGCTCTTGATCCACCACAGTAGTTTAAAAACTGACTACTATCTGTACTGTAAGTTATGTAGCTATAGGAAATCTTAATGCCATTTCCTATTTTAATAATATCCCCAGAGACTAAACGGTGGAGAGATTTTCTCTGACCATTAACATAAATCCCGTTACGACTTCTTTTTCGCTTGCCCTTACCATCAATAATCCAGTAAGAATAGTCGGTTCTAGCGGCGCCCTCAGAATATCTCATCCAAGCTAAGGTCGCATGGTGCCGAGAAGCCAAAGGATCGCTTACTACGAGGTCATTATTGGGATGACGACCGATGGAAAAGACGTTGACATTAAGAGAAACTGCTCTCCTAGATTCAGAGGATTCTACAATTAAAACATGCCTTCCTTTAGCCAAATCGGCTTTATTAAGCTTTACTAGAGTTAGTTGAGATTTCTTATCAGTCATCTGATTGAATAATAATTTTTATATCCGATATTGATCTGGAACTAATATAAATAAAGCTTCAACTACAACGAATAACGAGCACCACTCAAGTCTTGTTAATAAATTTAAAATTCTCAAAATAAACTTTTACCCTAAAATCAGGCTGAGTTTACAGTTTGATTTAACTATATTCTAATCTAAAAAAAATGATTGGCAATGATATTTATCTATGGATAATCAAGGCTCTTCTTTGCTCAATTGTCATCAGTAAAACTATGGAATTATAGTCTTCATTCACCCTATTTATTTAGTGTTAGTGAGATAATAAAGGTTCACAATGCACCATAAATCCTGCATTTTCTAAGGAGGCGATCGCCTGATGCTCGTCCTGTACCCAAAACTGTTGTCCAAAGCGGATAAACTGTCGCTGCGCTCCCTGCCCAATAGCAGCAATTACGGGAATTTTGAATTTATTGGTTTCAGAGGACTGTTGCTGTAAAATTTGCTTGAGATGATGGTTTCTTGCAGGATCTAAAGCCTGTTGCGGGGTAATTTCTAACATCAGCATTTTCACCTTTTCTACCGCTGAAGCATCATCAATAATTAGCTGGTATTTTTCGTTACGCTGCTGTGGTTTACCCCAAACAATTAGCTGATTACCTTCTTCCAACAATGGTTCAAGATCTTGATAGGTACGGGGAAAGATGGTGCCCTCTGCCTCCCCCGTAATATCCTCCATCTGTACAAACGCCATCGGATCACCCTTTTTGGTAATGATTTTGCGGACTGAATTGAGCATAACCACCGCACTAACTTTCTGACGGGATTTTTGCTCTGACAAACTACTCAAGCTAATGGGGGATAAGATCTGAGCTGCTTGATTAACTGCCTTGAGGGGATGGTCGCTAATATAAAAGCCAATATATTCTTTTTCTAGCCGTAATTTTTCTTGTAGGGGGTAGTCTGATACTGCTGGAGTGCTTGGTGCTTGTTCAAAAATCGTCGTCTCAGTTTCTGCCATGCCGCTCATCATGTCAAACAGATTGAGCTGACCGCTGGCTTTCTCCTTAGTTCGCTGTTGTGCCCAGGCGGTAGTCACGTCGATATCATTAATAAGCTGACGACGATTGGTCTTTACCTGATCAAAGGCTCCGCAATAGATTAAAGTTTCTAAAGCTCTGCGGTTAACGGTGCGTAATTCCACTCGCTCACAAAAATCTGCCAAGGATTTAAACTCACCGTCAGTATTTCTGACGCTAAGAATATTGTCAATTGCCCCCTGTCCCAAATTTTTGACTGCTGATAAGCCAAAGAGAATATGATTATCGTCTAGGGGTAAGAAATTTTCCACGGAACGATTAATATCAGGGGGAAGAATCACAATCCCCATCTTTTGGGCATTTTCACGATAGCGATCAACCTTATCCTGAATGCCGCTGCTAGCAGTCAGCAGTGCCGACATATACTCTACTGGATAATTTGCCTTGAGATAGGCGGTTTGATAGGTAACGTAGGCGTATGCCGTGGAGTGGGACTTGTTAAAGCAGTTTGACGCCACCATGCCATTAGCTAGCAGAAAATTATGATCTTGGGCAACTCCAATGTCGTATACCCCTTGCTGTCCTAATGAACGACGACTCAGAATTTTCACCATAGTTGAATCTAAAAAATCAAAAGAATTAAGTTACAAGTTATGACTCACTACTGCTAGGTTGAGTCTTCAGGAATATAAAATCGTTAAAATCAGATTATTAGTCATCACTATTAAACTTTGAGGCAACGCCTATCGATACTATATACGGTAAATATAAGGGATTAAAATCGAGCCAGGTCAAGCAGCTCAAAAAACTTTATCATCAGAAACTTCCTGGTGATATTATTGTTACCCCTGAGTTTGCTCAAAGGTTGGCGGCTATCAGTACCGAAATTAACCAGCCTGTCTGTACCTACCTGAATCGTCGCGGGCAAGTAATTCGCGTTGGAATTGGTAATGCCAGACAAACTCAGATCCCCCCACTGGAACTGCCACGTTACGGTGCCAAAAGGCTTTCAGGGATTCGCTGTATCGCTACTAAGTTGAAACCCGAACCACCAAAAGAATCCAGTCTGACGGCAATGGTGCGCCAAAGATTAGACACCCTAGCGATTATTACCCTGACAGGTACAGGTAAGCTGCGCCGTGGTGGTGGGGCTACGGGCTATGTTGAGGAGGCTTATCTAGCTCACTTATTACCTCAGGCAGAAGCAGTCGCTACAGAACAGGAATACTGGACGGTATCTCTCCCCATGTCTTTAGAAGCTCTGGCAAGTCAAGACTTTCTCGATCTGGTGGAAGGGTTGGAGGCTGAGTTTGAGCGGGAATATGTGGCACAACAGGTAGATATCACTCATGACCGAGTGGTGCTAGTGGGACTGCGGGACAATCAAACCCCAGAATCAGAATTTGAAGACCGTTTAACTGAATTAATGGGGCTGGTGGATACCGCTGGCGGGGAAGTCTTACAAACTATTAGGCAGAAGCGATCGCGTCCTCATCCGAAAACGATGGTGGGGGAAGGAAAGGTGCAGGAAATTGCCTTACGAGTTCAAACTCTAGGCGCTAGTTTGGTGGCGTTTGACCGCAGTTTATCCCCTGCTCAAATTCGTAATCTGGAACAGCAGTTCGGGGTTAGAGTGGTCGATCGCACAGAAATCATTCTGGATATTTTTGCCCAGCGGGCGCAGTCCCGTGCAGGTAAGCTTCAGGTGGAGTTAGCGCAACTGGAATATATGCTCCCCCGTCTGGTAGGTCGGGGACAGGCGATGTCTCGTTTGGGGGGCGGTATTGGTACGAGGGGTCCTGGAGAAACTAAGTTAGAAACTGAACGCCGAGGAATTCAAAAGCGTATCGCCAGGCTACAGCGGGAGGTGACGGAATTACAGGCTCAAAGATCTCGGATGCGCCATCAACGGCAGAAGCAAGATGTTCCCAGTGTGGCGATCGTCGGCTATACTAATGCGGGTAAATCTACTCTAATTAATGCCCTGACCAATGCTCAGGTTTATGTGGCGAACCAGCTATTTGCTACCCTCGATCCCACTACTCGCCGCCTCTCGGTTCCTGATGTCGATACGGGAACCCCGCAAAATATTTTATTAACCGACACTGTAGGCTTTATTCAACAGCTACCACCTCCTTTGGTGGATGCTTTCCGCGCCACCCTGGAAGAAGTGACGGAAGCTGATGCGCTGATTCATCTAGTAGACTTATCTCACCCCGCCTGGGAGAGTCAAATCCGCTCTGTAATGGAGATCCTGGGGGAAATGTCCCTGGCTCCAGGTCCCATTTTGTTGGTGTTTAATAAATTAGATAAGGTAGGCAGCGATACTTTAAATAAGGCAAAAGAAGAATTTCCCCTGGCTATCTTTATTTCCGCTGGCGATCGCCTGGGACTGGAAACTTTACGCCAGAAGCTATCTTTACTGGTGGATTTTGCAGGAGTTGGAGATTAATTCAATTATTAATTATTAAAAGTGTCATGAACAGTATTTAATTTGGTGGCAAATCACAGTTTCTAGCTGGATTGTATAGCTAGAATTTTGTTCTATTGAACATTACTGGATTTAATTCATGGATTGTGTGTCTTTTCTAGGAGATGGCTCTTCACCAGCTTTATCTTTGAGCGCGGCGATACTCCTTGATGTGGAGAATTTTCCCCTGAAGCTAGATTTGGCAAAACAATTAAGACCCTACTGTCGATATCCAGTAAGCATTAAATTCGCCGTGGCAAACTGGCAAAATAGCAGTATTGCTCAACTGGATAAGTATTTACATCACCAAGGATATCAGTTGAGTCACGTCCCCAAGGATAAAAATGCTGCCGATGGACAGATTCTAACGTTGGGGGCATCTCTCCAGCTAATGTATCCCCAGGTAAAAGATGTGGTAATTGTCTCTCAAGATTTTATTTTTAATTATTTACATCAAACCCTTCAGCGACAAGGGTGTAATACCTACAAAGTTTATCAACAGTCAGGCGGCGTATATCTTGATAATTTTATTAGTGATCGCCCTTCGTTAATAACTCAAATTACTCAAAAGAATGTTAATTCTACTCCAATAGTAGAACAAAAAATCGAAAAGAAAATTGAATCAACTTTGTTTGAGCTAATTAAAAAATCACCCAATCAAGTTACTTTGGGCAAATTATCCCAGGAATATAAGCGAAAATATCAATATTCTATTTCTGAAACTTTAAAGCAAAATAAGCTACCTAAATCACCCTTAAACTTTATCAGGAAAAGTTGCTCTAATAAGATTCAAGTTAAGGCTGACAGTAGTAAGAAGACACACTATTTATCTCTTAAAAAGTAATTTAGGCTACGATGTTATATCAATTACTAAAGGTAATCTGTATTCACTAATGCAATCTCTAAAAAGCTAAAGGTTAACTCCACAGATTAATGCTCTTCTCCTGATATATATACTTCCTTAAGGAATTAATTTATTAGTCAAAGCCACCGCACCGCTGATAATTTTTGCCAAAGCTGAAGGAGCCTCTAGGGGAAGATTGTGCCCCCCAGAAACCACAACTTTAGTAGCATTGGGCATTGCTTCCTGTTGCTTGTTTAGGTCTTCCTGACGATTGAAGTTACTTTGATCGCCATAAACGAGGGTAATGGGTACGGTGATTTTTTGCAATAGCTTAAGATAGCGCGATCGCCCGATGCCATTGAGACTAATTCCTGTTCTAGTTCGCAGTAGGGGTTCCCAACGCCATCTGACACCCCCTTCACAGGGTTCGGTGATTCTTTCTGCCAACAGCTTGGCGAGGGCAGGAGAGATGGCAGGAGTGGCTTTACGGAGGCGCTCGGCTGCGGTTGCTACATCGGGGAAGACGGGGTGTTCTGGGGGGCTTACCATATTATCAAGCTGATTGGCGATCGCCTTGGTGGGGTCTTCGTCTTCGTTTTGGGTGGGCAGGATCGTTTCTACCAGGACAATATTTTTAATCCTTTGGGGTCTAATAGTAGCAAAAATCGCCCCCAGCACGGAACCTAGGGAATGACCGACTAAAATAAAGGCTTTACCTGCTAAATACTCCGCAATAGCGTCAATATCCCCCAAAAAGTCAATTAGATTATAGGAACCTCCTTTGCCGACGCGATCGCTCCTACCATGACCACGGAGATCAGGGGCAATTACCCGATAGCCTTTTTGTGCCAGTCTGATGGCGACTTCCGACCAAGCAGCACCCTGCTCTAAAATACCGTGGAGGCAAATAACTAGAGGTCCTTCTTCGGGTCCCCAGCTACAGAGGCAGATTTTCAGTCCCCTGATGGTGATTAGGGTTTCCTCCATCAGCAGGTCTACCATATCGAGATTGGTTTCACTGGTTAACTCATAGTTAAACCGTTGGGCTAGCTGCTGAGTGTAGATACTTAAATTGTTAGGTAGCTTGATCTCTTTCCAGGCGGTGGCTAGCTGGGGCTCAATTTTTTGGCGCTTGAGGAAGTTGGGGTCACCCAGAGACATAGCCTGAGCACTTACTCCATCCGTCAGGCGATCGCCCTGATAGGGAGTTAATACCGCAGGGTCAAAGGGAATGGCTAAAAACTGACAAATATCCTGGAGAATCTCTTGAGGACGGCTTACTAAGTCCTCATAGTAAACTAGATGATAGCGTTCAGGGGGGAGATCTTGAGCAAAATCGAGAATATTTTGGTTGCTTTCCCGCCAAATTAATTCTGCTAATTCATAGGGGTCGCCGTTACCCTGCCCAATTAGCTTATCCATCCGCATCCGAGCAAAGGATTCAATTACTGAGTAGGGATGGCGCACCAGATGAATGTATTTCGCCCCGTCAAACATTGCCTCGGCTTTAGCTAGGGTTGACCGCTGGCTGGCATAGGTGGGGGATTTATCTACCAGGAGGCGATCGCCTGATAGCTGCTGTAGCTGTTGATAGACCTCGGCAATAGTGCAATCTTCCGTCGTTAGCTCTTCAATTAGCTTCTGACTTTTCGCTGCATCGATATTTTTGAGGGACATTAAAGCCCGTTTTAGCCCTTCTCCTAGCTGGGATACCCCTAATTCTGCGGCGCGCTCTGCCATGGTGTCAAAGGGTAGCAGGTGCAGTTCAGGAGGAGAAGATAATTGGGGATGTCCTGCTAGCATAACTCGTAACAGGGTGGAGCCTGAACGAGGACTGGAGAGTATAAATGCTGCTGGGGGGAGTTTTTTACTTGATTTTTGGCTTGAGGAGACAGATTCAGCAGTTTTTGCTGGCTCTGGAGTAGCTGTTTGATGAGCTTGGGTAAATTCCTTGGCTAAATATGCCGCCAAATCATTAATTTGAGGACGCTCGTAAAACTCTCGGGGATAAAGAATTAACTTTAAATCTGCCTTCAGTTGATTGATCGCCTCCATCACCATCAGGGAATCCATTCCCAAATCTAGCAGGCTAACATCCTGCGCCAGGTTTGCCGCTGGTATCTGGAGAATTGCGGCGATCGCCTGAGTAAGATATTGAGTCAGATACCTCGGACGTTCAGCTTCTGGAGTGGTCAGTAGTTCTTCAAAAATAACGGCAGTTTGTTCCGTCTCTGCTACTGTAACCAGCTCAGAAAAATAATTAGATTGTTGTAGATAAGGAAACTGCTGGCTGAGGCGTGACCAATCAGCGCTGATTACACCTATCTGGGGTAACTCGGAGGCTAAAACCTGCTCTAGGGCTGATAAAGCCGCTGATGGCTCAATCAAATCTAGACCCTTAACCTTAAATCCCTGATTAACCGCCATACCCCCGCCGCCCCAGGCTCCCCAGTTAATCGCTACCGCAGGTAAATTCAAGCCCTGACGATAACGGGCGATCGCATCTAGCCCCGCATTAGCTACGCTGTAACTGCTCTGTCCTGGAGAACCGATTAAGGAAGCTACGGAGGAAAAGAGCACAAAAAAGTCTAGCTGCATCCCCTGGGTTGCTTGGTGTAAGTTCCAGGCACCTTTTACTTTAGGGTCAATAACGCCTTTAAATCGTGACCAGGTTTGTCCCGCTAATAAACCATCATCTAGAACCCCTGCGGCGTGGACGATTCCCTTTAGAGGAGTGGGGGAGGTTAAATCATAGGAGCTAATAATTTTTTTGAGAGCTTGGTAATCGGTAATATCAGCTTGAGAGATGTCAAGGGTAAACCCCTGATGCTGAAGCTCTTCTATCGTCAGTTTTGCTGATGATTTAGGCTTGCTTCTGCCCAGTAGAATTAAATGTTTCGCTCCTTGACTTACCAGCCACTGAGCTAGCTGTAAACCTAAAGCTCCTAGTCCTCCAGTAATTAAATATGCTCCATTATGATCTAGGGTAAATGCTTTACTGGGCTTGGGTTCTGACTTATATAATCTTGCCACATAAAGCTCTCTCCCGCGAACTGCTAGTCGATCTTCCTGGGGATTATCGTTAATCGCTTGGAAAAGCTGTACTGCCTCATCAGACTCTGGTTGGGGGGACAGATCGACAATTCCCCCCCAAAGTTCAGGATGTTCTAGAGCGATCGCCTGACTGATACCCCAAAGACAGCTAGCGGATACCGCCCGTAAATCTGCCTGGTGATTGACTCCTTGACTGCCCCTATTAACCAACCAGATAGGTATGTTGTGAGATGCTGCCGTTAAAGCCTGGATTAGATTTAACAGGTTGGTGCAGTGCTGTTCCTGATAGCTTTCAATGTCAGTTAAGGAAGATAATTCAGGCTGGTCTAATCCCGCCAAATAAATAATTTTCTCAGTCTGGGGAGATTGCGCCAAAATTTGACGAAGCTGTTCTTTTTCTAGCTGACTGTAATCAATTACTAAAGATCCCCCTGATGCTAATTCTTGGGCTAATTGCCTACTCTGGCGATCGCAAATGATTAACCAGTTCTGTTCTGCTGCTGAATCACTAGAAGAGGTTGATTGAGGGGGAGATACCTGCCACTTGAGCTGATAAAAGCCAGGGGAGGATTTGCTAGTTAGAGCCTCTATTTTGGGAATATTGCTGGATTTATTGGCGTTATCGCCTGGAGTTAGCCAGTAGCTTTGTCGCTGAAAAGGATAGGTAGGCAAGGCGATCTTTTGCCCTGTTCTACCTTGGACTACCTGATGCCAATCAATGGCAACTCCTCTAACAAAAAGAGAGCTTAAACTGGCTAATATCTGTTCCCAATCCTTTTTGCGGGGGCGTAAACTGGGTAACCAGGCAATATCTTCGTTGGCATCAACCGATATAACTCCTCTTCCCATTCCCAGGAGAATCGGCTGAGAACCAATTTCTAAAAAGATTTGACATTGCTCTTGATGAAGACTGGTCATTCCATCAGCAAACCTCACGGGAGCCACTACATGCTTAATCCAGTAATCCGAACTAGCCACCTCATCCATGGCAACTTTTCCAGTAACGTTAGAAATTAGCTTAATCTGGGGCAAATTGTAGCTAATCTCCTGGGCAACTCTACCAAATTCCTCCAGAATCGGCTGCATTAGTGGAGAGTGAAAAGCGTGGTCAACTTTAAGCTGTTTGCTTTTGATGCCTTGGGATTCAAACTTGCTGGCTACTTCCTGAACGGTGGCTGTATTTCCTGAAATTACGATGCTTTGCCTGGTATTAACTGCGGCGATCGCTATTTGCTCGCCAAAAGGAGCGATTAGTTCTGCTACAGTAGCTTCATCGGTAAATACGGCATACATTGCTCCGCCCTGGGGCAAGTTCTGCATTAGTTTTCCTCTGGTAGCTACTAGCTTGAGAGCATCAGGCAAGCTAAAAATTCCTGCGAGGGTGGCGGCAACGTATTCCCCTACGCTGTGCCCAGTTAATACCGAAGGTTGAACTCCCCAGTCAAGCCACATCTGCGCCAGGGCATATTCTAGGGCAAAAATTGCTGGCTGAGTATAGATTGTCTTGTTTAAGATAGAGTCAGAGAGAAGGGAATTGCCTTTACCCTGACTGTCGGTAGGTTGGTAAGCCGAGTATAGGATTTCTTCCAGGGAATGATCTAAATAATTACTCAGAATTGCGGAACATGATTCTATAGCGTCTCTAAATTTAGGCTGAGTCTGATATAGTTCATAACCCATGTCAACATACTGTGAACCCTGTCCTGTAAACAGAAAAGCGATCTGAGGAGGTTTTGCTGGAATTTTTCCTGTAACCAGCCCTTTACTGGACTGAGCTGAGATGAATTTAGTTAGTCTATCTTTTAACTGGGTTTTGTCTGCTGCGGCGATCGCCAGACGATGATCAAAATAGGTTCTGCCTACATTAGTCGTGTAGCAAATATCAGCTAAGTCAACTTCGGGATGAGCCTCTAAATAGGCTTGATAGCTTAAGCTCAACTCCTTCAGTGCCGATGGAGTTTTTGCCCCCAGGGTAAGCAGATGTATGGGAATTTTTGGTGATTCAAGGTCTTTAGCTACCTCCGTATTTAGCTCACCAATAATTACATGGGCATTAGTGCCGCCAAAGCCAAAAGAGCTAACCCCTGCATATCTTTTAGAGGAATCCCAGGGCTGTAATTTCTGGGCAATTTCCAGCTGAGAATCAGCCAGATCGATTAAAGGATTGAGCTGCTGAAAATGGAGATTAGGGGGAATGGCTCGATGCTGCAGACACAGCACGGTTTTAATCAACCCTGCGATACCTGCTGCCGCCTCTAGGTGTCCAATGTTAGTTTTGAGGGAACCTAGATAACAAGTTTGCGATCGCCCTGAACTAAAGACCTCCTTAAGAGAATTAACCTCAATGGGATCTCCCAAAGAAGTACCAGTGCCGTGGGATTCAATATACGTAACCTCATCCGCTGCCAGATTCCCCTTAAGCAAAGCTTGACGCATCACCGCCTGCTGTGACCTGCCGTTGGGTGCTGTTAAGCCGTTGCTGCGACCATCCTGATTAATTGCTGAACCCTTAACTACCGCCAGAATGCGATCGCCGTCCCGCTGGGCATCGACTAACCTCTTAAGAATTACTACTCCACACCCTTCTCCCCTGACGTAGCCATCCGCCGCTGCATCAAAAGTCTTACAGCGCCCATCCGCTGCCATCATACCCGCCGCTGCAAAGGTTTGGGTCAGTTCAGGAGACAGCATTAAATTTACTCCCCCAGCGATCGCCTGATCGCACTCCCCCGTTCTAAGGCTTTGGCTTGCCAGATGTAGCGCCACCAAAGAAGAGGAACAGGCGGTATCTACCGCCAGAGAAGGTCCTTTAAGGTCTAGGATATAGGAAAGGCGATTTGCGGCGATGCTGTGGGCGTTACCCGTCCCTAAATAGGCATCCACTTCCGTACCGTAGTGAAACCTTAACTGAGAATAATCGCTACTGCTAATGCCAACAAAAACCCCCGTGTTGCTTCCTGATAGATTTTGATGAGCGATCGCCGCATCTTCCAACGCTGCCCAGCTAACCTCCAGCAATAGCCTTTGTTGAGGATCAATCGCCTGTGCCTCTCGGGGAGTAATACCAAAAAACTGGGGATCGAAGCAGTCTACATCATCAATAAAGCCTCCCCAGTCTGAACTTGACCAGCGATCGCCCTGACGGATCGCATCTTTACCAGAGCTTAATAACTTCCAAAATTCTTCAGGATTATCTGCTCCAGGAAACCGACACCCCATCCCAATAATTGCAATCTCAGAATCTGTAACGTTATCTGCAACGTTAAGTGCTGATTGTTCAATGTTTAATGTTGAATGCTCCAACTCGCGCGTTCCCAAGGCAGCGCGTTGCGCGGGTTCCCCGCGTTGTAGCGACTGCCGCTTGCGCCTTTCGGCGGCGCGGTGAGACAGTCCGTTGCGGAGGTTCCCTCCGTTGTAGGAACTGTCGAACCCTTCAGGGGGTCGCTCGTCAATGTTTAATGCTCTCTGGGATAAATATGCTGCCAGTTCAGCAATACTAGGATAATCGTATACAACGGTAGGAGACACCTTAATTTGCAGCCAATCTTCCAAATCTGCTGATAAACTTGCTGCTGCTAAGGAATTCAAGCCAAAGCTAGAGAATGGTTCTCTAATATCGATCTCTGATGACGCTATTCCTAAGACCTGGGTCAGATGCTCAATCAGCCAGTTCTGAATTAAACTTTGCTGTTGTCCCCATTGATGACGATTAACTAGATTATTTTTACTAGCTTTATCTGTTTCCCTCTGCTCTTTTCTCTGATACTCTCCAACGCTATTTAGGCTACCTGCTAAATATCCCGCTTTGCAAGCATGACGCTGGATCTTACCGCTGGAAGTTTTAGGGATACTGCCAGTTTTTAGCAGTACTACCGTGTGAACCTGTAGGTCATGGCTAAGGGCGATCGCTTTCAAGATCGCTTTAGTAACCTCCTCAACATTGAGCTTGCGGAGGGAGGTACGCTTAACTTCAGGGGTTATTACTAATTTTTCTGTTCCCCCTACCTCCACTGCAAAAGCAGCTATGCTTCCTGGTTTAATGTCGCTATGAGCCTGCTCTACGGTTAATTCAAGATCCTGGGGATAATAGTTGCGTCCCCGAATAATAATTAAGTCTTTTAATCTTCCCGTAACAAATAATTCGCCCTGAGTTAAAAAGCCGAGATCCCCTGTTCTTAGCCAGCCCGATTCCTGAGTATCTACTAAAACAGCATTAAAGCTATCCTCGGTTAACTGCGATCGCCCCCAGTATCCCTGTGCCACGCTGGGGCTTTTCACCCAAATTTCTCCGATCTTCCTCTCAGCAAGCTGAAAACGACTCTCAGGGTCAACAATCAGTAACTTCTGTTCTGCTGCATTCCCTCCACTGCTAACCAATAGAGTTTGCTCTGAGGTACTCTGAGTCGCAACGGCTTGATTTTGCTCTAGCTGCTTGCTGTCAAAAGCGGCAATTTTTGGTTCTTGACCCCGACGGTTACCCGTAATCATTAAAGTGGCTTCCGCCATGCCATAGCAAGGGTAAAATGCCTGACGACGAAATCCACATTCCTGAAAATAGGCACTAAAGCGATCGATGGTTTCTGCTCTTACAGGCTCGGCACCAGAAAAAGCCAATTCCCAACAGCTAAGGTCTAGGGTGGCTTTTTGCTCAGGAGTAATCCGCTCTACGCAAAGGTCATAGGCGAAGTTGGGAGCCCCATTAGTCTGACCCCGAAAACGAGAGATTGCCTGAAGCCAACGATAAGGGCGCTGTAAAAAAGTTACGGGTGCCATGAGGTACATCGCAGACCCCACGTAAAGCGGCTGAATAATCGAGCCGATCAAGCCCATGTCATGATAGGGAGGGAGCCAGGATACTAGGGTATGGTTGCGCTGATTGCCAAAACAGTGCTGAATCGTTTGGGAGTTAGCCATTAAATTGCTATGACTAACCATCACCCCTTTAGGCTTTCCTGTAGAGCCGCTGGTATATTGTAAGAATGCTAAATTATCTCCTGTAATGGCTGGATATTGCCAATTCTGACCTAAGTCTGTTGAGATTTTGTCTGTCGCTAGCAGATCAACGCTGTAGCTAGTATGATGCTGCTTAAACTTATCCCCAATTTGTTCCAGAATAGAATTAGTAGTTAGAGCAAACTTCGCCTCAGAGTCGGCAGCAATTGCCAGTAACCGCTCTAGGGAACGATTGGCTCGCGGTGGATAGACGGGGACAGCAACAACTCCTGCATAGAGACAGCCCAAAAATGCCGTAATGAAATCTAGCCCTGGCTGATAGAGCAGCAGCGCCCTTTGTCCCTGAGCCTGGTGGGTCTGCAACAATACGGCGATCGCCTGAGCCTCTGCCGTTATTTGCTGGTATGTGAGACTGTCGCTTTCGGTGTCACCATCAGCCAAGAAAGTAAATGCCCGTTTCTGAGGCTGGATACTTGCTTGTTCCTGTAGTCGGTCTATCAGAGTTATATGCTTGCTCAATCGATTCCTCTCTTTGACACCCACGAAGCTGGATCTATTTAACCAGCTTATCCAAAAGCGCGATATCTTTGTAGACATTCGCTAATGAAATATTATCCCAGACAAAGAATAACCGAAAAAGAATGAAAAATATAGTAATACTGTAATTAGATTCACTAATTACCGAATACTCCTATTATAAAAGCTCCCAGCAAGGGTTTACTGGAAGCTGTGAGAAAGTTTAAATTTTAGATAGTTCGTATTTAGATTGAACTAGCTGAGTCCTATTTTCCTTTAAATGAACCAACCCAAGACTTAAGCTCTTCTCGTGCCACTTCTCGTCCACCAAGACCAAACGCCAGGGCGATCGCCACAGCAATTCCCCCCAGAATCAGTCCAAAAGCGAGATTGACGATATTGGGAGCGATTCCCATCCGATTTAATGCCATAGCTCCCACTAGGGTAATAATGGCAATACGGGCGCACTGTCCGAGGAAGCGTGATTGAGAAGTACCTGAAGCTAAAATCAGATTGAAGGCTAAATTAGCTAAGTATAAGCCAATGCCAAAGACCACAACCCCAATTAAGACTTGACCAGCGATCGCCAAAATAATACGGAAGACATCTTCTAACGCAGGAATTCCCAGGATGTCTACTGCCGTTAAGGTAGCAACCAGCATAATTGCCACCAAGCTAAATAAACCGACTAGTTCCGAGGGAGTTTTGGAGCCCACGGTGGGTTCTTCGGTTTGAATCATGGTGGGCTGCTCTGTCCCCAGCCCTAGCTCAATTGGTTCCTCCGTCAGCGGCTCATCACTGGGAACCTCACTAGCGGGGGCAGAAATACCTAACCACTGTAATAAGTTATTAAATCCAATATTGGTCAGAATATTGGTGACGAACTCCGAGACAAATTGACCTGCAAAGTAGAAGAAGGCAATCACAACTCCTGCTGCAAATAGCTTTGGCATGAAGTCCAAAACCTGATTCAGCATGTCTGTCGCAGGATCGGAAATCGCACTAATTTGCAGCTGTTCCAAAGCGGAAATAATCCCAGGAATTAAAATCAGCACAAACACCACCGTGCCAATAATTGAAGATAGAGACTGACTTCCTCCTTCTCCTCTCAGACCAACTTTGCGACCAAGATTATCAATACCTGTAGCTGCTAAAAGGTTACTAACAATACGCTTAACAATATTGGCAACAAACCAGAATACAGCCCCGATAATCACCGCACCTACAACGTTTGGTAGTAACGCCAAAACTTCGTTCAGCATGTTTTGCACTGGTCGTAGAGTGCCTTCTAGCTGAAGAACATTCAGTATTGAGGGTAAAAACAGCAGGAAGATAAACCAGTAAAGGGCATCTCCCAAAGTATTTGTTAAGGAAAAATCACCAGTAGTGTCATTATCCAAACCAAGTCTTTGCTCAATATTTAAAGTCTCTAAGACTCTAGTGACGATGGTCTTCACCAAGGTTGCCACCACCCAGGCAATACCTAATAAGAAGGCTGCACCCAAAATTTTGGGCACAAAACCAGTGATTTCATCCAGAAAGGTATTGAGGGGCGCTGATACTGCCTGCAACTGGAGGGCGTTTAATGCCGCTATAATAACAAACAGCATGGCGATCCAGAAAACCAGAGTTGCCATCCAGTTTTCAATGGGAAAAGAGTCTCCACCTCTTTGCCCTGTGACTGCCTCAGCTATTCTATTATCAATATCTGTGCTGTTAAGGATTTTTTTGACAATGCCCTTGATAATGCTGGCAATAATCCAACCAACAATAAAAATGGCAATTGCTTTAAGCAAATTGATTAATGATTGTCCTAGATTGCCTCCTAGCTGAGTTGTAATTTCCTGAATTGGATTAGCTTGCGCTATCAGCAAGGGGTCTAGGGACGAAATATTACTAAGTATTTGTGTCATGTTCTTTAGATTAATTCATCTAGTTATTTCCGCCATGAATCTTAGCGGTAAACCATATAGATGTCTTGTTATTGCCACAAGCAAATATATTTTTCTGCGATAATTATGCCAAATTAAACTGCTAATGCCGCAAAAGTTAATATTCTTAGCTTTTTTTCCGCTAAATTGCTTAGTTTAAATTTAATGTTTTCTTTCTTTTTAACTCTTATTGTTTCGATAAATTTAGTTTATTTATGCCTTCTCAAGTGTTTGAACAATCTATTCGCATTAAGGCTAGTTCAGTGATTACAGAAGAATGCTTAACCGATTTAAAGTTAATGCACCGCTGGTTAAATCCCTTGCTTAAATGTGAACCTATTGGGGTTTGGAGTACGGAGATGGGCAGCTTAAGTCGTTTTACTATTAAGATTCCTTTAGTTCAGCCTAGTCTGCGTAGCGTGGTGGTTCAAAGAGAACCTGGGCTGATAGTCTGGCAGTTTGATGGCTTTTTCCAAGGTCGCGATCGCTGGGAATGTCAGCCTGCGAATGGAGGCACTTTATTATTAAATCGGTTTGAATTTAAAATTCCTAATCCCCTAGTGAACTGGGGGTTTAATAATTTTGCCGCTGGCTTAACCAAGAAAGATATGCAGGCTCAGTTAAGACGTTTAAAGCGAGTCGCTGAAGAAGTTTATCGTAATAGTGATTATTAGACTTTTAATTATTTAGACTCTTTGCATCTGTAAATATCAGAAAATAAATTAATACAGATTAAGAAATATATATTCGGTTAAAGCTATTACTACCAAACACTAAGCACCAACCACTAAGCTGAATATTAAGTTAAATTAACAAGGCTGCTAATTTTTATTTTTGATAATTTCGTGGAAGTCTGGAAACTCCTCCAACCAAGCACTAAGCAAAAGCTAACTTACCTATTCATTGCTGGATTATTATTCTGGATCAGCATCACCTTACTTTTACCCGCACTGCCAACCTATATTCAAGATTTGGGGGGAACTACCCAGCAGGTGGGCATTGTCATGAGCTGCTTTGCTATCGGACTGATTGCTTCCCGTTCTTACTTGGGGAAGGTGGCAGACCGCCGTAGTCGTAAATTGGTAATTCTTGTTGGCACTTTCGTAGCGGCACTAGCACCCATACTCTATCTTGTGGTTCAATCGGTTCTGGGGCTGGGATTTATTCGAGCTTTTCATGGCATCAGTATCGCTGCTTTTACCATCGGCTACAGTGCTTTAGTGGTGGATTTAGCCCCTGTGGCTTATAGGGGGACTTTGATTGGCTATATGAATCTTGCTGTTCCCATGGGCATGTCTATGGGTCCAGCATTAAGCGGCTATCTCCAGGCTAGGGGAGCAGAATATTTCCCAGAGGGTACTGGTTATGAAGTTTTGTTTGTCGTTTCGGCAGTCTCTGGTATGCTGGCAGTTGTTTTATCTAGTCGGATCACAGAGCCTGGGCTACCCGACGCGAGCACGTCAAATAAACCTTTGATTCAGCGAGATTTTGGGCAACTACTCCATGATCCTGCGTTGCTCATACCGACAATTATTTTGCTCTTAATTGGCTTGGTTTTTGGTACCAGAGTCGCCTTTCTGCCGCTATATTTTCGTGAACTACAGCTAGGGTTTAATATCGGTCTTTATTATACGGTGACGGCGATCGCCTCTTTTGCGGTGCGTCTGTTTGTTGGTAAAGCCAGCGATCGCCACGGACGAGGATTATTTATCGGAGGGGCTTTAGTCTGCTATGTCACCTCGATGCTCTTACTGACATCAGCTCAAAATTCCCTAATGCTAATTTTATCGGCAATCTCTGAAGGTGCAGGGGCGGGAATGTTAATCCCTCTAATTCTGGCATTAATTTCAGATCGCTCCCATAGCAATGAACGAGGTCAGGTTTTTGCCCTGTGCATGGGGGGATTTGATGTGGGAATTGCTCTTGGTGGCTTGATTTTGGGTTCTCTTTCTTTTATTTTGGGCGGTTATCGTGGCATGTTTGCCTCCGCTACAGTTTTAGCCGTGCTTGCTTTACTAGTCTTCTTGACACAAATAGACAAGAACTGGCGTCGTTCTCTTGGTTTCGCTCTCGGTAAAGCCAAGGATAGTTATACCTTGACGGAGCTTTAGGCTATTTAACCTATAACCTATAACCTATAACTGAGGGCGACCCCGCGTACCACAAGGGCATAATATCGGCGTAAGACGTTTATCCTCGAATGGGGGCAAGGGAATGCGCCCGAACCCGAAGGGCTATAACCTATAACCTATAACCTATAACCATCAGAGTATATGGTCTTGTCTATCCTAAATACAAGTTTGTAAGAATTATAGATATTCTGCTTCAGAGCTAACCTTAGCTAGACTTTATTGGGAGTTAAGGCGATTTGATCGGCGGCAGAACTTGGGAATTTAGATGCTTTGGTGGTTTGACTATTAAGGTATGCCATAATTTCTGCTTTGGTTTTGCCTAACCCCAGCATCATATCTACAGGGGTTAATAAGTTGCCTCCCTTATGTCGCAGATGATTGCTAATAAACCATAAGTCATATTTCCACTCTCTAATATTTAGGGGATTTAAATCTTTTTTCTGCTGATAAACATCAGTAATGATTTCTATTTCTGATGGTGATAGAGTAGTGCTTGTTGGTAACTGACGGAGGCTGATATAGCCTAGTTGCAGTTCGTCAACCTGCAAAATTTCTGATAGTTGAAGTTGCAACATTAGATCGGGAGTCTGTTGCGGAATCAAGCCACTTTTTTGGCAGTAGTAATTATCGTTAGTCAGGCTGCTGTTGTTTAAGGCTAGATTGAGACGATCAATAAAGTAGAGAATTTTTAGTAATCTACTTAGGATCATCGGTGCTTGATGTAGCTGCAAAATATAGGCGATCGCTTCAGTGGTTTTAACTCGATTGATAGTTGAGGAGTTAGGCATTATGAATTTATAAACTTTTTTATTTTCGCCTCAAAATTAACCTGATATGGATTAACTCCACCAGGTTAACGGCACAAATTAAAATTAATCAAGATTAATTGATGTTTAATTATCTTAATAAATCATCACTAAATTATACAGCTAGAAGATTGTTTTAAATACTCAAATTCATCGGTTTAGTTAGCCTTAACCCCATTGAAAAATAGCAGCACCCCAGGTTAACCCTGCACCAAAACCAGAAGCAGCAATGGTGTCTCCAGGCTTAACTTTGCCCTCTCTTACTGCGGCATCTAGAGCCAGGGGAATCGAAGCAGCGGAAGTATTGCCATATTCAGCAATATTGCTCAATATCTTAGCGGCAGGAATCTTAAGCCTAGTAGCAACGGCATCCATAATCCGCTGGTTGGCTTGGTGCAGTAGCAGCCAGTCAATATCATCAGCGGTTAAATTAGCCTGAAACATTGCTTTGCTGATTGCTTCAGGAACTTTAGCCACGGCAAAACGATATACTTCGCGACCATTCATGGTAATTGGGTTAAAAGAGCCTTGTTGTGCCTCTATTTCACCTGCTAAAGGACGAGCATCACCACAATAATTGAGGTTTAAAGAATCATTCTGGCTGCCGTTACTATACATGCCATAGCTGAGGAGGCGGTTTTGGTTGGTTTTTTGGCATACTACCGCACCTGCTCCATCCCCAAACAAAATACAGCTAGTGCGATCGCTCCAGTCTACCCAGCGAGACAGCACGTCAGCACCAATAATTAAAATGTTTTGATAAACTCCTGTATTAACAAACTGCGCCGCAGTAATTAAGGCAAAGATAAACCCCGAACAGGCAGCAGTAAGGTCGAACGCTACTGCGTTAGTTGCGCCAATTAATCCCTGGATCTTGCAAGCGCTGCCGAACAAATCATCAGGAGTAGAAGTAGCTAAAATAATCAGATCAATATCCGTAGGAGCAAGTCCCGCCATGGCGATCGCATTTTGAGCCGCAGTGGCTGATAATTGACTCAGGGTATCGGAGGGAGAAGCGATATGGCGATTTTTCATTCCCGTTCTGGTGCTGATCCACTCGTCAGAAGTTGCAACCATCTGAGCCAGGTGATTGTTGCTTAGTACCCCTTGGGGTGTAGCCGAACCGCATCCTGTAATCGCAATACCTACTCCCATATCGTCCAATTTTTCACTCCGTTATTTGTTGAGTCGTCTGCTACCCTAGCTAGCAGAAGTTGTCTGAGTATGTTTTTCTGCTTCTAATATCTGCTGATTTTTGATTTTGATTTGTTCTAAAACTTTATTTTCAAATGCCTCTTTGGCTAGACGAATGGCATTATACATAGATCCACAGCGAGAACTACCATGACTAATAATACAGATCCCCGCTACGCCAAACAGTAATGCTCCCCCGTGTTCGGCACGATCAATACGGCATTTAATGTTCGTTAGGTTGGGCTTAAGTATGGCAGTACCAAACTTACCGTGAAGTCCTTGAGGCAGCTCTTCTTTCATAATCTGAAGCATCACCTCACCAATAGCTTCTGCAAACTTGAGCAAAATATTACCCACAAAACCATCGCAGACGATAATATCAAAATCTCCCGATAAGACATCTCTCCCTTCAGCATTACCCACAAAGGGAATATTAGGATTGTTGGTTAATAGCTTATGAGTAGCCAAGGCTAGCTCATTACCTTTGGAAGACTCCTCCCCAATATTGAGTAAGCCGACTTTTGGCTCTTGATTACCCAAAACATCCTTACTGTAGATCGTCCCCATTAAAGCAAATTGCTCTAAGTATTTGGGTTTGCTGTCAACGTTGGCTCCTACATCCAAGATAATTACAGATTTATTGGGAATAATAGTCGGTAACAACGCACCAATAGCTGGTCGTTCAATGCCTGGTAAGCGACCTAGCCTGAGAAGTGCTGCTGCCATGGCTGCACCAGAATGTCCTGCCGATACCACTGCGTCAGCTTGGTTTTGCTTGACTAAATTCATTGCCACGTTGATGGAGGCTTTTGGCTTGCGTCGAATAGCCACCAACGGCTCCTCTTTCATGGTGACAACATCTTCAGCGTGGACTATTGTAATCCTGTCTGAACCTTGAGCGTCATACTTTTTGACCAGAGAGTCGATCTGCTGTTCATCACCGACCAGCAAGACTTCTACATCAAGTGCGTCGGCAGCTTGGACTGCTCCTGCAACAATTTCTTCTGGGGCAAAGTCTCCCCCCATAGCGTCTACTGCGATTCTGGCGCGCGTTAATCCCATGAAGCAAATTTTAATATAAGCCTTACAAATTTTAACAGTCTGAGGTCAAAGATTCCTAATGATTGATAAGAATCCTCATCATTTAATTTAATAACTTTTCTAGTTAATTAAGGATTAGAAACCCCTAGAGAGCGATCGCCATAATAGACAACAAGTAGACAGCAGATTTATTATTCTAGTGTTCCACTACCCTTTGATTGATTTCTCACTACCTTGCGCCCCAGGGGAATACACATTGGAGTATGGCTTAGGGGGTCGGGTATAATACGACATTCCAGATTAAATACCTCCTGCACCATTTTTTCTGTCATCACCTCTTGGGGAGTACCCATGGCATAAATCTGACCTTTTATAATGGACACCAAGTAATCAGCATAACGACAGGCAAGATTGAGGTCGTGAAGAATCATCACAATCGTTTTGCCTTTAATTTCTTGAAGTTCGTCCAGCAAGTCCAATAAATCTAGCTGATAGGATAAATCTAAAAAAGTTGTCGGCTCATCTAGCAATAAAATATCCGTATCCTGAGCCAATACCATAGCAATCCAAGCCCGTTGCCGTTGTCCTCCAGAGAGGCTTTCTAGGGGAAGATCTGCCAGATTGGTTAGGGTGGTAATTTCTAAAGCTTCTGCGACCTGTCGCTCATCCTCCATCGACCACTGCTGAATCCAGCTTTGATAGGGATAACGACCCATGGCAACCAAATCCCTCACCGTTAATCCCTCTGGAGCAAGGGGACTCTGGGATAACATCCCCATCCTTTTAGCTACAGTCTTAGCTTTAAGTTGTGAAATAGCTTTACCATCAAGGTAAACCATGCCCGATTTTGGCTGGAGTAATCTAGTTAATCCCCGCAACAGAGTAGACTTACCACAGCCGTTAGCACCTACTAAAACTGTAGTTTTGCCAGTGGGTATAGCTAAACTGAGATTCTTAATGATTGCAGCACCGTCATATGCCAGGGTGAGCTGTTTCGCGGTTAAGTTGTAACTTACGGATTCGGTGATTGAATGATTAGGAGAATTAGCAGCATTATTTTGTTCGAGATCCATAGTTATTTCAACCAGATCAGTACTTTGAGGGTAAACATCTCACGCCAACCGACAAATAATCTTTGTAGCTTGTCTTAATTTTTACATTCCAAATCAATTATAGAGACTTACTATCGCCGCTGCTTAATTAATAGGTAGATAAAGTAGGGCGCACCAATGATCGCCGTGACAATACCGCAGGGAATTTCCAAAGGTGGAAATAAAACTCTGCCCAATAAATCCGCAACCACCACTAACATCCCCCCCATCATTGCTGAGACAGGTAATAACCCCTCGTGAGATGCGCCAACTAGCTGTCTCCCCAGGTGAGGGGATATTAAGCCCACAAAACCAACTGCTCCCGCTGTTGCCACTGAAGCTCCTGCTAAAGCAACGCTGGTTAAAAGCAGTAACCCTCTCTGCCATTCGACTCTACTGCCTAAAGCATTAGCAACGTCATCTCCTAAATTAAGAGTATTTAATTCTCTGGCTAGCAGCAGTGCCATTAAGCCAAAAATTAAAATCCAAGGGAGTAAAGACCATACCTGAGTCCAGCTACGGGCATAGACGCTTCCCGCCAACCAAACTAAGGCTTGAGAGACAGTATTAATATTACCAAAGGTGACCATGATGTTAGTTAAAGCACCAACAATTAAATTAAAGCCAATGCCCACGAGTATTAATCGTATTGGTGAACTGCCTCCCTGCCATGCCAGCAGATAAATTAAAATTGAAACCGTCAGCGCACCGCCAAAAGCAGCAAAAGGAAGTAGAGAGATGGGTGCATTAGGCAGCAATACTATTAGAGATACCGCTGCTAAAGCCGCCCCTGCATTCACCCCAATAATTCCAGGGGCAGCCAAAGAATTACGAGTAATACCTTGGGTGATGGTACCAGCGATCGCCAGTCCCACACCAACTAAAAAAGCGACAATGGTTCTTGGCAGCCGCAGGGTGTTAATTATGAAAGTATAATCCTGATTTGTTGTAGGTAACCCTAACAAGGTCTTTACTACATCTGGAGGAGAAATTGGATATTCACCATAGCCGACGCTGATAATCATTGCCCCCAAAGTTACTAGGGTCAGGATCAACAACATACCAGGAACTCTCTGATTGAGATGAAATGAGATTGGTAGTTTTGTTGGGCGAATAACTAGCCATTGTTTTGTCATGGTGCTGCTGGTTAGTCTTTATCATTTATCATTATATTTTCTGTAGGGGATTAAATTCTCCCCTCCCTATCTCCAATCACCTTGTTGAACGAGTTAATGTTTAATGTTTAATGTTCAATGTTTAAAACAGGCTAATCAATATCTGATGGTAACCTGTTTGTTATTTTCAACAACGTTATTGTCCACTAAAGATGCGTTAGCTCAATCCGATACTGCTCAAGTTCCCGCAGGAGAAAAATCGCAACCACCAATGACCGATTCTGGCGATCGCCTGAAAGCGCCCAACTTAAGTTCCAATATAGTTGTTCCTCCGGGTAATCAGGAAATAATTTCTGAGATTGTGGTGCGCTACTTTGACCGCGATGGTAACCCCGTTTCAGGAAAAACCAACCCCGAAGTAATTACTCAAGAATTTGACCTCCAGCCAGGGGATGTTTATGATGCTGAACTGGCAAGGGAAGGTTTAGCGGGGGTTCTGAAACTCGGCATTGTCAGTCAAGCTAGTTTAACCCTGGAGAAAATTAACGAGTCCCAAGCGGTGATGGCGATCGCGGTTCAGGAAGGTAGTCCAATTAGTATTGGCTTTAGTCTAACTCTACCGCCCCCCACCGCGCTGCAAGGACCAGTTAAACCCTTGCCCGTAGAGGCGGTGTCTGATAGTGCTGACGGCTTTGGCGCAGGGGCGCAAATTGGGCTGTTGAACCTAGGGGGCAGAAATCAGGAACTAGATTTAGGGCTAGAAGGCGGAACGGAATCTTTTGGGGTTAATTTGGGCTATAGAAGGTTTTTGCGGCACAATCGCGGTTTTGGGGTTAATGTTTTTAATCGTCGCGGCATTGAGCCTGAATTTGACGAAGGTGAACAGGAGGTTAATCTGCCTAGCAATGGCGATCCCTGGGTAGATCGTCTGGGGGGAGGGTTTGAGTATTTCCAGCCGATAGTTGCCGATGTCCAGGGGGCAATTGGTCTTTCCTATCAGCGAGTAGCTGTCCGCGATGGGGCATTTTCTGCTGATATTGAGCTCCTGGATGAATTGGGCAATCAGTTGACGGTGAGTGAGACGGGGCTAGATGATGTGTTGACCATCAATTTTGCTGCGGTTTGGGATCGACGGGATAAGCCAAAAAATACTACTCAAGGCTTTAAGCTGGAGTTTGGCAGCGACCAGTATTTACCAGTTGGGGACGCTGACATTCTGGCAAATCGCCTGGCGGCTAACTATACGCAATATTTTCCTGTGCCTCTATTTGGCTTTGGTCAGGGTGCTAAAACTTTATTAGTTAATCTCCAGGGGGGAACTATTTTGGGTGATGCTATTCCCTACGACGCTTTTATTTTAGGCGGCTCAAGTTCAGTCAGGGGTTATGATTCCAGCGAGATTAGTACCGCCCGCAGCTTCATCCAGGCATCGGTGGAGTATCGCTATCCTATTTTTAGCTTTAATGCCTTGCGCCGCGAATTTGACGTGGGCGGAACTCTCTTTGTTGACTATGCCAGCGATTTAGGTTCTGCTGATGACGTGATTGGGCAGCCTGCGGTGGCGCGGGAACGACCAGGGGATGGCTTAGGCTATGGACTCGGCTTACGTACTACCACCCCCATCGGCGTAGTCAGAACTGAATTTGCCCTAAACGATCAGGGGGATACTGATTTTATTTTTACTATCGGCGATCGCTTTTAACGTAAGCTTGGATAGCCTTGTAGATCAACAACCCTCAATTCAAACTTGGTAATAATAGTTAAATCAGCAGCGTCTATAATTATTTCAGGCAAGTTTCAACTGTCATTGCTCTTTCTGAGATGAAAATCCTGTTTCTGGCTGCTAATCCGCAAAGCACTACCCGTCTTAATTTGCAGGAAGAAGCTAGGCAGATTCAGGAGGCGCTAGATATTTCGGAACTATCGCGGGAATTTGAGTTAATTCAAAAATGGGAAGTTCGGGCGAAGGATTTTCGACGGGCTTTACTGCGCTATCGTCCAGATATTGTTCATTTTTCAGGACATGGAACAGGTGAATCGGGCATCATTATTACCGAGCATCCAGGAGAGTCTAAAACGGTTACAGGGGATGCTTTAGCGGGCTTATTTGCCGAGTTTCCCCAGGTTAAGTGTGTTTTGCTCAATGCCTGTTACGCTGAGGCACAAGCCCAGGCAATTGTCTCCCACGTCGATTACGTCATTGGCATGAGAGATACTATTTACGATAGTGCGGCGATCGCTTTTTCGATAGGCTTCTATGATGGTTTAGGCTACGGTAGAACTATCGAACAGGCTTTTAATTTAGGACGTAACGCCATTCTCTGGGAATATAAGCACGATTCGGGAACAACCAGACAAGAGATACCTGTAGATTCTGCCCAAAGCGAAATCACTGAAGATTTACCCGAACACCTCAAGCCAATACTCCTCAAAAAAGCTACTAACGTTGCCCTGAAAATTACTAGCCAGCCTCAAGTGGCAACTCCTAATCTTAATCCTGAGCAAAAATATCGCGATCGCATTTCTAAATACCTGACAGAAAACAAGCTAACCCCCATCGCCAAGTTTCAGCTAGCAACCTTCGCCCAAAAGCAGGGCATCTCCGAAACCGCAGCCAATGAAATTCTAGAGGCAGAATCAGCTAAATTTGAGCAGAATAAAGCAACTTTTCGCAGACTCTTAAAAGAAACTATCAAGGAGGGTAATAAACTTTCAGATCCCCAAATTCAGCGGCAAGTACAACAATTACAACAAGACTTTAGCTTATCTAATTCACAGGTAGAAATAATTAAGGAGGATGTTTTAAATGCGATCGCAGCAGAAGCCAAACCCCCAGAAACTCCAACCCAGGAAAACGCCCCACCCGAACGAATAATCAATATTTATCAAGGAAACTATAACGAAAATATTCAAGGAAATTATTCACAACCAAACCCGCCAGCAATCCCAGATTCAACTATCAACCCATCAGATAAAGCTGATCAGGATAATACCCCCAGGGATAATAATCAACCAAATCAGCCCTCAACTACCGTCAGCCAAGCAAGCATCGAAACCGAAAAAGATAATAATCCAGATCTCAATACTCAAACCTTCTCCTTTGAAGTAATCACCGTCGATAAGCGGGGAGAAGAAACCAGCAGAGTTACCAAGAAAGCCGAATTTTTCGCGGAAGACTTAGGCGGTGGTGTCACCCTAGAAATGGTCAAAATCTCTGGAGGAACCTTCGTCATGGGTTCACCAGAAGGCGAAGGGCGCGAAGAAGAAAAACCACAACATCGTGTAACTGTTCCTTCCTTCTGGATGGGTAAATATTCTGTAACTCAAGCACAGTGGCAAGCGGTTATGGGCAATAATCCATCCAGACTCATAAGGAACTTGTTTAAGAGGAATCCACTAAATCCAGTTGAAAATGTATCATGGAATGATACCCAGAAATTTTGTCAACAGCTATCCCAACAGACAACAAAAACATATCGTTTACCTAGTGAAGCGGAGTGGGAATATGCCTGTAGAGCAGTCAACAGTGAGCATTTATTAGCTATTAGTGAAGAATTGGCAATAGTAGAATGGAATCAGAAGCATCATCAACCGTTTCATTTTGGCGAAACAGTTACCGCTAATTTGGCTAACTATAATGGCAATCGTACCTATGCTAATGAATCCAAAGGAGAGCGTCGAGGACAAACAACTCCTGTAGGCAGCTTTTCGCCCAATGCCTTTGGTTTATACGATATGCACGGCAATCTTTGGGAATGGTGTGAGGATGACTGGCATAATAATTATGACAGTGCGCCCAGTGACGGTAGTGCTTGGGCATCAAAAAAGAGCAATCATAAAGTAATACGTGGTGGTTCTTGGTACGACTCTCCTCCTTACTGCCGCTCAGCGATCCGCAGCAACAATACCCGCGGCTTCCGCAACGACTTTATCGGTTTTTGTGTTGTGTGTGTCGCTCTTAAGACTACTTAGCTCTTTACTCTCTTCCCCTCTTACCCTTTGCGACTCTGCGTCTCTGCGTGAGATAGCAACCCTCAAACTATTTACTCTATAAATTAGCCAGTTTAACTTGAAAGCTAGCTTTATCTAATTCCCTGCATTAGCGATCGCTCCAAGCGAAGTCGAGTATAATGTCTTTGCTGATAACGTAAGATCAACCCCTTAATTATTAAGCTATATTTGTCTTATAAAATATTGACAAAAAGCTGTTATGACTTATCGTCTCAGAATTGCTGATCTTCCTCTCAGCGAGCGTCCCCGAGAGAGACTGATGGCAGTAGGAGCCAAAAATCTTACGGAAGCGGAGCTAATTGCCATCTTAATCAGTACAGGGCAATCAAGAGGAAATTTATCAGCTATTGGTCTGGCGCAGCAAATTTTAAAAGAATTGGGTAAATATCGCCGAGCCCCCCTAGATATGTTGCGGATAGTTAGTCCCCAGGAGTTGATGCAAATTCCAGGAATAGGACCAGCAAAAGCCGCGACGATTATTGCTGCGGTGGAGTTGGGTAAACGAACCTTTAAATTTCAGCCCCACGAAAAGGTAACGGTGGATAGCCCAGCAGCAGCGGCGGCAGTTTTAAGTCGTGATTTAATGTGGCAGAGTCAGGAGCGATTTGCGGTATTGATGCTGGACGTTAAGAATTTTCTATTGGCTACTAAAATTTTGACTATTGGTACGGCTACGGAGACTTTGATCCATCCCCGCGAAATCTTTCGCGAAACGATGCGCCAGGGGGCAACTAAGCTGATTATTGCTCATAACCATCCTTCTGGTAATCTGGAACCTTCTCCCGAGGATATTTATTTGACAGAGCAATTATTACAGGGGTCGCAATATCTTGATATTCCCATTTTGGATCATCTGATTTTAGGTAACGGAGATCATCAGAGTTTACGACAGGGAACGGATTTATGGGAGCGTTATCCCCAGGGAGATTAATCAAGCTCTGGTCGTTTCAGAATCGGCTTGATGATAAAATATTTCAATAAAATTCCCCACGAAGTTCCGAAATGGCTCCCAAAAAAATTCAAGATATTTATCCCCTATCCCCCATGCAGCAGGGGATGTTGTTTCATAGCCTGCTAGAGCCTAATTCGGGAGCCTACATTATTCAAACTTCCTTTGAACTCCACGGTTATTTAGATACTGATGCTTTCGCCGCAGCCTGGCAAAAAATCATCGAGCAGCACTCTATATTAAGAACGGCTTTTGTTTGGAATAATTTAGAGCAGCCCCTACAGGTTGTTGGCTCAACTGCCAAAATTTCCTTAACGGAACAGGATTGGCAGGGTATATCTTCGATAGAGCAGCAGTCAAAGCTAGGAGAATTGCTGAGACAGCGCAAACAAGAAGGGTTTAATCTCAACAAAGCGCCTCTAATGAGATTTGATCTGATTAAAATGCGATCGCAAGTCTCTCAATTTATCTGGACTTATCATCACCTGCTGCTGGATGGTTGGTCTGTCCCGCTAATCTTCAAAGAACTGTTGGGATACTATCAATGTCTGTCCCAGGGTTTAGCTATTCCCCAAACTACTCCCAGTCCCTATAAAAATTATATTGCCTGGTTACAACAGCAAGATTCAGAAGCAGGTCGCAACTTTTGGCATCAGGAGTTAAAGGGTTTTACTAATCCTACGTCTATTGCAGATATTAGGCAACGAGAAAGAGCCAGAGAAGCAGAGGAGCAAAGAACTAACTATCTTCAGCAAGAACTAAAGCTAGCCGCTGAAACTACTTTTAAAATAGAATTCTTAGCGCGGGAGTATCAACTCACCCCTAACACACTAATTCAGGCTGCTTGGGCATTACTGCTGCATCGATATAGCGGCGATCGCGACTTGGTTTTTGGCGCTACTAGTTCTGGTCGTCCCCCAGCCCTCCCCCAGGCTCAAACTATGGTAGGGCTATTTATTAATACCTTACCCGTAAGAGTTCAGATTGATCCTCAGCAATCTTTAATTGAGTGGCTTAAAGAGCTTCAGGCTAAACAGCTAGCCAGACAAGAATATGAATATACCTCTTTGCTGGATATTCATCGAGTAAGGGAGTTGCCTAGAGATACGCCCCTATTTCAGAGCATTGTCGTCCTGGAAAACTATCCCGTCGAGTCGAGTTTAAAACAATCCCTGGCTGGGCTAGATATCCGTAACGTTAAAAATAGCGAGCAAACCAACTATCCCTTAACTTTATACGCAGCTTTAGATCTTCAGCTATCTCTTAAATTACTCTACAGAGATCGCCTGTTCGACGACAGGACAATTAACACCATTCTGGAACATCTCAAGACTTTATTAGAAAGCATCACCAGCAACCCTGAGCAAAAGGTGGGGGAAGTGAAAATGCTGACTGCCTTGGAAAGAGAGCAGTTACTAGCTCTAAATAATTCCACCGCTAGGGATTTTCCCTCATCCTGCTTCCATCAGCTATTTGAAGCTAGAGTAGCAGAGATTTCAGGGGAGAAAGAGGCTGTAGTTACTGATGATGAAGCGTTAACCTATTCTGAGCTGAACGCTCGTGCCAATCAACTGGCTCATTATTTGCGATCGCAAGGGTTAGAAAATAACGACCTAGTTGGGATTTATTTAACTAGAGATTGTAATTTACTGGTTGCGTTGCTGGCGGTGTTAAAAGCTGGGGCAGCATATGTTCCCCTTGATCCAAGCTACCCCCAAGAACGAATTAACTACATTATTAATCACGCGGGGATTGAGCATCTTATTACTCAGCAAGAACTTGAGTCTGGAGCTATAAAAAGCGATCGCCCGTTGAAGATAATTAACCTGACGGCAGATCAGAGCAAGATTCAACAGCAGGAAGCAAGCAATCTTAATCTGGCGGTTAACCATCAAGATTTAGCCTACGTTATCTATACCTCAGGCTCCACAGGCAAACCCAAGGGGGTAGCAATAAAGCATCGCAGCTTGGTTAATTTTCTTTATTCGATGAAAGAACAGCCAGGCATCACCGAGTCAGATCGCCTGCTGGCAGTTACCACCGTTTCCTTTGATATTGCGGCGCTGGAACTATATTTACCTCTGCTGGTGGGGGCTACGGTAGTTATTGCCTCGAAAGATCTGAGGGAGAGAACCTTAGCGGAGAGGATCGAACAGGAGCAAATTACCTTGATGCAGGCTACTCCTATTACCTGGAAAATGCTGCTGGCGGATAACTGGACAGGAAACCAAAATTTAAAAATCCTTTGTGGGGGAGAAGCGTTAGACCCCAAACTAGCCCAACAACTGGTTGCTAAAGGTAAAGAAGTTTGGAATATGTATGGTCCTACTGAAACAACCATCTGGTCTGCTGCTTATCAATTACCGCAAGAACAAAATATCGATCAGGTATATCTCGGTAAAGCAATCGCCAATACCCAACTTTACATCCTAGATTCTCAACTCAACTTAGTGCCTCCAGGTATTCCAGGGGAACTATATATCGGCGGAGAAGGACTTGCCCAGGGCTATTTTAACCAGCCCGATTTAACTGGGAAGAGCTTCATTCCTAATCCTTTTTTGAGCGTAGAAACAGAGGAAAACTCAATATTTTCCCTACTATATAAAACAGGCGATCGCGTTAGACTGCTACCAGACAGTAACCTAGAATACCTAGGGCGAATTGACAATCAAATCAAGCTAGGGGGCTTCCGCATTGAGTTAGGGGAAATCGAAGCCGCATTAACCCAGCACCCTGAGATCTCCACCGCAGTAGTTTTATCCCAGAGCGATCGCTTAATTGCCTACATTACCCGCAGCTCTTCCTCTCCTGACTCTGTAGCATCCACCTCAGAAAAAATTCGCCAATTTCTCGCTAATAAGCTACCGTCCTACATGCTCCCCAGTAGCTATGTGGTTTTAAATAAACTGCCTGTAACTCCCAATGGCAAAATAGATCGTATTGCTCTAAGCAGAATGAATCCTGTCTCTCAAAAGCCCCAGAAGGAAGTTGTGGGAGGGATTCAGAGAGGTTCTGGAGTGCAAAAATATCAACAGGCGATCGCCGAAATTTGGCAGGATATCTTGCAGGTGGAACCAGTAAACTTAAAGGATAATTTCTTTGACTTAGGGGGACAGTCGTTGTTAATGATTCGCGCCCATAGTCAATTAAAAGAGAAATTGGCGTTAGAAATATCTTTAGTTGACCTATTCCGCTATCCTACGGTAGAGTCCTTAGCGGAATATTTTGCAGCCAATCAGATTAACGATCATGGAAGTTCTGCAAGCATTATCAATCATCAGCTTGAAGAGCAACAAAACCGCGAGCAAATTATGGCAGGGGTCAATCGACAGAAGGAACTCAGAAAACGGAGGCAACGAGCTTAAGGAAAATGAGTAATCTAACCCTAGAGCAAGCTTTAAAAATCTTAAGGTCATACGATTGTGTTAGACCCTCTAGTACTGAGGGAACAATAGAACCTGAACAGCTACGCAATAGCCTGTTAATGATCGTCCGCTTATCTGATTCACAAAATTTGGGAATTTGCGCCGATAATTTTAACCAGGGTTTTACCGCTTTAAGTAGCTACATTGAGGCTTTTGGGTATCAACTCAAATTAGAGCAAGATAATTCTGTCCCCGAATCTGAACCAGTTTACTTAAAATTTAGCAGCCAAAAAATGTCTTACTATTCCAGCCAATACGAAGGAACATATCGAGGAGTGCTGATTTCTTGTCAAGATGAAGCCGATGTAGTTGCAGGAACCTACGGACATTTTCCCCTTGATCTGTTTAACGCTGATTAGTAACCAGTTCCCATAGTTAGCATCAATGCCGAAGCAGCATAAAATATAAAGATATAAAAGTATAAAAATAAAGGTAAAGCTCACAGCTAACCAAAATGACTAACTTTGAAGTAGAAAAACGGGAATGGTGGGTTGAAAGATGGCTAGATCTCCTAGATACCTATCGATTTAAGAAGCGTTTAGAAAGAGGGCGCAGCTACGCTAGGGAAGGAAATGTCCTCAATATGGAGTTTGCCAATGCCAGGGCTAAAGCTGAAGTTCAAGGTAGTGAGCCTCAACCCTATCGAGTCTCTTTATCCCTCGATTCTTTCAGTAATGAAGACTGGGATTTCGTGATCCATAAAATGTCAGAAAAGGCGGTTTTCTCCGCCCAACTCTTAGCAGGGGAGATGCCTGAAACCATTGAAGCCGTGTTTACAGCCAGTGGCTTAAGCCTGTTTCCCTTCACCCTCAATGAAGTCAGATCCCGCTGTACCTGTCCCGATAAAGCCAATCCCTGCAAGCATATCGCCGCAGTTTACTATCAGCTAGCCGATCGCTTTAGTGAAGATCCTTTTATCATTTTTCAATTGAGAGGGCGAACCAAAAATCAAATTATTGAGCGCTTGCGGCAAATTCGCAGTCAGAAAGCCCAAGCTAACCCCGTTAAGGTTAAGCAAACTGCGGTTTCTCCTGTAGTGCCTGCTACTGTGGAGAATGCCTCTACTGGGGTTAAAGGATTCTGGGAATATAACGATCCTTTGGAATCTAGCCTGGTAGCAATCGTACCGCCCCTGGAGCAAAAGACAGTGTTAGATATTTTAGGGGAATTGTCATTATCCACAGGAGATGCTGTTGCAGTCAAGCAGTACCTTACCCAAATTTACCAGGAAGCAGAGCAACAAGCATTAATTGCTGCCTTAAATCGTCCATCGGATTAATCTCTAATTTTCCTTATTTTTAAGACGGCTTCAGGCGATCGCCGTAATCCAATTCGGTAAAGGTAATTTTAAAGCAGGTACCCTGATGCAAATCAAGTTCTAATGTTCCCTCTAACTGCTTGGTTAAAATTTGCACTAGCTGTAATCCCAGGGATTCTGCTGATTCCCAGTCAAATTCGGGAGACATTCCTTGCCCATCATCTTGGATTATTAGCTTAATTTCACCATGAGTATTTTGTTCTAAATCTAGCCAAATATGACCCTGAGATTGACCACTAAAAGCATGTTCTAAAGCATTAGTAATTAATTCATTAATAATCAAGCCACAGGAATTAACAGTTTCAATATTAAGCTTAATTTCCGCCACATTAACTATGAATTTAATCTGCTTGGCTGGGCTAATATGTGAAGTATAAATCTTCTCTATTAGGGCATTAATATAGTGACTAATATCGATTTGCTGAAGATTATCAGAACAATAAAGCTGTTCATGCACTAACGCCATGGAATAAATTCGCTCTTGGCTATTTTGGAGAATTTTAACTAGGTCGGGGTCATCAATTGAGTAAGATTGAATTTCCAGCAGAC
>JBCBIE010000045.1:0-45340 GCA_038524995.1 Cyanobacteria bacterium J06621_8
ATAATAACGACATCAACTATATTTTTGACACAGCTTTGGAGAATTGGTCAATGGCTCGTTAGGATATATTCTCCAATTTATAATTGGTTCTTATTATCTGCATTATTTCAAAAAACGTGTTATGTCTATAATTATCAAACAAAGAAAAAAAGAAAAAAAATAATAATAATCTGGCTAGAACGTTTATTATCAGGAGATAATTATAGAAGAAATTAAGATTTTTGTACTTTGAACTCTAATAAATTAACTTGTTGTTGAAGATTTTTATTCTCTGCTTTTAAGCTAATCAGTTTTTTCTGGGCGCGACGAAAATGACCTTTATAAGCTCCTAAACTCTTATTACTAACTCCTAACTTCTCTCGGCGCTTAACTTCTCTAGCATACTGTCGCTGGAGCTTTTTATATGCCGACTGGAGTTCTTTTAAACCATCCTTACATTCAGACTTAAGCTTTTTTAATTCGCGATCGCGAGTTGCCACCATCTTATTAAGACACTCAATCTTATGCACCATTTGGCGATCAAAATTATGGCTTTTGATCTGCTTAATTAGTCCCTGATAGCTTTGATGAATCCAGTCATGCTGTACCTTAAATGCCCGACGGGTAGCTTCATATTTAATCGTGTTTAAAATGGCTTCTTTATAAATTCCCTGATGCTTTCTCTTAATTTCACTCAGTAATCTATCATAATTAGTGGCGTTATGTCGTAGACTATCGCAATTAGCCTCAATATATTTAGTGCGATCGCCTGTACTGGAATTGATAATATAAGCTTCAGCACCTTCCCCCCTTGGCGGATGACAAACAATCCGATCTTTCCAGCTTTGAATAACTTCCTGTAATGGTAGCTGTTGGGTGTTAATGCTCATTTTTCTTTAATTGACTCTTAGATTAATAAATATTGATTACTTTCTATAAGTGGTTAGTTAATTCGAGCATTCCCTTGCTAGGGCAGCATTCCCTTGCGCCTGACGGCGATATTATGCCCTTGTGGTACGCGGGGTCTGCCCTCTAACGGCGGTGCGGTGAAGCAGTGCGTCCTAAAGGATATATTATCCCGCTTGATGTTATCCCCATTCGAGGACAAGTGCCCTTGTGGTACGGGACCGCTTCGCACGCCCCGAAGGTAGTCCTCTAGGATAACGCGGGGTCTCGAATTTTGGTGGTTAGTGGTTAGTCGTTATCAAAATAATATGCTGCCTTAAGCTTTGAGAATATTGCCTTATAAACTTGCATTAGAACAAACCATATTTTAAAAAGCTCCATAAGTTATAGGTTATAGGTTATAGGTTAATAATAAGTCACGTCATTTTTAACAACTAACCTCAAAAGTCGCCACCGTAATTTCATTTAACAGTAATCGGGAATTACTAATCAGCTAACTCTGAGGAATTTAACCTTATTATGAAGTTCCATATTTTCTGCTGGGGGAAATTTATTAGCAGACTGGGGAGAATTAACTTTGCTTTGCAGCTTCATTAAAATATTCTGACAAGCCTGCAAACTTTTATAGTTACGGGATTCCTGTTGTTGTTCGCTATAGTTAGCAATAAACTGTGTAATTAAACCTTTATACTTAAGCTTTAATTCTTGCAAGCCAATACTCAACTCAGATTTAAGACTATTAATTTCGCGATCGCAATCCTCTAGTTGCTGATTTAAGCGAGCAATCTCATCATTTTTGTGGGCAATCTCTCTTTCTTTTTGCTGAAGTAAAATTTCTGCTTGAATTGCTGCCAGATTTCCCCGACATTCTTGCTTAATCTGAGCTACTTCTTGCTTTTGTTCCTCAATAATCTGCTTTAAGTGATTAATTTCTGTAGACTGTCGTTTAACGTTTAATTCTTGTTGTTGAATTAGATTACTGTAGCTAGACTGAATCCATTCATGCTGTTTTTTAACTACTCTGCGGGTGGCTTCGTATTTAATGCTGTTAAGAACTGCCTCTTTCAAATAACCATAATACTGTTCCTTAATTTTCCCCAGTAAAGAATTATAGTTAGAACCCAAATGACGTAATTCATCGCAGCTAGCCCGAATATAGTTAACCAGTTCACCGTTGCGCGTATCGACAAAATAAGCACCATAACCTGAGCCCTGGGGTGGAAAACAGATAATCTGATCCTTCCAAGTTTGAATGATTTTTTGGAGGCTATTTTGTTTCTTGATCGGTTTGGAGACAGTCATTTCATTTACCATTTATCATCCGTTTGGAAGTAGCTTGAAAGCAATATGTTCATTGCTCATTGCTCAATGCTCAATGCTCAATGCTCAGTCATAATCAAAATCTCTAACTGGTTCGATATCGTAACTCAGCTTATTCAATTGGGCTATATTTTAGTAGCTGCTTTAGCTCATGCTGGGCAAAATATTGTTCTAGCCAGGCTCTTTTTAATAGATCTAAGGTAGATGCTTTGGTGGCTAGGGTGTATTCCCATTGCGCCCCTTTCCACCAGCAAATATAGTTAGCCAAGTCGTCAGCGGCTTCGGTAACCGCATTATCTCCTGTAAGCTGATGGTATTGCTGTAGTTTGATTGCCTCAATAAACCCGCGAACATCTTGCTTAAACTGAGTAAACTCCTGGGAGTCTTGAGTTAGCTGATCAATAGCGTAGGCGCATTGCGACCAGGAAATTTTTGTCCGAAAATCATACTGTGAATCATTAAATATGGGAAAAGCCAATTTTAAATCCTGAAGATTATCAACCTGTCCTAACTGATAGGTTTTTGCCTTAATAACTCGCAAGGGAAAAGACTGAGGATTAGCCTGTATTTCTAACGTTGATACTGCATCCAGTCGTTGATAGTTTTTAACTGCTGTCAGCCTCAATAAATCGCTCTGAGAAAGCCCTAACTGTAAGCAACGCTGATATTCTGCCGCCAGAGCTGACTTAGAGGCATTAAGCTTAACCATAACCAGTCCTGCTACTTGATAATGCTTTAATCTTTGTTGCAGGTCAATATACTTCATTTAACTATTAACAGCTTTAACAAATTAACTTGATTGATACCAATCTACCCAGCTAAAGATTACAGTGCCATATTTTGATCGTGCGATCGCTACTGCTGGTAACTAAAGTTTGATTCCTAGGATTAAACGCCATGGCGTTGATATAGTCTTCATGTGCTCTAAGCTGAAAAATTTCTTTGCCTGTATTTAATTGCCAAAGTCTAATGGTTTGATCCCAACTGCTGCTAATCAGGGTTTGACCATCTCTGCTGAAGATAACTTGAGTGATACGGTCAGTATGTCCAGTCAAAGTATAAACTGTTTGACCTGTCGTTACATCCCAGATTTTAATCGTGCGATTAAAGCCTCCTGTAGCCAGTGATCTACCGTCGGGACTAAAAGCCAACGATAACACTCCAGACTGATTATTGAGGGAGCGAATTACCTGTCCATCCCGAAGCTGTCTAAGCCTAATCTGGGGCTCTAAGCCACCGCTGCAAAATATTTGTCCATTAGGGTTAATTGCCAAACTGGTTACATCAGCCGCAAAAGAAATTGTTTTAATAACTTTGCCGTGGTTAATGTCCCAGATTTTGAGGGAGTTATCTAAATCGCAACTTAGCAGAATTTGATTATCGGGGCTAACGGCTAAAGTACTAATCTCATTAAGATGTCCATCAAAAGAACCTTCAAAAGTTCGCATCAATTTTTGCTTTCTTACATCCCAAAACTTGATGGTTTGGTCTTTACTACCGCTAATTAAGGTTTGACCGCTAGGACTTAAAATTAGACTGGAAATGCGATCTCTGTGTCCCTGTAAGCTTCCTAGAAATGTACTTGAGTGCCATAGAGAAATATCTCTAGTACCATCACTCCCTGCAATTTCCCCTCCAGCAGTAACAATTAAATTTTCACAAGGCTTGCTAACTAAAATACTGTCTTGCCATTGAATTGGTTGGCGAGTTTGGGTTTTAATCGTCTTTGACTCTGGGGGGGTAGACTGCTGATTGCCATAGTTAGCTGAACTTTGCGGCTGTTGCTTGCGATTCCTTAATTTAACTTGGTGTGCTTTTTTGAATTCCCCATCGGCACGGAGGTTGAAACCCATTTTCGAGAGAATAAAGCCACGATACTGATAAGCCTCTAGAAAATCTGGGTTGAGCTTAATTGCTTGGGCAAAACTGGTTAAAGCCTCCTCAAAATTCTGCGCCTCAGCAAGATTAACTCCCTGCTGGTAATAAAATTGAGGGGTTTGCTGAGTCTTATGGACTTGGGGGCGTTGGGCGCTGGAGGTACTGCTTTCAGTCCGCTCCCCAGTATTTAACTTGCTGGCAAGATAAGCTTTAATTTCCGCGTAAGCTTGGTTAATTTCCTTGATTTCCTCTTCGGCTCTTGCTTTAAGCTCAGGATCGTCAATATATCGGTCAGGATGCCAGAGTTGAGCTAGTTCACGATACGCTGTTTTGATTGTTTTTAGCGAGGCTGTACGACTAACGCCTAAAACTCCGTACCATTGAGAAATATCATTCATGTAACTAAAAAAGCTTGCTATCTGATACCGAGCTTAATAGCTGTCTTACCTCAACTGGTGCGATCGCAATCATGAAATATCATAAAGTTCAAGAATCTTACCAGGCTGATGTTAATAGATGTTGCTGAGGATTAGCCAAAGTTAATAATTAAATCTAGAATTTCTTTATTAGGATAGCTAAGGAGATATGACATGAGTGGTGTAATACCTTTTATATTAATCGTCGCTTTGTACACAGGTATAGCATCGGGTCTATATTTGGGTCTTCGCAAGTTCGATATTATCTAGATTGATTGTTGATTATTTAAAAGTTAACTTTCCCATCGTCAACCATGACGATTTTTTTTTGAAAAAATCATGAGTAAAACCACAGAACAAAAGCATCCCCAGCGCAAAAAAGATCGTCTTACGGTAGACCAGCTATCGGAAGTTAAGTCTAATCCAGGGCAACGGGAATTGGTAGAGTTAGCTCGCCTAATGATTCGCTACCGTGGTTTTCCTGGGGCGCGAGACATTCAGCGAGACTTAAAAATCGTCCTAGACACCTGGCAACTAACAGAAGAAGAACTTTTCCGTCAAACCAGAGCGATTCATGCTGCGGGGACAGTATATCGACGCAATGCTGCGGGAGAAAAACAAGACTGGACGTGAAATTATCTTGATTCTCTCTTTATTGCTACACCGATTCATTCAAGGGGATTCTCGCTGACTGAAGCGCCATTTCCATAAAAATATTTTGGGAGCATTGAGATTTTGCTTCTGCTTGGGGTTGGCGCTGGACGTAAGTCCCGTCACTTTGGAGTTCCCAAGCTTGACGATTATCTGCCAGCATTACCGCCAAAATTTCTTGGAGATCGCTAAAAATTTCGGGAGCTTCAATTGGAGTAACAGCCTCAACCCTTCGGCTTAAATTGCGAGTCATCCAGTCGGCACTGCCGATATATATTTCTTCTGCCCCATCGTTATGGAAATAGAAAATGCGGGAGTGTTCCAGAAATCTTCCAATAATACTAATTACCCGAATGCGATCGCTGATCTTGGCTATCCCTGGTCGTAGACAGCAAATGCCGCGAACAATTAAATCAATTTCTACTCCTGCTTGGGAAGCTTCGTAGAGGGCTTGGATTACTGGCTGATCTACCAGGGAGTTCATTTTTGCCACAATCCGCCCCGTTTTCCCTTGACGGCAGTTTTCAGCTTCTCGCTGAATCATCTCCATCATTCTTGCTCGCAGACTGACTGGGGCGACTAGCAATTTACGATAGGATTTTTGTCGCGAGTACCCCGTAAGGAAATTAAATAAATCCGTTAAATCTGCCCCCAGTTCTTCGCCACAGCTAAATAAGCCCAGATCGGTATAGGTCTTAGCGGTCTTGGGATTATAGTTACCAGTTCCAATATGAACATAACGGCGAATTTGTTCCTGTTCCTGACGCACCACTAAAGTAATCTTAGTATGAGTTTTAAGTCCTGTAACGCCGTAAACTACGTGAACTCCCGATTTTTCCAGCTTTTTCGCCCAAATAATATTATTCTCTTCGTCAAAACGGGCTTTAAGCTCAACTAATGCCACGACCTGCTTCTGGTTTTGAGCAGCGGCAATTAGCGCCTTAATAATCGGCGAATCTCCAGAAGTCCGATACAGCGTCATCTTGATTGCTAAAACGTGGGGATCGTGGGCTGCTTCGGTGACAAATCTCTGTACCGTGCTGCCAAAAGAATGATAAGGATGATGCACCAGTATATCTCCCTGGCGAATCACGTCAAAAAAATTGGTTCCTTCACTACCAGCTTCACTTTCCTCCTGTTGCAGACAGTTCAAGCGGCTAGGTAATATAGCATTCCAGGGTTGATCTTTGTGTTTAGGCAGGGGGAGAGACATAAATGACATCAGATCTCCCAAGCCAAGTAGACCATCTACGTCATAAACATCGTTTTCTTCTAAAGCTAATTCACGAATAATTGTCGAGCGGAGTTCTTTGGGCAAGGAAGCTTCAATTTCCACGCGAACGGAAGAACCGCCAATACGCCTTTTTTGCAATTCTTTTTCGATCGCCAGCAATAAATCATCAGCCTCATCCTCTTCAACGGATAAGTCCGCATTGCGAGTGACTCGAAAGGCGTAGGACTCCAGAATATTCATCCCAGGAAATAAATACTCTAGATTATGGGTCACGATTTGCTCCATCGGTATTCCCGTCCAGACTCCAGGGTTACCCCGATAGGGCTGCCGCAATGCTTCGGGAAGCGCCACAAAACGAGGCAGCACTTTGGGAATTTTAACCCTAGCAAATAACTCCTGCTCAGTTGCTGGCTCTCTGAGTACCACCGCTAGATTCAGACTCAAATTAGAAATGTAGGGAAAGGGATGAGAAGGATCTACCGCCAAAGGAGTCAGAACGGGAAAAATATATTCTTCAAAATAACTGTTGATGTGGTTGCGCTGCTCCTGATTAAGATCGACGTAGTTGAGAATATTTACGCCGATTTTAGTCAGTTCCCGCCGTAGCACCTGCTCAAAATGCTGATGCTGTTGGCTAAACATTGGCGTGAGCACTTCGGCGATCGCTTCTAGCTGCTGCTGTGCTGTACGACCATCCATGGATAGTTTGCTCACTCCCGCCTCTACCTGCTGTTTGAGGGCTGCCACCCTAACCATAAAAAATTCATCTAGGTTAGAGCTAAAAATTGCCATAAACTTAAGCCTTTCTAGTAACGGAGTCCTTTGATCCATTGCCTCCGCTAAAACTCGCCGATTAAACTCTAACCAGCTCAGTTCACGATTAAAGTAATATTGTGGATCGTTAAGATCAATTGCACTCTCAATGGATTCAGTACTAGTCATTATGCTGTTTTATGGCTGTGAATAATTGACCGAGAGGGGTGGCGACAAAGGCGATCGGGTTTGCCGCATGTTCTCCTCGCCATACCCAATCGAGGTGTTGACAATCTGCGGTTGAGGCTTGCTTCAGAAGTGATTTAGCTCTAATGCCAATCTAAATGCAGTAAATATGAGCGCAGATATATTTTAACGAAGTTTTCTCCGCTATATCTATCCTATGGCTTACAGAATAAGTATTGATTAAGAATCTATAATTTTAGATTTTGTTAAATAAGTAAGATGAAATGCTGATAGTATTTCTCATTCAAATGAGGTGCAGCACGTTTCTTCTGCTTTGGTTAGTCGATAGTGTATGCTGCCACCAAGAGTTAATATGCAAATAAAATTAAATGTCGATTAAAACAGATAAAATCCAGGTTGGTAAGTTCCAGTGGTTTTATCGTCAAACGGAAATAGAAAGCGATCGCCCGCCCCTGCTGCTGCTTCATGGCGTACCTGCCCATAGCTATACCTGGGAAAAGTTAATGTCTGTGTTGGCGGATGAAAATATCCCCAGTATTGCCCCCGACTGGATTGGTTCGGGGTTTTCTGATAAACCAAACCAGCGAGATTTTCCTTATACTCCTGAAGCATATCTTCAAGAATTAGCAGAACTCATCACTGCTTTAAAATTAAAAAAATTTTACTTAGTGGTTCAAGGATTTTTGGGTCAGGTTGGAATTCAGTACGCTCTAGAAAATTCTGAGGCGATCGCAGGTTTAATTATTCTCAATACTCCCCTAACTGCTGATAGTAAGCTGCCCTGGTCTCTCAAGCAAATGACTTTTCCCTTAGTGGGGGACATGATGACTCAAGATCCCCTACTGGTTGATCGCAACCTAGAAAAAGGCAGTGGCTTTGTAATTAAAGATGATGCCCTAGATGTACTCCGTAAACCCTACCTGCAAAGTTCAGCGGTGGGTAGGGCATTAATGACCACCCTGAAAAAGCTACAGCTACCCATGGCTACAGCAACAATTGAAGCTGGATTAAGTAAATGGGAGCTACCAACCCTAATTATCTGGGGCGAAGCAGATCCTTGGTTAGATTTGTCTCCTGTAGAAAAGTTAGCCGCTAGCAATTCAGAAATCACTCTGGTGAAGCTTCCCGAAGCCCAACACTATCCCCAAGAACACTGGGGATCTGAGATTGCTCAAGAAATAGTGCAATTTTTTCGCCGTAAAATTTTCTAATCTTGAAAGTTTCTGAGAAGATTAATATAACGTTACATTATATTTTTTATATTTTCAGCAAGATGAAGATTTTTCGCCCAATTCTTTCTTTAGTACTAGTTTTAGTGACAACCTTGTTAGTCAGCTGTGGAGGTCCTAACGCTTCCGCGCCACCAACCTATACTCCTGAAGAACTACAAAAAGTTAAAGCCTATCGTGCTCCCCTGATTGCTACTCAAAAAAGACTTCCCCAGTTAGGAGAATACCTTGATAATGAAGACTGGGTTAATGCGGATAGCTTTATTCATGGTTCTTTAGGCTCGGTGAGGAGAAATTTAACCTATCTTTCTAAATCTCTCCTGCCTAGTGAGCAAAAGCCTGCGTTGAAGATGGCTAGAGATATTTTTAGGCACCTGGAAAGAATAGATGCTGCGGTGGCTCAGAGGGACTTTGATGCCGCCAGGGAGCAATATCGTGAGGTGGTGGATGATTTGGATAACTATGCCAGCTTGATCCCTGATGTCACAGCACTTACAGAGTCTGCTGAATAACGTTAACTCGACAAGCCTCGAAGATTGATTTTCTGAGGCTGGTTAAAGGGAAAGGGTTAAGGGGTATATTTGACCTTCCCATAACCCTTCTCCTTAAACGAGTTGTTGCAGAGGTAAAAAACTATTTTATTTATTTATTTAAAATAAGGCGATCGCCATTCTGCATTAGACTTTAGTATGCTTTAGAAATGAGCAAAATCTATTGTCTAATTCCAGCAGAAGAGCGATCGCATTGCTGAACTATCGTCAGATTTAGTAACAATAAAAACTGAATATATTGCTGATATTATTCAGTCTATCTAATAGCTAGGTTACAATAACACATCTTAAATTATTCTGGTGAGGCTATACAATATAGATTATACCTTGATACAGTCGAACTTAATGAAGATCAAGAACGATTCAATATGTTAATTGAGTCATTTCGTAAACTGATCGATTCAGAGAATGTTAAAGAACGTGAAATCTTAAATTATAGCCATCGAACTATAGGTTAAGACATCTTTGAGTCTCTTTGCGCCTTTGCCCCCATGTACGACGGGGATAAACGACTTTGCGTGAGACTTTTTTAATCGTCCTAATCTTTACTTCGACTGCTATATATTTCTAAAAAACAAGGGTATTTTATTATTGCTTCTATCTTAAAAGAATACTTTAACTTTGGACATCATGGTGCCTATTTATTCCGTGAATTTCAGCTAGGAAACTCTTATAAAGTTGACTATCTGCTGATTGGAAAAAATTCAGGTGGCTGGCACTTCGTTTTTGTCGAGTTGGAAGCAGTCCAGGGAAGGATTACAAAGGAAGATGGTAGTCTTGGCGAAGTTTTCCGTATGGGGCTTGAACAAGTATCAGACTGGAATCGCTGGCTTGAGGCAAAATATTCTGCTTTACGTGAAACTTTTGATAAGTATAAAAAGTTAGATAGCTCTCTTCCTGACGAATTTACTCAGCTTGACACCACAAGAATTCATTATGTTGTCGTTGCGGGACGGCGTAAAGATTTTAAAGAAAGAACCTATAGAATTCGGCGAGAAAATCAGAAAAGAAGCTCTGGATTACTTTTACACTATGACAATTTAATCGATACAGCTGAGAACATTATTGGGAAATCTACTTACTAATTTTGCTATCTAAAGCCTTACATTATTTACATAAGTTTTAAATATAGTTAAAACAATTAAATCAAAGCTATTTTAAGATTGAGGAGAATGATGAAGTAAGAATCCGAGCAATTTTAGACGGACGATTATAATATAGCTTCAGCAAAACTATTAATCTTAAGCTGTTACGCATTTAAATTTGATTCTATCTGTTTCCTGTTCCTTATTCCCTTTCAGAGAATTTGAATACACAGTTAAAAAGACGAACAGTCTAGAGAATTAGAACTGAAGAACTTCTAATTGATAATCATCGGGAGTAGGTTCAACCTGCCAGACTAGAGATTCCCCTGAATCCAAATCTACTTCTAAAGCTAGATTGCTCACAGGCTCAGTGGCAATATTTTCATTACCTTCAAATCCCTGTAAATCTTCAGTAAGGAGTCTCAGGGTAACGCCTGCGGGAATTAAACAGCCAGGAGTTAGACAAGATAGCTCAAATCTCCAAGAGCCTGCTTCCTCTAGGGGAAGGATTTTTAACTCATAGGGTTGGCTGGCGATCGCAATTTTTTTAGCCAGACCAAAAGTAGGTACGGCAGTTGTGTCCGCTGTAGCTGCTCCTCTTGCCCCCTGAGTACTTAGGCTCATTTCAATTTTTCTCCAGCCAAATTCGCTGGATATATTCGCCACGCTTTGATTAAACCACTGCCAGAGGGGAGTTTTGGGAGTCGCGCCACGACGAGTCGCGCTTAGACGCTGACGCCAGTTAGGATTCTTAAGTAAAGCGCCCCAGGTAGCGAAAGGAACCGCAAGCCTTGGTAGTAGTTGAGACTGACTGCCTAAGCGGGTAATTAAGTTCTCGGCTTGAGCAGCAGCAAGTTCGGCAACTGGTTCTACTGCTGCTTGGGTAACTTCGTCGGGACAAAGCTCACGGGCAACCCAGAGAGCGTTAATGTCAGCGATTAACTCATCCTCACTCAGGCTATAAGTGCGATCGCTATAGCTAAATTCCCCTGACTGCTTGAGCTTTTGATGGGTGGTATAGCCCCAGAGACGAACATAACCAGCATCAAGGTTAACCTGAATGGGTAAATAATAGTCTGCGACCCATTCTGGAATATCGATCCATTCTTGAGGAACTCTCAATTCGCTCAAATCTTCTGCTTCACTAGGAATTAGCACCAGCTTAGTAGTTCCTAGAGTGAGAGCCGCACCGTTGACTACTTCCCAAATATCTCCTTGAGCAGCTTTTCCCCAGCTTAACTTAGCGCTGGAATCTTCTTCTGACTGTAACCAAGGTAGAACGGTATTTAACGCCACTCGATTGAGATAGCTTTGCCAGCGGCTAGCTGCATTGCCAGAATTGCCGCTGCTTTGTGTCCAAGCACGGTCAACGAGCTTAGAATCTAGTTCTAAAACTAGGTCAGTGGGGTTAAAGAGGGCAGAGTTGATCGTAGTCATCGGGGTACTCCTAATCTTAGGATTGAGGTTGATTTACTAGTCACTGTCATAATTATTGGCTAACCATTCTTCCAACAGTGAGCTGATATTGTCCAGTACGTCCGATGTCAGAGAAATATGCATAGTTGACTGACTCCACTCCGCTAAAGCTTTGAGCAGGACTTTTCGCGCTTTGGATAACTTACGGGAGATTGTATACTGCTGCGTGTTTAACTCCTTGGCGACCGCTGCCTGCTTTAAACCGTAGGAATAGTAAAGCTCTAGTAATTTTTGCTCTTCAGGCTTTAATCGAGCGATCGCGGCAGTCAAAAATTGATTCAGGTCTGTTTGCTGCTGGCTGCGCTGCTGAACTTCTTCCTGGGCAATCATGTCGCTCAACAAAGAATCATCAACTTCCCCGACAATGGAATCTACCATCTCCCCCGAATCATAGCCAGGTTTGGGCTTATTGAGGGAGGTGACGTTGGGAAAAAGATAAGAACGCACCGCTTTAACGCAGAGCAGCAGCCACTTTTCTAGACTCGTAGCGGTGGCGCTTTCCCCCTGCTGACCGAGTTGAGTGGGGCTTTGTTGATTGTAAAGATCGGCGATCGCCTGCCAGATTTGCGGGTCTGGTTTGGGTAACTTGCGGGTAGAGCTGGCTCGCTCAGGAACATAAACAGTCTTAAAGCATTCCCAGGCGAGAATATACTGCTCGATAACGTCTGATTCCAGACCTGCATGGGCAAGGGCTTCCCCCATTCTTTTGTGGCTTAACTTCCGCAGTAGAGACCAGTCAGAACAAATATCAATTTCCTTTTTCTGGCGCAGCAATTCCCTAATCAAATTACCAAAGGTAATACTGGCATAGCTTTTAAGATTAAAACCACGTTCGGGATCAAATCCCTTGAGCACCTTATCAATTCTGGCGATCGCTGCCTGAAAACAATCGGGAACTGTGTATTGGCTGCTGCTAAACCCGCCAATGGTTTTGGTTGCCGACCAAAAACAAACTTCCTGTAGATAAGCCGTCAGGTGTTCTCTGGCTAATCCCTGAGGCTGCTCTTGCCAGATCTGATGCCAATATAAAGCCCAAAAACTGGGGACATTATCCTCAGATAATTTAGCCAAAGACTGTCTCATGCTGCGACGTAAACGAGTATCCGTCGCCCAACCACCAAAGCGGTCATAATCAAATTGGATAAAGGTAGAAAAAATTTCGACTGTTTTTTGGCGAGGGAGCATTGATCGACCTCAAGCTAAATTTTATGAGACACGCTGTCACTAATTTGACTAATAGTCAGGGTATCAAAGGGGTAAGCTACTGGTGGGTCACAGAAGAACGTTACCTTTAGTTGAGCATTTATTGTCAGAGCTTAAATCTAGTTGCCAACTTAAGGATTGCTGCTTAACCAGATTTTAGAATAAGAGATTAAGGATAACACTATCATCATTAGATACTCTTTACCCAAAATACTACACAATGATATTTTAGGGGTAGTTTTGACCAACCCTAGGAGCATTTGTCTAAAAGAGGGTACGCCATCTTAACCCCATTCAACGGCAAGGAGAATCCAGATAATCTCTGCCAACTCCTATAAAAAGTCTTCCAGCGCTGCATAATTCCCCGCCGATGCACTTAGAATTTTAAGCAAGAAAATTTTTAAATATAGCCAAAATATAACAATTTTTATGACTAGCAATTATTCCAGGGTAACTGAGCGAACAACAGTAGATACTCAACCCTACATTGAACTAGATAACCAAGGACAAAAAAAGGCTTTGACTCTTGTCCAAGATACTAACTTCCTGGGTCGAGACCCCTCCTGGGCTAATCTGCTGGCTCCCAGGGATTGGAACGTCATTTCCCGTAAACAGGCAATTATCGAGAAAGAAGGCAATAATTTTCGCATCTATGATGGCGATCGCCATAACAATAAACCCAGTGGTAACGGAATTTTCCTCAATCAGTCGCGCATCAACTTAACCGAAGGGCATATCCTTAAAAATGGGGAACAACTCTTTATTGGACAAGATCCCCGCCAGCAAATTGCTCTGACCTACTATAACCCCCAGCGGGGGGAGATGAGCATTCCCAGAGTGCGCCGCCTCAAGTTTAAGGGCTTACAAAATTGGCCTGTGGAGCTGGGGCGATCGCCCAACAGCGTTTCCGCTATGGAGCTAGATGCTCCCACAGTTTCTCGTCTCCACGCTACCATTAACCCTGATGGCAAAGGACGCTATATCCTCCAGGATCGCAGCAGTAATGGCACTTTCGTCAACGGCGATCGCCTGCAAAAGTCTTACCTCCTAAATAAGGGGGATACGATTCAAATTGGACCCTACGTCCTGCTGTTTACGGGGGAAGCTCTAGAATTAACCAACGCCACCAATCAAATTCGCCTTGACGCCCACAAGCTAAATTTCAAGGTTCAAGATAAAAAGGGAACAAGCTTTACCATCCTTAATGATGTGTTTCTAGTGCTGGAACCAGGACAGCTAGTGGCTTTTGTTGGCGGTAGTGGTGCGGGCAAGTCTACTTTGATGAAAGCCCTGTTGGGTATTTCCCCAATCTCTTCGGGTAATGTCTACCTCAATGGAGATAATCTGCGGCAAAACTGGGCTATTTACCGTTCTCAGGTGGGCTATGTCCCCCAGGATGACATTATCCACCGCAATTTAACCGTGTCAGAGGTTTTACATTCTGCCTGTCAGCTACGCCTACCCCCCGACACCAACATTAGCGAGGTAATTGCCAATACCCTAGAGCAGGTTAAGCTTTCCCACGTCCGTAATACTTTAGTCTCTAAGCTAAGTGGTGGACAGCGTAAACGAGTCAGTATTGGGGTGGAGCTACTGGCAGACCCCAAATTATTCTTTCTGGATGAGCCAACTTCTGGCTTAGATCCTGGTCTCGATAAAGAAATGATGCAGCTGTTGCGGGAACAGGCAGACCGTGGGCGCACCATTGCCCTGGTGACCCATGCTACCGATAACATCAGTATTTGCGATCGCATTGCCTTCATGGGACTGGGGGGTAATCTTTGTTTCTATGGTCCACCCGAAGAAGCGCTGCCGTTTTTTCAGCGTCATCGCGGTAACTTTGAGGATGAGAAATTTTCTGACTTTGCCGACATTTATATTGAGCTGAATAAAGGCAAAAATAAAGCGGCGATCGCCGAGAGAATCAACTACTGGTCAAAGCAGTATACTATTTCCCCTGAATATCAATCCTATATTCAAAATTCCCTCAGTCCTGGGAAGGAAAACCAATCAGCAGCCAAATCCAAAACTTCCAAAACAGTCATCTCGTCCTGGACTCAACTAGCTTTACTCTGCAAGCGCTACTGGAAACTAGTAAGTCGCGATCGCACCAGCCTAATTTTAACCTTGCTAGCAGGACCCATCACTATCGCCCTCACAGGATTACCTTTACGCAACGAACAACCCCTCAGTATTATTGATCAGCCAAGCTTAACCCAAGCTTCTCTGGCTCTGAGACTCCTCTTCATTTTTAGCTGCATTGCCATTTGGATTGGCTTATCAAACGCGATCCGCGAGCTAGTTAAAGAAACGGCGATCTATTTCCGCGAAAGACTACTAAATTTAGGTATACTCCCCTATCTATCCTCCAAGCTGATAATTCGCGGCGGCTTGGCTTTAGTTCAAACCCTCTTGATTTCCGCAGTGGTACTGCTAGTTTTCGACCCTCCGCAGTCTCCACTGATTCCCTGGGCGTTGGGTTTTGCCATTACCACTTTTTTGACTTTAATCGCCAGCACCAGTCTCAGTCTGATGCTGTCGGCGTTTGTCAAAACGGAGAATGAAGGCAACGGTATCTTGCCCCTGATTATGATTCCTCAAATTATCTTTTCAGGAGTCCTCTTCAATCTTGAAGGCTGGTCGAGCAACCTTTCTTGGTTAATGCTTAGTCGCTGGTCTATTGGCGCTTATGGCTCCCTAGCTGACGTCAATGCCATGGCGCCCAACCCAGGATTAAATGCAGCAATCCTCAGTGAAATATTTGAAGTTTCTTCTGTATACGATGCAACCTGGGATAATCTGATTTTAAATTGGGGAGTTTTGGGGGTTCATACCTTAGTTTATGCACTTATTGCTTTAATCGTGCTCCGCCGCAAAGATATTTTCTAACAAAATTTTTCACCTTTCTCTGCTCTTCATTGCTAACAGATAGTAAGCAAGGGATTCACTTAATGTTGAGCAATTTGAGCCATCTAGGTTGAACCATTGACAGGTAGTTAAAGGTAGGTTATACATACATTATAACTAAGTGTTTTCTCTTAAATGAACATACTTAGATATGATTGTAGGTGAGGAATTATTAATACTTTTTGAAGTTTAAATTATTTTAGAAATTGTTTCACAGTTGGGTTCCTCAGCTTGGATTCGGTATTTGCACTGGATTTTAGAGTAAAAAAAAATACTAGATTTGAGTGGAAAATCTGATTCAAAACCGTTAAACCTATTAACAAGCGACATATGTTAGATAAATTCTCCGATACTTCAGACTATGCAGCAGGAAAAGATGATCTGCCTGATGAGATAGCTGAGTACAGAGATCTGCGCTCTCCTGGATATTTAAAGCTAGCTGATAAAGAAATTTCCTACAGGCTAAAAATAGTTATTTTATTCGTGCTTGATAGCCTGTCCCTCTTTGCGGGATGGATAATTGCTGCTAGAGATGGCTGGCAAGGATTTAGCTTGGATTTTATGGGAGAAGGCTCTCAGATACTAAGCTTATTTTTGACCGTTTTAACGGTGATGATTTTTCTATTTGCAGCTTACGATCTCTATCGAAAAGGAGACAGAAGTCGTAATCTAAAAAACGCAGTTACAGCCATTGTTTTAGCCCACTTAGCTGTTATTCCCGTGATTGTGCGATTTTACGACACGCAAATTTTTTACCAGTTAATAAGTGGCGGGTTATTTACAATTATTTTGCTAGCTTTTCAGCGGTTAACCTTGAACTGGGTCTGGGCTTATGTACGTCAGAAACATCGCCATTTAAGACAGAAAGTCTTGCTAATTGGTAATCCCCATGATCTAGCAAGTTCCCGTAACTTGTTGGAAAGTAGTGCCGTTTTCCACATCGCCCAGCAATTAGATTTATCTGAATTTAATCATAATGATGAAGCTTTATTTAATGCTTTGGACAGAATAAACTTTAAAGAGTTCGATGAAGTGTTTGTTTGTTCCTGGGAAGCAGTTAAGGGCGATGCTAGCCTTTACTGGAAATTAAGGACTGTAGGCGTTAATTGGCGGATACTGCCAATTAACCTCAGGCTGCCAGAAAGGCAGGCGGAAATTGCCACTATCATGGGCGTTCCTACCATTAGATTTTCTCATTCGGCAATTGTGGGGATTGATTTTTTTAGCAAGCGTGTTTTTGATCTTCTGGTTTCCTCCGCCTTATTAGCTGTTTTTGGCTTGCCTATGGTGGTGATTGCGGTTCTGATCAGGCTGGATTCCCCAGGTTCCATTATTTATAAACAGACCCGCGTTGGTCTTAAAGGTAATCAATTTAAAATTTGGAAATTTCGCACTATGGTCGCCAATGCTGGAGAACTTCAGCGCAAGCTAGAGGAGCAAAATGAAGTAAAGGGAGGAATTTTGTTCAAAATTAAGGATGATCCTCGGATCACTTCTATTGGTAGATATTTGCGTCGCTATAGTCTCGATGAACTGCCTCAGCTATTTAACGTGCTGCGGGGAGAAATGAGTCTAGTTGGACCAAGACCTTTACCAGTTAGGGATGTCGCTAAATTCTCTCAAGCCCATTTTTTCCGTCAAGAAGTTTTACCAGGAATTACTGGGTTGTGGCAGGTGAGCGGTCGTTCTGATACTGGGTCTGATAGTGTATTCAATTTAGATTTTGAGTACATTCGTAACTGGTCTCTAGCGTTAGATTTTAAAATTCTTTTGCAGACCTTCCAGGTTGTTTTGGGCGCTAAAGGCGCTTACTGAAACAATCTTTGTAATACTAATTAATATTCATACTACAAAAACTAAGAGCTTACCATTGGGAAATTTATGGATTCTAATTTACATATAGAAGAATATATAGACTTTAATCGATATTGGCAGGTTTTAAAACGTCGTTGGATTCCTGCCACAGTAACCTGTGGAGGGATTGTCGCTCTTTCATTGATTGCGGCATTAATCTCAAAAGATGTTTATCAAGCTGAAGCACAGTTGCTAATCAAATCAGATCGTTCCTCAAGATTGTTGGGAATTGATGATGGTAGCCCTGAGATTAACCGCGCAGTCCTCGATAAGGACCCGATTGAGACGGAGGCTAAGATTCTGCAATCAAGACCTATTTTGGAACGGGTAATTGAGGAACTAGACCTCAAAGAGCCCAATGGCAAGCCCTTAACCTACAAAGAAGCGATCAAATCTTTTGACGTAAGCCCCATTATTGGGACAGATTTGCTTCAGGTCAATTATGAAGACCCCGATCCTGACGTTGCGGTTGCTTTTGTACAGCGGACGATCGAGCTCTATTCCGACGGCTATTCCGCGGCTGATCGTCAGGAAACGAAGCAAGCAACTAATTTTATCAATGAACAGCTGCCAAAACTGGAAGCTACCGTTAGAGAAGCGGAGTCAAATTTACGCCAATTTAAAAATCGTAACGGGATCTCTAATTTGGAGATTCAGATCGGCGCTAACATCGATTCTGTGACTCAGGTTGAGGGTCAAATTAACCAAGTTAACGCCCAGCTAAAAGACGTTAATGCACGCTTCAACAGGCTACAGGCTCAGCTGGGGATGAGCTGGCAAGAAGCCTCTGCTGTAAGTGCTCTGAGTCAATCCGTAGGGGTGCAGCAGACTTTAAATCGGCTACAAAATGTTAAGGTGCAGCTCACTCAGCAAAGCAACGTCTTGTCTGATAACGCTCCTCAGATTATTAGCTTAAAACAGGAGCAGGCTGATTTAACAGCTCTGTTGCGGCAAGAAATTGCCAGAACTCTTGGTCCTCAGCAGCAGGGTTTAGCCGACAGGGTTAATATTCTTAGCTTGGGTAATCTGAAGCAGGCGCAGCTTTCTGAATTTGCTAACTTGGGACTGCGCAAAGAAGGTTTAGAGCAAGGACTGGCATCTTTAAATAACACCTTTGATTCCTACCAAAGGCGAGCTAACTTATCTCCACAATTACAGGAGCAGCAGCGAGAACTGGAGCGCAAGCTAGAGGCAGCTCAGTCAACCTATGAAACTCTGTTGAATAAGCAAAATGAAGCAGGTATTATTGAGCAGCGTGATATTAATCGGGTAAGAATCATTGCCAATGCGGCGATCGCAGAGGATACGGTCAACCCCAGTGGTCCAGTTATTGTGGCAGCAGGTGCCATGATGGGTGTCTTATTTGGTGCAGCACTAGCTTTCTTGCTGGACTTAAAAGATCGCACGATTAAAAATACCCAGGAAGTGGAAAACTTATTTGCTTACCCTCTTCAGGGGGTAGTACCTAATTTAGGTCTTGAGGGGACAAATCAGCTTCGGCTCAAGGGTTCGGAAAATCTGCCAGAAAAGACCATTGAGATGATGCCTCTTAAAGAGGCTTATCAAAATATTCAGGTTAATCTCAAGCTGCTGGATACAGATACCGAAAAAAAAGTAATTGCTGTCACTAGTTCTGTTCCCCAAGAAGGGAAGTCTTCTGTTTCAGCGAATTTAGCAATGGCAAGAGCCCAATGTGGTCAAAAAATCCTGTTGATCGATGCGGATATGCGTCGTCCCACTCAACATCGTATTTGGGAAATTGCCAACCAAGTTGGTTTAAGCAGTGTTCTACGGGGTGATATTGACTGGCAAGAGGGAGTGCAAAGTGTGATGCCTAATCTAGATGTGCTGCCTGCTGGAGCTGTTGCTGATAATCCTATTCCTCTGTTAGATTCTGCTCTTTTCCAAGATTTTGTCACAACAATATCTCAACATTACGATCAGATTATCTTTGATACACCGCCTATTATTGGTATTGCAGACGCAAAAGTGATTGGCAAGTTTATTGATGGCTTTTTGTTTGTGGTTCGACCTGGGGTTGCCGACTATGGGAGTGCTTCCGCAGCGAAAAAAATACTTGAGGGTACTGGGCAGAAGGTGCTGGGGGTAATTGTTAACGGAGCCGATATGAATGCCGAGCCTAACTACTACAGCAGTTATTACTATACTAGCCGTGAGTAATCCCTGAGCTGTCGTTATTGTGCTGGCGGATTATTATTTAAGAGCAGTATGGGAACTAATCTCGTAGTTGCAGTAGATAATAAATTGATCAAGATTAACTTGAGGTTTTATTTGTCGGGCTTGCTTAATAAAAACTCAATGTTTATTTAAATTATCTGATCCGCCAGTCAGTTTAACTCTTAAGACAACCCCCTTCTCTTTAGGATAATTTAAAGGTTCAACTGATTTTGACCAGATCAACTATTCAGTTGGACTTTTAATTTGGATAAATTACCTAGTTGCAGTTCAAATTTTATTTTAGACTCTCGGATTAATTATCAATTTGATTGAAAATTTATAATTACGCACTAAACTGGATCATTACGGATCAAGGTTAGGATACCTGTTGCTCATTATTTATGAGCCAACATACAAACCTTTTACTATCCTGATAAAAGTACAAGTGGTGAACTGAGGAAATTCCTTATAAAGTGCTGTACAAGGTAACAGGATGATTTTATGTTCGAGTAGATGCACCGCTAGTATTGTTTTACTTTTTAGCTAGGACAGATAGTTAAAAGCAAACAGCTAAAGCCGCAAAATTATGTTTTAGTTGAAATTTGTACGGTTTATAGCAACTCCTATGGTTACGGCGGGTAAAATCTCTAGCCTTTTCCTTTTAGCAAACATCCTCTAAAATGTGCGTCACAAGTCCGAGAAACGCTATTTAGATCTCTCAATTCAATAAAAGAGTTATGAAATTCTCAATTCGTCCTCTAGAAAACTTTTTTGCAATAGCTTCTTTATTGCTATTTGCTCAGGGCTTCTACACTGTAATTTTAGGCGGTGCAATTGGCGGGGAGGAAGGAGATATCGATAGTGCTCTACTGAGGTTTTCTTTTCTCTTCATCTATCTTATTACCTTTGCCTTGCTTACGTTTCGTTTGCCGATAACTCTCACTTTTCTCAAAACCAATTTTTGGATCTTATTATTGGTTGGACTGGCGCTCTTTTCTATTTCCTGGTCATCGCTTCCTGATATTACTTTTCGGAAAGTAGTTGCTTTAATCGGCAGCACCTCATTTGCTCTCTACCTAGGTTCAAGATTTAGCTTTGAAGAACAGCTTAAGCTTTACGGTTGGACTTTTGGTATTGCTCTTTTATTGAGCTTTCTTTTTGCAGTAATAATCCCTGAATACGGAATTATGCCGAGCGGTGCCTGGCGGGGAATCTATCCTCACAAAAATGGGTTGGGAGAAAGTATGTTTATGAGCTTTCTGACTTTCTATTTTCTAGCTACTTCCAGTAAAAATTATCGACTGCTATGTAAAATTTGTTGCTTATTATCAGTTGTAATCATTATTTTTGCTCAATCAGCGACTGCATTAATTAGCGTAATATTTATCTTTTCTACGGCTCAAGGATTAAAGCTCTTATCGTTTAAGTCTAAGAAAGATGTTTTACTAGTCTTGCTATTTCTTATTTTTACGATTCTGCTAATCTTCTTGCTGATGATTAATCTTGATGGTCTGCTGGGACTTTATGACCGCGACATTACCCTAACTGGTAGAACTCCCTTGTGGGCTGATTTGTGGGAATTTATTGAAGTTAAGCCCTGGTTAGGGCATGGATATGGTGTCTTTTTCTCAAATTTACATCGGGAAACTGAAATAATCTGGCAGCTTCATAATTGGGTTCCACCCAACGCCCATAATGGCTTTATTCATATCTGGCTTAATATTGGGTTAATTGGTCTGGCTGTATTTTCCTGGGGTTATTTCCGATGTGTCTTTAATTCTTTGTTTAGATATTTAGCTGGCAAAGAAACTCATATGCTGTGGGTATTTTTACTGTTACTGTATACAATTTTCTTTAATTTAACTGAAGTATCCTTTTTAAGTAGTGGGATGCTCTGGATTTTATCTCTAGCCTCTATTTACTCAAATAATAAATTACTCAAAAAAATTTAGCTATGGAATTAATCTATGCCTAACAGGAAGGGGACTCCTAAATTTTCTCAATTTAGTAGATTACTTGGTAGTGAAAGATTCAAAAACTCTTTTGCTATTTTCAAATCTTTCATTTTTAGACTCGTTGTTCAGGGAATCTATTTTGTAATTCTGGCTCGTACTTTTGTTCCCGAAAGGTATGGTGCATATGTGGGAATTGTGGCGATTGTGGCAATTTTTATGCCTTTTGCTACCTGGGGTAGTGAAAGGGTCTTAATTCAGCAGGTATCGCGCGATCGCCAGTTATTTCGGGAATACTGGGGCACGGCAATTCTTAAAACTCTCCTTTTTGGCTCCCTCTGCATGAGCCTAATTTTAATCTTTTATAATCTCATCGCCATTCCTAATATTTCCATCTACTCTGTCTTTTTTGTGGCTCTGTCAAACTTAATTTTCTTACGGCTTAGTGATGTCGTCAGGGATAGTTTTATGGCAGTCGGACAGTTGGGCTATACGGCGAATACCATTTTCCTCGTTTCGTTAAATCGCTTTTTTGCCGCAGTCTTGATGATTACTGCCTATGAAAATCCCACTATCATGCTGTGGACAATACTATATTGTATAGCCACCTTGATCGCGGCAGTAACGTCAAGCTGGCTACTAATCAAGCAGGTAGATTATCCTCAGTTCAAAATATCGAGGTTAATGACTGAATTGCGTTTGGGATTCTCTTTTGCCATTGGGATCTCGGCGCAGAGTATTTATAATGACCTGGATAAGTCAATGCTAGCCAAACTATCCAGCTTAGAAGCTGCTGGTATCTATGGTGCGGCATTCCATATGCTAAACGTAGCATTTACGCCGATCCTGTCTTTAGGAATGGCATCTTATCGTAATTTCTTCCAGCAGGGAGTTTCGGGGATCAAAGGTAGTTTTAAGCTTTGTCAAAAGCTCTTACCTTCCTCCCTCGGTTATTCTGTCCTGGCTATCCTTGGCTTGGCGGTTGGAGCCCAGATAATCCCCCTGATCTTGGGCGCTGAATATAGCGACTCGGCAGTAGCTCTTGTTTGGCTATCACCGACGATTTTCTTTCGGACGATGCACCAGTTTGCCGCCGACACCTTAACTGGTGCCGATCTTCAAAGCGTCAGGAGTGGGACTCAGGTTATTGTGGCAATTATCAATGCACTGCTGAATTTTTGGCTAATTCCACTGTATGGCTGGTATGGTGCTATTTGGGCAACGATCGCCTCTGAATTTATCTTAATGGTGTTGCTTTGGGGTGCAGTTTATCGCTATTCTCGGAAATCCGCTTAATTATCTCGATGGTTGATTGAACAATCTAAATCAAAATTTACTGGCAAGAATTAAGACTCTGAACCGATCAAAATGTTAAAGAAAAAATCCTCCCGCAGTACTCGTGGCTTGTTTATAGTTTGGAAAAACTATCAGAGAAGACCAGAAGTTCTGGCATCTTTGTTAAACTGTAGGCTTAAATTCATGCCTCATCTGTTTCGCCCTAAGTACTTGCGCCCCCTGGACTACCTGCTAAAGTTTTTGGCTAATTTTAGAGATATTCTGACCAAAAAGCCAACCTATATTATCGCCCAGTGTCCTCCTACCTATAGTGCTCTGCCAGCATTAATTACTAAAACCCCCTATGTAATTGATGCTCATAATCCCCTGTTTCAGGTGGAGATGTGGCAAAAATTGCCCTTAGCTCAAACTATTCTGCGAAATGCTACTGCGGTAATTGTCCATAATGCGGAAATGTCCCAACTAGTGAGAGATCTTTATCCTAAGGCACGATTATTTACGATTTCTGACCCTATTAAACAAATTACGCCATCAGCCGCCGTTCAACGTATTCCCAAGCAAATTCTGGTCATCGCTTCCTTTGATCCCTGGGATGAGCCAGTGGAATTACTCATTGAGACTATGGAACAGTTGAGGGAATACAGCTTTATTATTACGGCGGATATTAATAAACTCCCTGATTCTACTGCAACTCGCCTCCAGCAGTTAGATAATGTCAGGCTGACTGGCTTTTTGTCCGTCGAAGAGTATCATCAGGTTCTTTGTACTAGTTTAGGGGCGTTGGTCTTGACTACCAGCGATGCTACCCAGCCGAGCGGTGCTTGTGAGGCGCTTTCTTCTGATACTCAACTGGTGATTAGCCGCACTTCCTTAACGGAAAAACTCTTTGGAGAATGGGCTGTTTTAGTTGACAATAATTCAGAATCAATTACTAGGGCGATTCGCTCTCTTTCGGTTCAAGAATTAGATCTAGGAGCAAATCGCGATCGCTGGAATAATCAGGTTAGGACAGAAATTGAGAAATTACGCAGCTATATCAGTCATTAAAAGGATCAATAATTGGGAGTAGGATCACTGAATAGTTACGGGAATAGTGTTAGATTTTCATTTCCTTTGGGCATAATAACGGTGTAAACCCTGAAGAATTGAGTTGTTTTGTCTCTATCATGAGTTTAACCAGAGTTTTTGCGATCGCCAATAATGGTTTTCAAGAGGTAATTCGCGATCGCATTCTTTACTTTATTGGATTTTTCACCCTACTTTTAATTCTTGCCCAAAGAATCCTGCCCGAAATTGCCGCTGGTACCCACGAAAAGATTCTACTCGATGTCGGAATTGGTGCGATCGCTATTTTAAGTGTAATCATTACAATTTTTATCGGCACGGCTTTAATTAACAAGGAAATAGAAAAGCGCACGCTGCTGATGCTGCTACCCAAACCAATTAGCCGAGCGGAAGTAATCCTGGGTAAGCATTTGGGACTAACTGCCGTCCTGGGAGTAACAATTTCAGTGATGATGGGGATTTATCTAACAATTTTAAGCCTTTCCCAGATTAGCTATCCTATGGGAGCCCTAATTATTGCAGGAGTCTATCTCCTACTGGAATTGACTTTAATAGCTTCCGTAGCTATTTTATTTGGGGTGTTTACCAGCTCGATTTTGGCTACCTTACTGAGCTTTGGCGTATATTTAATGGGGCACTTTAGCGAGGATCTTGTGGAGTTAGGTAAACTCAGTGAAAATCCTGGTATTGAAAGTTTAACTACCAGTCTTTATTTAGTCCTGCCCAATCTTTCGCGACTCGACCTCAAAAACGAAGCGGTCTATGGCTTATTGCCTAGCTTTACTGAACTCCTTGCTCATGCTGTTTATGGTTTACTATATACAGCTTTGTTGTTGACATTATCTATAATTATTTTTGCTCAAAAAGAATTTTGAGCTAATGGTCACTATGATACTATTACGATTTAATTAAGCACCTAAAGCTGCTATCTTGAAGCAATATTATGATCGAGATCATCTAAGTTACTCATTAAATTGCCCGATTAAGAGACTCAAAACTCAGAAGCAAGATAAACTTGATCAAGGTAAAAATAAAAGTAGGTAAATTGATCGAAATTAGTTTGGAAAAGAGCCTAATTAGGTAAAGGTTTATATATTAATTAGATTATTAATTAAAATCAGTAGATATTATACTAAATTGAACTTAGCAAATTTACTTAAAACTCTTAAGAAGTACTGAACACTATGTTAGAAAGTTCTGGGTCGATTTTACAGCTACAGTCAAGAGCATCACAACTCAGTAACGTGCATCTTCTTATAGTTTCCTCTCAACCTTCCAGTATTCAAGCGATCGCCGTTTCTCTAACCACAGCAGATTTATTATTCTCCTATGATACGGCTACGCCACAGCAGCGTGAAGAAAGCAGCTATCCCTCTCAATATGATGCGCTGATTTATGATTATCATCAAACTGCTTCAGTTCTTGATATAAATTTTTTAATCGATAATCTCCAGTGGTGGGGACGTATTGTTCCCGCAGTTCCGCTAATTTTAGTTACAGACGCCCTAGGAGACGAATCAGCGATTAGACTGATTCAGTCTGGCATTAATGGCTATGTTCTCAGGCATAAACTACATCAGCTACCTGACATTTTAGAAAAGTCATTATTTGATTTCCCAGTAAAGCAGCCAATAGTCCAACAACAGCAACAGCAAATTCAACAGCTAGAAGCAGAAAAACAAGCCTGGCAAGAACAAAAGCATCTGAGACAGGAACACATTTCCCATTTGGTTCACGAGTTACGTAATCCCATTGCGGCAATTATTGGCTTTGCCAGGGCTTTAAAAGAGCAGTACTACGGGGAGCTAAACCCCAAACAAATGCAGTACGCTAGCCTATTAGTCGGCTCTGGGGAACATTTATTAGCCCTAGTTAAAAATTATCTAGAGCTAACTAAGATTGAGGCAAACAAGCAAGTCTTAGAGCTTGAGCGCTTCGCCGTAGTAGAAATTTGCCAAGCATCGATCCTGATGGTAGAACAACAAGCGGCAGCTAAGGGACTAGAGTTAAGCTTTGAGCTAGAGGAACAGATCGATTTTTGTGTTGCGGATTCCATGCGTATCAAGCAAATTTTAATCAATCTCCTCAACAACGCCATCAAGTTTACCGCTGAAGGCTCAGTAAAATTGCAGGTAACCCTCAAAGATAATCATCTTTACTTTGCTGTTCAGGATACTGGGGTGGGAATTTCTGCGGCAAACATAAATAAATTATTTCGACCTTTCCCGCAGATTAGTAATCATCATGAAAGCACTGGCTTAGGGTTAACTCTCTCCAAAAAATTGGCACAGCTCCACGGTGGTGACCTGACGGTTACCTCTAAACTAGGACAGGGAAGCTGTTTTACCCTTTCCATTCCGCAATATCAACAGCCCGCTCACAACAATTGAGCCATAACTGTTCATGATTAACTATCAGCCTAACCTCTCAACCACGATTGGATATTATGAAAAGAGTTAACAGTTAGAATCACTATGGTGATCAGCAAGAGTGATGAGGGAGCCAAAATTAAGCCAGTTACAAAGATTGTTTCAGGAGATGGAGCAGGCAATCATTGCCTACTCTGGGGGAGTTGACAGCACGTTAGTCGCTAAAATTGCCTATGACGTATTGGGCGATCGCGCTTTAGCGGTTACGGCAGTATCTCCCTCCCTACTTCCAGAAGAGCTAATCGATGCTCAAACTCAAGCGGCACAAATTGGGATCAACCATGAGCTGGTAGAAACCCATGAAATGGAAAATCCTGATTACACCTCTAACCCAGTTGATCGTTGCTATTTTTGTAAAAGTGAACTTCACGACACCCTTAAGCCTCTGGCTTTACAAAGAGGCTATCCCTACGTAGTAGATGGGGTCAACGCCGACGATCTGCAAGATTATCGTCCAGGAATTAGGGCGGCTAAGGAACGAGGGGCACGATCGCCTTTGGCAGAAGTTGGCGTTAGCAAAGCAGAAGTAAGGGAGATCTCCCGCAGCTTAGGTTTAGCCTGGTGGGACAAGCCTGCTCAACCCTGCCTTAGCTCTCGGTTTCCCTATGGAGAGGTGATTACCGTTACTAAGTTACAGCGAGTCGGCAGAGCCGAAATCTATTTACGTCGCCTGGGATATGATAAATTGCGAGTCCGCTCCCAGGAAGACACCGCCAAAATCGAATTACCAGCAGAGCAAATTACTCAGTTTGTACAGCAGGTAAATCTACCTCAATTAGTCAAGACTTTTCAAGATTTAGGATTTGTTTATGTAACTCTTGATTTAGAGGGTTATCGTAGCGGCAAATTAAACCAGGCGATACACTAGGCTTCTTATATGAAGATGGTGCGCCTGATTCTACTAATTTTATGTACTCTGATATTTGTGTTTTCTGAGAATCAGTTAGAGGTAATTCACCCCTTAGTCCTCCTGTATCAACTTGATCTTTCACTGAGAATAACTACATCTTGTTTATTCCCCTTATTGTCCACAAATGACCAGAGTTCGTCACATTGAATAGTCAACTTGCCCTTTTTTTTGATGTTACTTATATTGTTCTTGGTACAACAGCATATTTATTATTAACGTAAGCCTGAAGACATTTTTCAGAAACTTTCACTGTGCGAGAAACTCCAGCCAGAGAAATTCGTTCTAATAACAATCTGTCAATTAGCTCTTGCTTTTTTCGCTCAATCGTTATCTTTTCTGGGTTTTCAACAAATTATCTACTACACTCACAACATTGAAAGCGTTGTTTTCTATGGTGGATATGACCATTTTTGACAGTTTTCTCGGAAGAACAGCTTGGGCAAGTCGGCATTGATCGACGTTGCTTGATGTTAACGCTTATTCTATATCATTACTTCTACAGGACTACCAATAAAATGGTATCATCTATAGCGATTCTCATTTTAATCAAGTACAGTACAATTTTTCAGTTTTGGTCAGTTGTTAGTGGTTAATTCTCTGGATGTACCTTACTAATTTGAGAAAGCCTATAAATTTCGATAATGTTTAAATTTTCCTCTTTTCGGGTTATGAGGCTACTTGCTACCTCATGAAGCAAGGAACTACCGAGAAAATCTAACCCAGCAAATATTATCAAGGATACTTTACACGACCTATAAGATTTTGATGATTAATTTTCTGAATTTCTTCATTTATATTTGTGGGTAAGCAGTCTTCTGTTCCTCATCTTGGTCTATCAATGTACTTAAAAAGTTTGCATCTGCGTTCGTTTCGGAATTATACAGATCGTCAGATCGAATTTACGGCTCAAAAAACGATTTTAGTTGGGAATAATGCCCAGGGAAAATCCAATCTATTAGAAGCTGTAGAACTACTGGCAACTTTGAAGAGTCATCGGGCAACACGCGATCGCGAATTGGTTTTAGACTCAGCTACCATAGGACAAGTTGAAGCAAGGGTAGAACGGGCTTATGGCACCAGTGAATTGAGCGTCTTGTTTCGTAAACAAGGAAGACGTACTGTAAGCGTCAATCGGGAGAAACTGCGCCGTCAGCTAGATTTCTTGGGCGTGCTCAACGCAGTCCAGTTTTCCAGCCTGGATTTAGACTTAGTTCGTGGGGCACCAGACTGTCGGAGAAGCTGGCTTGATGGTTTATTGATTCAGCTAGAGCCAGTGTATTCTAGTATCTTGCAGCAGTATCAGCAGGTTTTAAAACAGCGCAACGCTTTATTAAAAAAGATTCGCTCTCTGAAACAGGAGAGTCAATCTACGGGACTGCCAGAAAATTATGAACCAGAACTAAGGCTCTGGGATCAGCAGCTTGCGGCAGCGGGTTCACGGGTTACTCGCAGGAGGGCAAGGGTAATCAAGCGACTGACTCCAATTGCCGTACTGTGGCATCAGCGTATTAGTGGGGCAACAGAAGAGCTGGAAATTAATTATTTACCCAACGTAGCCTGGACTGAGGATGAGCCGTCACAAGTACAGCAGGCTTTTCTGGAGCAAATTGCTGAACGGAGAACGGTAGAACAGTATCAGGGCAAAACTGTAGTGGGAACTCATCGTGATGAGATTGAGTTTACTATTAACCATACTCCCGCCCGTTACTATGGCTCTCAAGGGCAACAGCGTACTTTGGTATTAGCTTTAAAATTAGCAGAACTAAAGTTAATTGAAGAAGTGGTGGGAGAATCTCCCCTGCTGCTGCTAGATGATGTTTTGGCTGAACTCGATCCCAACCGTCAGCAACAGCTTCTAGAAGTAATCGGCGATCGCTTTCAAACTATCATTACTACAACCCATATCGATAGCTTTAACCAGGAATGGATCAAAGATTCCCAAATCTTGGCTGTGGAAGCAGGGAAGATCAGCGAAATTATATTGAATTAAGACTAAAGAATTAGTATGAATTATGTGTGCTTTACCATTTTGATGTGAGGCAAGTTTATTTCGAGAAATTCCACCCCAACCGTTTGATATCCAATCTTGCGATAAAAATCAATAGCTGACTTTCTAGCGTTTAATTCAAATTGGCTAAAGTTTAATTGCTGCAAAAATTCTTCGGCTCGATTCATAATCATAGAGCCAATGCCTTGCCGCTGCCATGGTGAAATAACCAAAATTTGTCGAAACTTAATAGTCTGATTATTAAGGGGAACACCAATAGCACAGGAAATTAAAGTTTCTTGTTTAATAATGCCAAAATGATAATAGTTTGCTTCTAAATCTAGATTTTCAGCATAAAGATTCATTCCTAGAGGCTGACGCAAAATTTCATTCCTGATTCTACACTCTTGTTGATATAGTTCTGAACCAAATTCAATTTGACAAAATTGCATTATGAGAAAATATAAAAATGTTGAATGATAAGAAAAAAAGTAGTAAATAAGCGTAAGTATATAAATAATCTCTGTACAGGATAAAACTCATAAAAGCCTTGTCATCTAGTGTTCCGAGGAAAATCCATAAAATCTTCGCAGTAGAAAACATTGAGCCATTCTAATCAATTTTTTATCTTGTACTTAGTGATTTTCCTGAAATGAACCATATTGTTCCTGATTAATTCTCCCTGCTTTGTAGAGAACATCGGTAATTTCAGAAATACTCAAAACAGAATATGCTTGATAATTATTGCTAGCTAATCGCTCTTTTGCTCCCCCTTCATGGTCAATAAAGACCACAATGTCCTCTACTTCTAATCCAGCGGACTTGAGCTTTGCCGCTCCCTCCATAACGCTGTTGCCGCTAATTAAAATATCATCGATGACTACTACTTTTTCCCCTGGGTGAAAGTTTCCTTCAATTAAACGACGAGTACCGTGGGCTTTGACTTCCTTACGGGGAAAAATCATAGGACGCTGTAGATTTAAAGCCAAGCCTGTGGCGGTGGGTAGGGCACCATAGGGAATCCCCGCAATGCGATCAAAATTTAGCTGCTGCACAAGATCGCCATAGGCAGCAAGCACCTGATTAAAAATGTGGGGATTAGAAATAATTTTTCGTAGATCGATATAGTAGGAAAAAGTTGCCCCTGAAGCTTGGACATATTCCCCAAAAAGCAAGCAGCCAATATCAAATAGTTCCAGAATTAGGGACTGATAAGGATGAGAATTTAACAGACAAACATTAGATGTCCAAATCTCACACCGAGGAGGTTGATTAGCTTTAGCTTCGCGATAACCATTAATTTTTTGCCTTAAATCAATGGTTTTTTGCCTCAGATCTGGCTGGGCTAGGAAATCCTGGGGTATAGGGATTAATAATCCTGCTCCAGCACTATTCAACCCAGTATTAATTAAAGATGCTAAATTTTGCTTCTTGCTCCAGAGACTGCGGAGGAGAATAGTTCTTTCTGGGGCGATCGCTCTGATCCTACTCAAAATATTGACGTTAGTGGTTCCTACTTCTAAATAAAGCTGCTCAGGGGTTGCCCAGGATTGAGCTTGTTTAACAACTTCTAAATAAAAAGGCTGTTCTAAATTGGGAAACCGCTGCAAAACTTCCGCTTGGGGATTAGAAGTGTGCGCCAGAATAAACACGGCTTTATCTGAATAGACCAAAAAAGGTGCTGCATGATCCTGCCCTGCATAGGGAGTCAAAGTTACCGCGTCTACCTGCCACTGCTCAAAAATGCTGCGGGCAAAAACGCTACTGGTATTGAGATCGCTATGTTTAGCATCCAGAATCACGGGGACAGACCGAGGAACAGCCGCCAAAATTTTAGCTAATAACTCTAAGCCTGCAATACCCAAAGCCTGATAAAAACCTAGAGTGGGCTTATAGGCACAAACTAAATCCTGGGTTGATTCAATCACCCATAGCAGCCAAACTTCCAGACTCGCCATTAGATTGTCTGCAACATACTTTTGCGGCAGCATTTCAGGATTAGGATCGAGTCCGACAACTAATAAACTCTGGTTAGCTGCGATCGCCCGATCTAGTTTGTCAGTAAAATTCATTTTGGAACTAGAAGAAAAGCATTTCTCTTAACCTATAACCTATAACCTATAACCTATAACCTATAACCTATAACTCACTAGGCTTAACACCTTATCTATCCTAATAGAGTATTGGTGAAGCTATATTTATTTATTATTCATTATTAATCCTTGAATTGCTAAATCAAGCTACAAAAAAAGAGGCTTAAGTTTAGATCAAGCCTCTCCAGAGTAAAATCAAATCTTGCTGGTGCATTCACAAAAAGAAAACACCAGTCTCTTAAATTATTATTTCTCCTCTAATAACCAATTTCAGGTGCAGTTAAAGACACCATAGAATTAGCCTTAACGGAAGAATCAGCTTGTTCAATGAGACTGGGAACAGAAGCCCGCAAGTTAGTTGTTAGCTTACTAATGCTGGAGTCGTAAATCTGAGTCACAATCTTGGGATATAGACCAATACCAATGATGGGAATCAGTAGACAAGCGATAATAAAGACCTCTCTCGGTTCAGCATCAACTAAGTTTGTGTGTGAGACTAATTCTTTATTCTCTTGTCCATAAAGCATTTCTCGGAGCATAGACAAAAGATAGATGGGGGTTAAGATAACTCCGATCGCCGCTAGGAAAACAACTGTAACTTTGAAGGTAGAACTATAGGCATCACTAGTGGCAAAGCCGACAAATACCATTAGTTCGGCAACAAAACCACTCATTCCTGGCAGCGCCAAGGAAGCAAAGGAACAGGTTGTCCACATGGCAAAGATTTTTTTCATCTTCTGTCCTACTCCTCCCATCTCGTCCAACATCAGTGTATGGCTGCGATCATAGGTAGCTCCCACCATAAAGAAGAGGCTGGCACCGATTAAGCCATGGGAAATCATTTGCAGCATCGCACCGCTAGTTCCCAAGTCGGTGAAGGAGGCAATACCGATCAGGACAAAGCCCATGTGGGAAATCGACGAATAGGCAATTTTGCGTTTTAAGTTCCGCTGGGCAAAGGACGTTAGCGCCGCATAAACAATGTTGACTACCCCCAGAATTACCAGGGCAGGGGCGAAGAAAGCATGGGCATCAGGGAGCATCCCCGCGTTCATCCGAATTAAGGCATAGCCACCCATCTTGAGCAGAATTCCCGCCAGCAACATGTGAGCAGGAGCCGTTGCCTCACCGTGGGCGTCAGGCAGCCAGGTATGGAGGGGAAAAATCGGCAGCTTGACCCCATAGGCAATTAAAAAGCCACCATACAAAAATAATTGCAGATTAAAAGCATAATCCTTAGCCGCGATCGCCTGCATGTCAAAAGTTACGGTATCGCCGTAAAATGCCATGGTCAAAGCCGCGATTAGGATAAATAATGAGCCTCCTGCGGTATAGAGGATAAACTTAGTTGCCGCATAGAGACGTTTTTTGCCCCCCCAGATAGAAAGAATCAGATACACGGGCACTAATTCTAATTCCCAGACTAGGAAAAACAGCAGCATATCCTGGACGGCAAATACAGCAATCTGCCCGCCATACATTGCCAACATCAGAAAATAGAATAGCTTGGGCTTGTAGGTTACAGGCCAAGCTGCCATCATCGCTAAAGTTGTAATGAATCCTGTCAATAAAATCAGCGGCATCGATAAGCCATCGGCACCGACAGACCAGTTGAGATCTAGTTGGGGAATCCAGGCATAGCTTTCAGTTAGCTGGAGGTCAGGATTACTAAAGTCGTAATCGAGACAGAAGCCTGCAACCAGTAGGGCAAAATCAATTAAACCAATGCCTAAAGCGTACCAGCGCACCGTTTTACCCTCTTTATCGGGAATTAGGGGCAGAAACAACGATGCAACGATGGGAAATAAAATACAGGTAGTTAACCAGGGAAAATGGGTCATATGAAACATTAGGGATTTTATAGGGATGATGTTTATAAATCTCCTCTTACCCCTTTATGTTCTTAGCTATTTTGGGATGACCCTGGCATTCTTAATAAATTGTTTATGGGTTAGCCTGGTTTCGATGACAACTCCCCTATTTATCTTATCAATACTTAACTTAATGCCAGATAATCACCACGGATCAGGCGAATTTGGGCTAGGGTAAAAATCGTCGGGATGACCCTGCCATAGTTAGTGGCGATCGCTTTCCAGCCGAGATCGGCGACAAAATAGCCCCAGACAATAGGACCCAAAAGACCAAAAAAGCCCCTGGTTGCTCCATAACGAGCCGCGTTAGTCATCATACCTTTTTTTGCTGCCTGAAGCGCCAATTGATTACTGATGCTGGCGACTGCCGTAGTCCCCCCCTTAATTAATGCGGTTTTAGCCGCTTGATAGGTGGCAAAATGAATCGCGAACTGTCGGGCAATATGTTTCAGTAGCCAAGATTTTAAGACAGTGCTAATTGCCACAATACCGCTACCCTTAACTAGGATTTTTAGCGGACTATGCTGTAACTCCACTGGTAAAGGTTCAGGAGGATTGCCCATGGCTAAAGAATTACCCACTTGTGCCTTGAGGGATTTTCTTTCTTGAGGCGGTAGTTTATCCCAGGCACTACTAACTAAGTGCAGAAAAATTTCGGACTCGATATCAGTAGCCTTCATGCTTTGAGCGTAGGGAATTTTGAGATAATGACAAACCTTAATCAAGATCTCGCGATAGCTAATTTCTTGGGTACGCCTTTTTAAGACAGTCATGCCATCTGCCCCTAAATAGCGAAACCTCTGTTCTAGGGAATCAAGCCACTGGTCTAAATTTTGGCTTTGAACCAAAAGCGGCTCAGGAGTTTGCCAATAGTCTAAAGGATTAAAACGACGATGAAACAATATTTGGGTTATTTGCTGTAGTTCTTCTTCAGTCGCTAAAGCCAATCCTGTTCTTAATTCATCCAATGCCGTTCCCTCCGCAACATCCCTCTTAAAAAAATATGATAGTCTACCTAATTTTATCTATTCGACTCTTGAATTATAGCTAGAGAAAGATAATAATATTTTAGATTAATTGCAGACCTAAGATGACGGCTGTGCTAACCGTAACCATCCAAGAAACTAGTCTGACTAAATTGCTCCCTCTCCAGTTAAATATTTGCCACCAATAGTAAGAGATCACCAAGGTTTCGGCAATCGAGACTGCAGCAGCGATCAGTACCGCTTCTGGGAATCCCCATATTAAAGCGCTAAAGAAAACTAGAAGGGTAGGGATTACTGTCGCTAATATTCCTCCCTGTAGTCTAGTCTGTGGTTCCAAAGCGGCGATGGCAGCAGCACCTAGTTGAGTAACGCCGATGGCTGCCGCTGCCAAAATAGCGATCGCCAGATTAATTAAGCTAAATTCAATCCCCTTCAGAGCAAAATTGACGCTCTCAACTGCAATTATGCTTAAAGTAGCAATTCCCAGGGTTCCCAGCACTATTTTAGATTTGGCTGGGTAATTTAAAGATTTTTCTGGAGTAGCCTCTGCCAGAGGAGCATCAAGGCTAACCAAAGCTTGTTTCGCCAACCATGCGTTGGGGAAACGCTGGCTTAGTTTGGCATGGGTCATTTTCTTTAACCATTCCCAAAATGAACGCTCTATGTCGGGTAATAATATACTTAAATCAAGCTGATAAGGTTCGTCTGGGGAAGCGGCGGCGGTAATTTCAGTCAAGGTCTTGTTGGTGAGCAGATAAATTAGGGTAACTCCTAAACTATAAAGATCAGAAGCTAATGTTGGCTGGAGAATTTGTTCGGGAGGAATAAAGCCAGGAGTCCCTTTAAAGATGCTACTGCCAGAAAGTTGGCGATCATGGGGGTGGGCGAAGCCAAAATCAATCAGATAAGTGTTTAATTCTTCGTCTAAAAGAATATTTTCTGGCTTGATGTCACCGTGTAATATTGCTGGTTCCTGTTGCTGGAGGTAGATTAGGATATCTAATAACTGCGCCGCAATTTGCCGCACTTTATTTAGGTTTAGTCCTCTTTGTAGAGCACAGTTGGCAGCCTCTATATATTTTTGGACGAGGAAAAAGCCATCATCTGTTGACCAACTTTCCAGATATTGGGGAATAGCAGGATGATTAAGCCGTTGTAAAACCTGAATCTCTTTGTAATGTGCTTTATATCCTGACCAGCTAGAATTTTCCTGTGCGAAACAAAACTGTTTTATTACTACAATTTCTTGAGACTCAATCTTAATAGCTTTCCAAGTAATTCTCCCTCCTTCTCGATTCCGTCCTAGCTCCTCCTTGATTTGATATCCGTATTCAAGTAAGTCAGGATAACTACTCATTTTGAACTTTTATTATTAGTGTTTATTAGCTAATTATAGTAGCTCTAATATTTGCAGTTGAAATAATTCCTCATCACTCACCCATCACAATTCTCATGATTTCTGATAAAGTTTATTTGAGCAATAAGCATAAAGTTATCAATATATTAGATTTCTGCTATGAATCATTGTGGGTTAGTTAAAAACATGGTAGAAGCAAAGTAAAGTTATTATACACAGGCAAAACCACGATTTAATCTATATATTTATTTTCTAGTCTATTGCTTACTCTACGTTGAATATGCTACAAAAAGATACAGAAATCTAAAAATATCACCAGAAGAAAACTAAAGTTTTAAGAATCTGATTCTAATAGCAGACGTAATGAAATTTTAAGCAATAAATATTGCCGATATCATGGAGCACAAAGTAAGTTCTCTCGAACAACTAATTCCCCTTTACCAATCATCAAAGATTGATTAAGAGAACAGATCGAACTTACACAGCCCATGGCGGTAGTTTGCTCATTTTAGACTACATGTATAATGCCAACTAAAAATATCTTATTGGTAGAAGATAATCCTGATGATCGTGAATTGATGAGGCTGGCTTTTGCTCAAGGTACAATCCCTCATAATTTAGTCGTAGTATCAGATGGAATTGAAGCACTAAATTATTTACAAAGACAAACAGCATCCAATATTGCCGAGACTATTGGCGATCGCGATCTTTTAGGGATGCCTTCATTAATAATTCTTGACTTAAATTTACCCAAGATTAACGGCATAGAAGTTTTGCGCCGAATTAGAGCGCATCCACTGCTCAAGGTGCTTCCAGTTGTAGTAATTAGTTCTTCAAGTGAGCCACAAGACCTGATTGACAGCTATGTTAACGGTTGTAACAGCTATATCCGCAAGCCCGTCCACTTTACACAATTACAAATTTTTGTTAGAGAAATAAGTACATACTGGTTAACTGTTAATCAGCTACCCCCTGTTTTTGGAGTCCTAAATGAATGAACTTCTGCGAGTCTTAATTATTGAAGATTCAGAAGATGATGCTGAACTATTGGTCATTGCCCTCGAACGGGGTGGTTATGATGTAACTCATCAAAGAGTTGATACTAAAGCTGGGATGCAAGCCGCGCTTCAAAAACCCCAGTCATGGGATATTATCCTGGCTGATTATTCCATGCCTCAGTTTAGTGCCCTTGCCGCTCTGGAAGTTCTCAAAGAGTTGCCCTTTGATCTGCCTTTTGTGATTGTTTCGGGAAAAATTGGGGAAGATACTGCCGTGGCAGCGATGAAGGCAGGAGCCCATGATTATCTGGTGAAGGGGAAGTTATCCCGCCTAATTCCCGCAGTAGAGCGGGAGTTAAGGGAAGCAGTTTTGCGGGAGGAATATCGTGCCGCTCAGGAAAGACTGCGGTATTTAGCCTACTACGACAAGTTAACCGCCCTTGCCAATAGAACTCTATTTTTAGAGCATTTGAGCCGCGAAATTGCCCAAAATAAGGAGCTGACTGCTCAATTATCCCAGAGTGCTTTGGGTGGTGGCTACTGGTCAACCTCAAGCCATTTTGCGATCTTGCTTTTAAGCATAGACCGCTTTCGCAGTATTAAGCATAGTTTAGGCTATGTTATCAGTGAACAGCTTTTAGTTGCGATCGCCAGACGTTTGGAGCGATATGCCCCCAATCTTGGTTCCCAGGTGGTGGCTAGAATTGGTGAAGATGAATTTGCGCTGCTGGTTACGGGGATAAAAGACATTGATGATGTGATGAATCGGGCAGATTGTCTCTATCGGGAGTTGATTAGACCATTAGAAATCGACAATGCTACGGTTTGCTCTACGGTGAGCATCGGCATTGCCCTCAATCGCGATGACAATCAAGAACCCGAAAAGTTGCTGCGCTGGGCAGATACCGCCATGCAGTATGCCAAGATGAATTTTGCCAAGACAGCGGTGCTATTTAATGAGAATATGCAAAGCCAGGCAGTAGAAAAGCTGCGTTTAGAAAATGATCTACAGCGGGCGATTGAAGGGCAGCAACTATATTTAAAATATCAGCCAATTGTTTCCCTTGACACGGGTAAAACTACTTGTGTCGAAGCTTTGGTTAGATGGAATCATGACTCCCTCGGCTTAATTCCTCCAGATAAATTTATCCCGATTTGTGAGGAGACAGGACAGATCATTGCTCTTGGTGAGTGGGTGCTGTCGGAAGCTTGTCGTCAGCTAATGGCTTGGCAAAAAGATTTTGCTGCGGATTCTGCCTTGACCATGAGTATCAATCTGTCGCGGATTCAAATCTATCATCCCGAATTGATTCCTCAGATAGATCAACTCTTAGACAAGCTGAAATTACCAGGCAAGAACCTTAAGCTGGAAATTACTGAAAGTACCCTGATGGAAAATACCGAAGCGGTTACCAAGGTTCTGGAACAGCTCAAAGAGCGGGAAATTAAGCTTTGCCTAGATGATTTTGGCACTGGTTATTCTTCTTTAAGCTATTTACGTTACTTGCCTGTAGACATAGTTAAAATTGATCGCTCATTTATTGGTCCAGAAATCAATAATACTAACTACGACATTATCAAAGCGATCATTAATTTAGCTCATAGTTTAGGTCTAGATGTAATTGCTGAAGGGATAGAAACGGAGGCGCAACTGAACATTTTACGAGGCTTGGGCTGTGAATATGGACAAGGCTATTTCTTTGCCTATCCTCTCGACAGCAGCGATGTTTTAAATCTAGTTAACAATTAACATTACAGCCGTTTTCAGTTGAATAGACTACGTATTTAATTAGCTTTTTTTGAATCTACTCATTTGAAAAGTGCAGTAATACTAAATCCGATTACCAAAATACACTTACTAAATGCAAACCTGAAAAACCCCGTTACCCGTTACCCGTTACCCGTTACCCTTTATCTGTTACCCTTGCATAATCAATAAGTGTCTATCTAAACAGGATTTAGTATAAGTTGCTTCCTGGCTGGATTATCTGGAAATCTTGCTGCGTCCAAAAAGAGCCTTCAGGCATCCACATCTTTTCCGCTTTGGGATCGTCATTATGAATCAGACCACTAATAACTACTCCTCGGTAGGTTACATTGTGAATATGCGGTGGTGAAGAAAAGCCGTCCACAAACTGTACCAGGAAGCCTGATGCCCCAGAGTTAGTGCGATCGCCCCAAAGAGTCCCCGCCTGGGGGCTTTGGTCGCCACGGGCTGGGTTGAGGGGAGTCCACTGGACATCGGACTGCAAGAGGACTTCGGAAGCTGTATCGCTATTTTGGGATGAGACTTGGGGGCTAATACCCAGGATTAAGAGAATCGTAAATACTAGTGCTAAAAATGTTCTTAGGTTCTTCATTGCGGTGAGTGTTATTTTCAGGAGAATCTCAGATTTGGCTCAACATAACTTCACGTAGCTAAGGCAAAATAATTATTAAGATTCTACTAACTTCATAAACTTAAATGATAAAAATATCCTTTGCTGTTGGTCTTCTATCCGTAGCATTAGCAGTTCCCAGTCAGGTTAATGCTCAAGAAGTAGTCGCTACTCAATCCTTAGAGTCTGCTTACGGCGTGTCTCCTAGGCAGCTAGTTTCGATGGCTCGTCATGGCAGGTTTAAGGCACAAGGCATTCCCAGTCATGATAGCTTCCGTAGTGGAGTTCGCTCAGGCAATATCTCTGCTGAAGACTTAATCCAAAGTGCGATCGCCAGTAGACGGCTCTCCGCAGAGGCGATCAACGATCTCCAGTATTTGAATACTGTAGCAAGTCACCTTAAATCTGGCGGCTGTGGTTCTTAATGATCAATGATTAAACTCGCGCGTTCCCAAGCCAGTCCGTTGGGCGGGTTCCCCGACTTGAAGGAACTGGCGTTTGCGCCTTTCGGCGTCCTAAAGGATATATTATGCCCTTGTGGTACCGCTTCGCATAACGCGGGGTCGCTCGTCAATGCTCAATGCCTCAGCGGTGCTCAAAAATATTGGGATATCGCAGGACATCCAAAGCGACTAGGACAGGGATAACCTGAAAGCACTGTTGTGCAAGCTGTTCTCTGCCCTCCCGCTGTAGCATGAGCGTTAACTTATCTTTAACATCCAATAGATATCGCACGTCATTAGCAGCGTAATTATATTGCTCTTGGGAGAGACTTTCCGCGTTTCCCCAATCGGAACTTTGGGAACTTTTATCTAGTTCGACTCCTGTAAGTTCAGCAACTAAGTTTTTTAATCCATGGCTAGGGCTATAGGTTCGGGCTAGTTTACTGGCGATCTTGGTACAAAAAATCGGAGCAGTATCAGTCTCAAAAGTTACCTTAAATTGCGCCACGTCAAAGCGAGCAAAGTGAAAAACTTTGAGGATATTCTGATCTGTCAGTAATTTTTGCAAATTGGGTGCTTGGGTTTGCCCCTTAGCAATCCGAATTGCCGAGACAAACCCTTGATCATCACAAAGCTGTATCAGGCACAGGCGATCACGTCCGTAAACTAAACCCATAGTTTCTGTGTCTACGGCGATCGCTTCTGCCGACCTATAGCGAGCTAGGCTAGCGGTGTCCAAGTCTTCGTCAAAAATCTGAACGTTTTCTAAAACCATAATGTTTGTTGCGTCTCAGTATCGAGTTATCTAGGGCTGTTTAAATAGCTCTTAGCTATAGATGAATAAAAATTTCCATCATCTGAAACCCTGTTCAGTTTTCTAGCTTATGGCTTACGGCTTATAGCTTATAGCTTTATTTACAAGAGATCCCCCAGATATTTAGCCACAGTTTGCACGTCTTTGTCACCTCTGCCAGAACAGTTAAAGACAATGCGTTGAACCCCTGTTAGTTGAGGACAGAGATATTCTAGATAGGCAAAAGCATGGGCAGTTTCCAGAGCGGGAATAATTCCTTCTTGTTCCGATAGTAAACGTAGTGCGGCGATCGCCTCTTGGTCGGTAACGGCATAATATTCCGCTCGCTGGGTATCTTTGAGATAGCTGTGTTCGGGTCCCACCCCAGGGTAGTCTAATCCCGCACTAATGGAGTGTGCCTCGATAATTTGCCCTTGAGTATCCTGCAACAGATAGCTCATTGCGCCGTGGAGAACTCCTGGCTGACCTTCCGTTAGGGTTGCCGCATGTTTCCCTGATGCGACGCTTTCCCCTGCTGCTTCCACGCCAATTAAGCGGACGCTAGACTCGGGCACAAACTCATAAAATAATCCCATAGCGTTTGATCCGCCACCCACACAGGCGATCATAATATCGGGCAACCCCCCCCATTTTTCCATGCACTGGTGGCGAGTTTCTCGACCAATGACGGCATGAAAGTCCCGCACCATCATGGGATAGGGATGAGGTCCCGCAACTGAACCTAAAATATAGTGGGTTGTTTCAACATTGGTTACCCAATCGCGAATTGCTTCAGAGGTGGCATCTTTGAGAGTTCCCGTACCTGCGGCGACAGGCTGCACCGTTGCCCCCAATAGACGCATGCGAAAGACGTTTAGCTTCTGCCGCTCCATGTCTTCCACACCCATGTAGATAATACACTCCAAGCCAAAGCGAGCGCAGACGGTGGCGGTAGCAACTCCATGCTGTCCTGCACCAGTTTCGGCAATAATGCGCTTTTTCCCCATGCGAATTGCCAATAGAGCCTGCCCCAAAGCATTATTAATCTTGTGGGCACCCGTATGGTTTAAATCTTCTCGCTTGAGGTAAATTTCAGGCTGAAAATCTTCACGGGCATAATGTTGGCTCAGACGTTCGGCAAAATAGAGAGGGTTGGCGCGACCAACGTAATCTTTTAGTAGTCCCTGGAGTTCTTGGGTAAATTCAGGGTCATTTTTGTATTGACGATATGCGGTTTCCAATTCTGCCAAAGCTGGCATTAAAGTTTCAGGAACATACTTTCCGCCATAGGAACCAAAGCGACCAAATTCGTCAGGGACGGTAGTTTTACCAAGTTGAACGGCAGTCATAGAAGTACAGTTTAGGTTTAAATGTATATGCTATAACAATTTTACAGTTTAGAATCCGCTTGCGATGAAGTGAAGTCAAATTTGTCTCGATTATGGAAAGCCTCAGTGTGCTTAATTTTCCTGGGGGGAATTATAGGAATCAGCCTTAGTTTAAAAACTAGGTATGCACAATGGCAAGAGCTGCAAGATCTTTCCCAGGCAAATGATTTAGCTTCTCAGGGGCAACATGGGGAGGCGATCGCAGTATATAATCGATTAATTCAAGCTAACCCCCAGCAGTCTCATCTAATCTGGATTAATCGCGGCTATACCTGGTTGGGACTTGAGCAGTATGAAGAAGTGCTGCACTCCTGTTCTGCTGCTACGGTAATTCGACCCCAAAACCCCTTGGGCTGGAACTGTCGGGGAGAGGCTTTGCATTATTTAGGGCGGAACCAGCGGGCACTCCAGGCACTAGATAAGGCGATCGCCATTAATCCCCGTAACCCTACTTTTTGGCTCAATCAAAGCAGCGTTTTAAGAGAATTAAACAAGCATCGTCAGGCGATCGCCGCTAGTAAAGAAGCCAGCAAGCTACTGTTAGAATCTCAGTCCCCCGACTCTGAAGTGAAATCTCAGCTAGCACTGGCGTTTAATCACCAGGGACAAGTCTGGTTAGAGTTAGGGCAAAATAAAAGGGCGCTGGAAGCTTTTGAACAGTCCCTAGAACAGGTTGCTGATTCTTTACCCGCTCTCCAGGGTGCAGGGATGGCATCATACCAGTTAGGGGATTACGATGGGGCAGTCAAGCTTTTTACTGAGGCTTTACAGCAGGATAATTTAACTGTAGAACAGCAGGCGATTAACTGGCTTTATCAAGGAATTAGCTTTTGTGCCGTCAATCAGGTTAATGAGGCTTCTCAGGCGTTTAAACAAGTGCTGAGGTTGAGCACTAATCCTCAATATCAGAAATTAGCCCAAGCGGGATGTGGGATTCAGTAATCATTTAACATTAAGCATTGAACATTTAACATTGTTTAAGCTAATGAAATAATACATAAGGATTCCCTCAAAGTTGATAAACTAGTTGGTGATTAAATCTTAAAAGGCTTATAAACTATAGCCTAGAGCTATTTTAACAGGCAGATATTTTCATCCCCAACTGGCGCTAAGTGAGATAACACCAATATGATTTTTGCTTTTCAGTTTCAGTCTCCAGGTCCCGTCATCTTTGAACTGGGACCCATTGTATTTCGCTGGTATGGATTATTGATTGCCACGGCAGTTTTACTGGGGGTTACTCTGTCTCAGTATTTAGCCAAAAAGCGGCAAGTAGATCCAGAATTACTGGGAGATTTAGCAATTTGGTTAGTAATCTCCGCTATTCCCTGCGCCAGGCTTTATTATGTGCTGTTTGAGTGGCAGGCGTATGCCCAACGTTCTTTCTGGGACGTTATTGCGATTTGGCAGGGAGGAATTGCCATTCATGGAGCAATTATTGGCGGAACAATCGCCACAATTATCTTTGCTAGGAGTAAGCGGATTTCTTTTTGGCAGTTACTGGATTTAGTCGCACCTTCGTTAATTCTTGGTCAGGCGATTGGGCGCTGGGGTAATTTCTTTAATTCTGAAGCGTTTGGTAAGCCGACGGATTTACCCTGGAAGCTGTTTATCGCTCCCCGTTATCGACCTGTGGATTTAATTAGTTATGAATACTTTCATCCGACTTTTCTTTATGAATCCCTCTGGAATTTAGGGGTATTAATCCTATTACTCTCGTTATTCTTCTGGGGTTTAAAAGCAGCTAATCGTCTCAAAACAGGAACTCTCGCGGCGGTGTATTTAATAGGCTATAGTTTGGGACGAGTCTGGATTGAAGGGTTACGGACTGATAGTTTAATGTTAGGTTCTTTGAGAATAGCTCAGATAGTTAGTTTAAGTGCGATCGCAGCAGGGGTCATTCTCTTAGTCTGGCTGTACTGGTATAGGAAACCTCTACCCGACGTTATTAGGAGTAAAAGTTAAATTCTCACTGCTTCCAAGCGATCTTGATTTACGCTTCAGTTCATATTCTTAATGAGCGTTGATCTTTAAAAAAGCAAAATTCCTTTACTGGAGGAACAATCCCCCATATGCGAAGCGGTACCATTTATCCTCGAATGGGGACAAGGGCATAATATATCCTTTAAGAAGCCCCTTCGTAACTAAAGTTCAGCTAAAAGATATCTGTTTCACTCACTGATTCTTACCTGAAACAATAATTGTCTCAACCTTTGCTGCGATCGCTATATAAATCACCAGATCATATTGCTTTTTAGAGCTAAAACAACATAAGTTTAACGTGATCTAAAAAGCTTATGGCTTAAGGCTTAAGGCTAGTACAAGCATAAGTAGGCTGGGCATTACCCACCTTACATGGAAGTTTTGCTTAAGAGATCATCATTATATATCTGTGGCAAAGAAGAATACTGTATTCTATAAGTAATTAACATTATGCTTATCAAGTTGCTCAGTGAAACGGTTTCGCCAGAGTCACAGGAAACAATTAGCTGTTAAAAGATTCATCTCCAGGTGTCTCACTTGGCTCTTAGTTTTGCTGCTAACCTTTACTGTTACCGTAAGCTGGGGACAAGCTCAGGATAAACAGCCAATTTCGCCACAATCTTGGCATTTAAAGGGGATTTTTGCGGCATTAGACGATAGTGATCCTGAAATCTGGGCTTTAGCCTTAGATAAATTATCGGAATTCAAAATAGATGAACTTAAACCTCCACTAGAAATTCCTGAAAAGAAGTATCAGCAAATTGTAAATCTATTAGACTACCAAGACATTCCATGGCTTCAAGAGGCTGCTGCAAGGGCATTAGGAGCAATGGAAGCCATAGAGCATGCTGATAAACTAGCTAATCTGCTCCCTGATTCTAATAATTGGCGGGTTCAAATGTATGCGGTAGAAGCATTAGGGGCTATGGGAGCCACAGAATATGCCGATAACATAGCTTCTCTGCTCTCTTATTCCAATAATTGGCGGGTTCAAAGGGCTGCGGTAGAAGCATTAGGGGCTATGGGAGCCACAGAATATGCCGATAAACTATTTTCTCTACTTTCTGATTCTAATAATTCATCGGTTCAATATGCGGCAGCTGCTGCATTAGGGGCTATGGGAGCCACAGAACATGCCGATAACATAGCTTCTCTGCTCTCTAATTCTAATGATTCACAGGTTCAATATGCGGCAGCTGCTGCATTAGGGGCTATGGGAGCCACAGAACATGCCGATAACATAGCTTCTCTGCTCTCTAATTCTAATGATTCACAGGTTCAATATGCGGCAGCTGCTGCATTAGGGGCTATGGGAGCCACAGAACATGCCGATAACATAGCTTCTCTGCTCTCTAATTCTAATGATTCATCTGTTCAAATATATGCGGCAGAGGCATTAGGGGCTATGGGAGCCACAGAACATGCCGATAACATAGCTTCTCTGCTCTCTAATTCTAATGATTCATCGGTTCAAAGGTCTGCGGCTACTGCATTAGGAGCAATGGGAGCCACAGAATATGCGGATAAACTAGCTTCTCTGCTCTCTAATTCTAATGATTCATCGGTTCAAAGGTCTGCGGCTAC
>JBCBIE010000045.1:45440-45816 GCA_038524995.1 Cyanobacteria bacterium J06621_8
TGCATTAGGAGCAATGGGAGCCACAGAACATGCGGATAAACTAGCTTCTCTGCTCTCTAATTCTAATGATTCATCGGTTCAACAGTCGACGGCATGGGCATTAGCAGCAATGGAAGCTAAAGAACATGCGGATAAACTATTTTTTCTACTTTCTAATTCTAATGATATGTGGGTTCAAAGGTCTGCGGCAGAAGCATTAGGGGCAATGGGAGCCACAGAATATGTTGTTCAAATAGCTAATTTGCTTTCTAATTCTAATGATTCATGGACTCAAAGTGCTGCGGCGCTTGCATTAGGAGCAATGGGAGCTACAGAATATGCTGTTCAAATAGCTAATTTGCTTTCTAATTCTAATGATTCATGGACTCAAAGTGCT
>JBCBIE010000046.1:0-44040 GCA_038524995.1 Cyanobacteria bacterium J06621_8
AAGTATCACTGAACTAAAAGAGGCAATAGAAAATTTAATTATTAACCAGCATACTCGACAAAATCTAGGCAAAAAAGCCTTGGAAATTACTGATCGTTTTGGGTTAGAAACGGTAATAGATCGATGGGAAAAAGTAATTTCAGAGTTAGTAACTAAATGAGCTTGAGGCAGTTGATTAAGAGGATACCAGAAGATTATAGACTGTTGCCTTAAATTCAATTTTTTTTGATTAAAATACTGTCTTTATATCCTAGATTGCTCAACATGATGCGTATAGAGTACGTAATGAAGGTGGTAGAACTTACTTAATAATCAACTCCTTGCTTTAATTATTTATCTATTAATAAAAAAATAATTATATTATTATGATTGACACAATACAGCGCGATAAGAATAATTTAATAGTTTACTATCAAGGGTTTATAGCGGTGGCAGCCGTGTTAGTTTTTTTTACCAAGATTGATCAATACTTGCAGGGAAGAGGTATTGGCATGCCCCTATTATGGATGATTGCTTTTACGTTGGCTTCAATTCCTCTATTTGTCAATGCGATCAATAATTTGCAGTGGATACCTAAACCTGTCTTAGTTTGGAGTGCATTATATTTGGCGATATCGCTAGCTTCAATTGTGTTCTTGACGCAACTTCCCGAACTGCAACTACTTGAGGATATTGTTAGATCAATCATGTTTTTGCTGCTCATGTTGGTCATTTTTTCACAGCATCCTTTAGCTTTAAAATGGGCTAAATTAACAATTTTGCTGGTGACAATAGCAAATATCTTAATGTATGTCTATGAGTTTTTTAATCCTCTAGCTTTTTATATTGAGCAGCATGCCGCAGGGAGAGCTTCTGGGTTTTACCATAATTCCAACATGGCGGGGAATACTGTAATTTTAGGTATGATTTTAAGTATTGATTTGGTTAAACCTAAATATCGTTCCTTCTATGCTTTATTTTCCTTTTTAGGAGTTGTTGCAACTTTCTCTCGCTCTGCCATAATTGGGTGCTTTATAGTTACTCTATTGTTCATGGTAATAAAAGTTATTCCTCGATATCAGGTTCCTCTTTTCTTTTTATCAGGTTTTATGATTATCTCTATTTTAGCAACTCAATCAAACAGTTTTTTGTATTTAAAAAATGATGATGGTGTCAATTTATTTACCGAAGACTCTCTAGCTAGAGTTGAATTTTTGTACGATCCTTTGAGTCAGGCAGATAGCTCAAAAGATAGTCGTTTAAAACATGCAGATAAAGCCTGGGAGAAATTTGCTAGGCATCCTTTTCTTGGCAATGGGTTAGGTTCAGGTCAAAATTCTAGAATGATTGGTTCTCTGGGAACTGCTCAAAGAAGCCATAATATTTATCTGGATTTGATGGTAGAGTATGGCTTTTTAGGAGCTTTACTATATCCTGGCTTGGTTTTTGCTTCTGTATGGAAAGTACAGGGAGAACTTAAAAAACAGGCAATTGTTTTGGTAGTGTTTTTTTTAATCTGGGGATTTTTTAGCCATACGGTATTAAGCGCTACCAACGTACTTTTATCCTATGCTTTCATGGCAAACCTTGCCCAGCAAAATCGTTCTAGCTCACTATGAGTAACTTAATGAATATAATAATTCAATGTATTTCAATACATTAAATTATATTTTAAATCGACTTAGAATATAAAGCATCATTAGAAAAAAATATATTAACTAAAATCAATTTATCTATTAAAAAAGTCAATCAAAATGCATAGATGTTTAACTCTATAATAAAGACAATTATTTTGGCTACAATAACTTCAATCGCCATCTTATTTACATCTATCAGTCAGAGTCAGCATAGCTATCAGCCTTTAGTCTGGGTAGTGTCAGCAATGGAAGCTGTTGAGCGAGATGAGCCAAGTCCAGCTACAATCTGGCGAGGCGATCGCTCTGAAGAGGCAAATACTATTCAACTGATGGCAGCAAAAGGCGAATACGAAGCTTTTCAAATTGTCATCAAAGCCCCCCAGGTTAATCTTGAAGGTGTAAATGTTACCGTATCCGAGCTGACTAATTCAGAGGGAGGGACAATAGATCCGCAGAATATTAATTTATATCGCGAACACTACATCTACGTAGACCGTCCTAGCCCTCAAGGATGGGCTGCCAATCCCACACTAGGTAAAGGATGGTATGCTGATGCTCTAATTCCCTTTGTTAATCCAGATACGGGTAAAGACATTAAGAGAGCCGAAATTGATGCTGTCCCCTTTAATTTAGCAGCGGGTAACAACCAGCCAATATGGGTAGATATACTGGTACCGAGAGATGCCGCTCCTGGAGAATATCAGGGTAGATTTACTGTAGAGAGCGATCGCGGCAAGACTACAGGAAATATTCTCTTGACGGTTTGGGACTTTGAGTTACCCGTTAAACCTTCGATCAATTCTCTGTTTGATGTTTGGCAGGATCGAGGTGAAAATGTAGCGCAGGAATTGCTCAGTCATAAAGTTATGCCAGGAAAACGAATCAAGCCTGGTCAACAAGTGGAGTTAATTAACGAATGGGGGCTGAATTCTGTTCGCCTTCCTTTCTGGAGTGGCGCCAATAATGACGTCTGTCGGATGCGTCCCGCACCTAGGGTAGAAGAAATCAAACGCTCATCTGCCCCATATTACCCAGGCTTGCTAAAGTACATTTACTCTGCTGATGAGATCGATACATGCCCTAGTCTATTAGAGATAGAAAACTCCTTAAAGCAGTGGAGTAAGAACATTCATCAGGTTGATAGAGTTAAGCATTTAGTAGTCACAAAACCTCGACCAAGACTCTATGACTACATAGACATTTGGGTCGTGCAGCCGCAACATTATGCTGAAACTACCTCAGAAGTTAATGAGGTTATTCAGCGAGGGGATGAAGTTTGGTTTTATACAGGACATCAGGCTAGGTATTCTCCTCAATGGCAAATAGATACACCACCGATTAATTTCCGCATTCCCCAAGGTTGGATTGCTCAAAGTTTAGGCTTAACTGGTGTACTATACTGGCGTGCTGATAATTGGACAGACAATCCTTGGCAAGAAGTTCCAGTTTATACTCAGGGAAAAAACAACGAGAGGGAGTTTCCTGGAGATGGAATGTTGATTTATCCAGGAGAGGAAGTAGGTCTAACAGGGGTTGTCCCTTCGATGAGATTGAAATGGATTAGAGAAGGAGTAGAAGATTATGAATATACTGAAATTTTGAAAAAGCTTGGCTATCAAGACTGGGCAATGACCATAGTAAGTCAAGTAGGCAAGGATTGGCAGAACTGGACAAAGAATCCAGATAATTTATATGATGCCAGACGAAAATTAGCTGAAAAAATTGTTCAGCTTACCGCCTCAAATTAAATTTAAGATTAGGCTTAATCTGAAGTGTAAGATTTAGGGTAGTTCGATATAAAAGTCAAAGAAACCTTATTCAATCAACGATTTTAGCAAGCTTACTAATAATATTTTTACTTGAAAAAAATTTTAATAATTTAATTTAATGAAACTAGCTTTAGATCCAGCAACAAATATAAAGAAGCCGATTAACTTGCTGTTCATCATTACTGGTTTAGGTTCTGGTGGAGCGGAGGTAATGCTTCTTAGCCTATTATCTAACATTAATCGCGATCGCTTTAAGCCTACAGTGATTTCATTGATGGATAAGGGAGTATATGGTGAACAAATTGAGCAGCTTGATATTCCTGTTTACTGTTCAGGCATGTTGGCAGGAAAACCTACTCTAGCTTCGGGGATGCGTCTAATTAACCTAATCAAACAGATTAAGCCAGATTTGATTCAGGGCTGGATGTATCATGCTAACTTAGCGGCACAACTAGTTAATTTGCTCGCTATTCAAAAAGTTCCCGTGTTATGGAGTATTCATCACTCGCTCCATGACCTACCTTCGGAAAAAACCCTGACCCAAGCAATTATCCGCTTTGGTAGTTTGTCCTCCAGATACGTCAGTAGAGTAGCTTTCGTTTCAGAAAAAAGTCAGGGACAACATTTGAAAATTGGCTATGACTCAAATAATTGCTGTGTGGTGCCGAATGGTTTTGATACAGCAAAATTTCAACCTTCGATTGAGATTAGAAAAAAGCTGCGCCAAGAATTAGCGATCGCCGAAACCGATTTTGTAATTGGCTCCATAGCTCGCTATGCTCCAATGAAAGACCACGCCAATTTTCTCCGCGCAGCTAAGGTGTTATTGACAGAATATCCTGAAACTAAATTTGTCATGGTTGGCACTGAAGTTGATTATGATAACCAAACCTTAACTAATCTAATTGCAGAGTTAGATATTGGCGACAGCGTATACCTTTTAGGAGAGCGTCGGGATATCCCCCAAATTACGCCTGCTCTGGATATTTTGACCTCTTCTTCCGCCTATGGAGAAGCTTTTCCCTTAGTAATTGGCGAAGCAATGTCCTGTGGGGTTCCCTGTGTCGCAACTGATATTGGTGATTCGGGCTGGATCATAGCTGATACAGGAAAGGTAGTTCCCCCTAAAGATCCTCAGGCTCTAGCTCATGCTTGGCAGGAGATGATCGCCTTGGATGCCCCTGCTAGATTAAGTTTAGGTAAATCTGCCCGCGACAGAATAGTGGAAAAATTCTCTTTGGATTCTATCGTCAGCCAATATGAACAGCTTTATCTGGGCGTAGTTGAGCAATAAAGTTACAGAATACAGTTTCATACAATTTTTTTAAATAGTCATGCTAGATAACCAATTAGATTTTGTGGCAGTAGGACCCTTTAAGACGGGAACCTCCTGGATTTATAACTACTTAATTAACTATCAGCAGGTTGCCCTGCCAACTAAGGTCAAAGAAACCTTCTTTTTTGATCATAAATTTGAGCGAGGCATTGATTGGTACTTTTCACACTTTGAAGAAATTAGTCCAGAGCAAAAAATTGGCGAAATTGCCCCAAGCTACTTCCATTCTGAGTCTGCTCCCCAGAGAATATTCCAGCACAATCCCCAATGTAAAATTATTGTTACCCTTAGAGAACCAATATCCCGCCTCATTTCCTTCTATCAGCATAAGCAACAAAGAGGTGAGCTTAAACCAAAAACTTCTTTAATACAAGAATTATCTCAAAAAGAAACTTTGTATAAATCCGCTCTTTATCATCTACATTTATCCCGATGGATTGATGTATTTGGAGCAGATAAAGTTCAAGTAATTTTCTTCGAGGATTTGGCAACTTCTCCAGTAGATTTTGCCAAGCAACTATGTCAGAAAATAGAGCTAGAGCTTGAAAATACCTCCCAAGATTTATCACAAAAAGTTAATGCCAGCGAGGCTCCTGTAAATCACTATCTCTCCAAAATAGTCTATCAAAGCGTAAATCTACTGCACAACACAGGTTTACATCAAATAGTTAAGTATGGTAAATCCTTGGGAATCAAACAGCTTTTAAATAGCAAAAAATCAGCAAAACTAGAATTAGAAACAACTGAATACACTGATGCTTTCGAGTTCATTAAACAAGACATCATGAAGCTGGAAACTGAGCTTAATTTTGATTTATCTAACTGGAGAGAACTCTGGTTAGAACAAGGAATCAACCCCGATTAAGTCAGCCGCTATTTTAGATGCCCTGCCCTGATTTTCTCAACCATAAAGAGCTTTAATCCACTCCCATTCCCTAGTCAAACCCTCCTGCAAAGAAACTTGGGGCGCATAGCCTAAAATAGTCTTCGCCTTGGTTATGTCTGCACTGGTATGACGAGCATCTCCCTTAGCTTTATCTACATAATTTTTCTTGATGGGTTGTCCCATAACCTGTTCCATCATTTCCAAGAGTTCCATCAGGGTAACTCGGCTCCCGCCGCCAATATTAAAGGCTTCCCCCACAGCTTGGGGTATCTGCGCCGCTAGTAAATTAGCTTGAACAATATCTCCCACATAGGTATAGTCCCTAGTTTGTTGACCATCACCGTAAATCGAGATAGCATCATCGCAAATTGCCGCCTTAAAAAACTTATGAAATGCCATGTCGGGTCGATGACGTGGACCATAAACTGTGAAATAGCGCAGTGCAGTGGCGGGAACCCCAAAATTTTGCTGATAGAGCCAACACAAACGCTCCCCAGCTAATTTGGTAATTCCATAGGGCGAAACTGGCTGCGGGCAGAGAGTTTCAGGGGTGGGCATTTGAATCGCGTTGCCATAAATTGAAGAGCTTGAGGCGTAAACAATTCTTTTGAGGGTTTTCACCTCTTTTGCTCCCTCCAAAATAATTTGGGTGGCGTTAATATTATTCGTAGTGTAGTTAGCAAATCCCTTACCCCAGCTAGCCCTAACTCCTGCTTGTGCTGCCTGGTGATACACAACTTCAACAGACTGTAAAAGCTCAGCCCACTCCAGCTCTTGGATGTCAGCCTGCATTAATTTAAAATTGGCATACTGGTCAAGATTAGCGATATTTTGCTGCTTGAGCTGCGGATCGTAGTAGTCGTTAAACTGATCGATGCCGATTACGCTTACACCCTGTTCTAACAGAGTTTCTGCTAGGTGGGAACCGATAAAGCCCGCCACACCAGTAACAATATGGGTACTCATGAAAATTAATTTTAAAAATAGCTTGAGTTAAAAATTTTTATCGTGACTAATTTTATACCATCAAATGATTAAAAATTGAGCTAGTTTATCAAGCGAGCGATCGCTTTCTAGCCCCCAAGTAGATCTTGTTAAGAAATCCAACTATGAACAGGTTATTAATTGTAACGACCATTGCTGGTGCGATCGAGGATTTTATCCTCCCTTTTGTCCGCTTTTTTCGTCAGCAGAATTGGCGCGTGGACGGAGTAGCGGTAGACATTACCAGTAACCAGGCTTGCGTGGCTGAATTTGACCAGGTGTGGGACGTGCCTTGGTCGCGGAATCCTCTAGATCCCCGCAATTTAATCAATGCAGTACCTCAAATGCAGCAGATTGTGCTCCAGGGCAACTATGACATTGTTCACGTTCATACTCCAGTCGCCGCCTTTGTGGCGCGGTATGCCATCAGTCGTCTACCGATAAAGAAGCGCCCCAAAGTGATTTATACAGCCCATGGCTTTCATTTTCATCAGCAGGGTAATCCCCTAACTAACTTTATCTTTTTGAATTTGGAGAAGCTAGCAGGAAACTGGACAGACTATCTAATTACGATTAATCGGGAAGATGAAGGGGCGGCAAAACGTCATCGTCTACTGCCTGAAGCGCAGATTTTTTATACCCCTGGCATTGGTCTAGAGCTCGATAAATATGATTACCAGCAGGTTAAAGAAGCGGAAATTGCCGCAATTCGTCAGGAATTAAAGCTTAAGCCCCAGGATAAGATCCTGCTGACGGTGGCTGAGTTTACCCCCAATAAGCGCCATTGTGACCAGCTAGCTGCACTCTCTAAGCTCAATCGCCCTGAAGTACATCTGGTTTTGGCTGGAGATGGTCAGACTCGCCCTGCTACGGAACAGCTAGCTCAACAATTAGGATTAGAACAGCAGGTGCATTTTTTAGGATTTCGCTACGATATCCCAGCCTTAATCCGTGCCAGCGATATTATGTTGCTGACTTCTCAGAGAGAAGGGTTACCCCGCAGCATTATGGAGGCGTTTTGCGGCGCTACCCCAGTAATTGGCACTAGAATTCGCGGCATTCAAGATTTATTGAGCGATAACTGCGGTCTACTAGTAGAAGTAGGAGATACGGAAGGACTAGCTCAGGCGATCGCCAGATTATTAGATCAGCCACAGCTCAGGTTAGAGTTGGGGGCTAACGGTCGGCGCAAAGTTGCCACCTATGATGTCAAGGAAATCATTGAAAGTTATCAGCAAATTTATCAGCAGGCTTTGGCGGTATGACTTCTGACTAATTCTCAGCCAATCCCCTCTAGGTTTATTGCCCAGGATAATTTAAAATTTAAATTCAATACTTTTTATATACAAGTGTAGTTTAATATCTTCTTTAACTATTCAGAATGCTAAGTAAACTAGCTAAATTAGTGGTAGACCGCTTGCTATCGGCGATCGCTTTATTAATACTTTCCCCTGCAATCTTAGTTTTGGCGATCGCCATCTACTTTAATATGGGGAGTCCCGTAATTTTTTCCCAGCCACGGGGAGGAAAAGATAACTCGGTTTTTACCTTCTATAAATTTCGCACCATGAATGATGCGCGGGACAGTGAGGGCAATTTGCTCCCTGATATGCAGCGTCTCACCCCTCTGGGTCAGTTTTTGCGCCAGTCTAGTTTAGATGAACTACCGCAGCTCTGGAATATTCTCAAAGGAGACATGAGTTTTGTAGGTCCTCGTCCCTTTATTGCAGTCTATTTAGAGCGCTATACCCCAGAACAAGCCCGTCGTCATGCAGTGAAGCCAGGAATTACAGGCTGGGCGCAGATTAACGGTCGCAACTCCATTTCCTGGGAAGAAAAGTTTAAACTGGATCTCTGGTATATCGACCACTGGAGTCTAGGGTTAGATCTCAAAATCTTATTGCAAACCGTAATTAAAATCCTCATTAAAGAAGGAGTTGACGAAGATCAAAACACTACCATGACTGAATTTAAAGGCACTATTAATCCTAAAATCACCTCTAATCAGCCATAGTAAAAAAACTTAACTAAGTTTTAATCGAAATCTTCACCTTTATTGTGGCAAAAACTTAAGTAAATATAAGTCCATTAAATAAGTAATCAAAAATATTTAACTTTGCCTAATCTCGCAAATCATCGCTATAAAAAAACTTTAATATATGCTAGGTACCACTAAACCTCAAAATAAATTTCAAAAATTACACAGCAAAGTTGAGTTTGTCCCAGGAATGTCCCTGGAGCAATTTTCCTACCAGGTATGGTCACAGCTACAAACCAGCAAAATTGTGCAGACCATTGGCGTAGATCAAAACCTCAGTTTGCATGAGTTTTGGGACCGAGCCTCAGAGCTTATTGGCGACTGTATGCTCCTTTCCGAAGACCCCATTACAGGGGAAAGAGTCGGCAACAAATGGCTAGAAATTAGATACGACAGCAGTATCCAAAATGCCTATCGCCACAGCAAGAATGCTCAACCCCTCCATACCGATGGTTCCTATGTCGGAGACTCCCCCTATATCAGCTTCTTTTTCTGTATTCATCAGGCACAGGAAGGAGGGGCAACGGTGTTTCTCGACTCCGATGAGCTAATTCGCCTACTACAAGAATCTGACCCCCAACTTCTAGAGGATCTGTGCCAAACTACGGTTTGTTTTGCTAAGGACAAGGATTTTAAGCGCCGACCAATCATTGATTTTGATCAGTTTGGCTCAAACTTAAACTTTAATTACTACTGTGTCTCTCCCCAAGAAACTGACTTTGCCAAAGAATTAGTACAGCGTTTCCACGATTTTTTACAGACAAAAATAGTTGCGGCAGATAAAACCTATCCCATTAAGCTTCAGCCTGGGGAGGCGCTATTTTTTCATGATGATCGTCTAATTCATGGACGCAAAGCATTTCAGCCCACCCGCGAAAGCGAACGTTTCTTTTGGAAATCTGCTCTGAAGCTCAAGCCAACCTTTCCTCTGATGGAAAATTAACCTGAGAGTCATGAACAAGCGAGAATTCGGTCGTTCAGGCATCAAGCTCAGTCCTGTAACCTTCGGTTCGATGCGGTTAGCTCCCGAAAGGATAGAGCTAGAAGCAGCGGTCGATTTAATTACCTTTCTTTACGAAAGCGGGGTCAACACTTTTCATAGCTCCCATGAATACGCCACCGATCCCTTTTTCTGCGAGGTGATGAGGCAGTTTCGTTCCCGCCATCCTGGTGCAGAGGTGGTTCATATTGCCAAAATCGGCGTGCCCCATTTTGATGAGGCAAGTTTTAAAGGGGAAAAACTGGTCACTTTAATCGAACAAAGGTTAAAAGCATTAGACACTGAGCAGATTGCCCTGGTTCAATGGCTAGTGCGACATCAGCCCAATGATGACCTTCATCGTCTGCCATTACTGGCGGAATCTCAGTCAGAACTGACGGAAACTTGGTCAAAACTACACCAGGAAGGGAAGGTAGGAGCTTTAGCCTCCTTTCCTTATTCAATACCTTTTGCCGAAGCTGTTTTACAATTATCCCTCTGTCAGGGCTTAGTAACCTACCTCAATCTCCTAGAATTAGAAATGGTTCCCTTGCTTAAGGAGATGGTTCAGCAGGGTCAAGGTTATGTGGCAATTCGTCCCCTAGGAGGTGGTGCAATTACCAGCGCTGGGGAGGAGCCACAGCAACTAAAGTTACTCCTAAAAGCTTTAGATATGCCCCTATCAGAGTTAACCAAGCTTGCCGTTCAATTTCCCTTGCTCTACCCTGCGGTAGCTTCGGTGATGGTTAGCGTTAGCAGTATTTCCCATGGAGCGGAAATTATCGAGGCGGCAAATGTAGCTAGCGATCGCCAAAAATTTCAGCAAATCCTCAATCTAGTTAATTCATCCTGTGGTTAAAAATCCCCACAAAACTAAAGGCTAATGGCTATTTCAAAAGATTAATGCTTTGCTCTAAAACTAGCATTAATTAATTATTTACAAACTAAATACATTAATTTTATATATTTTTAATATTTATGCCTCGCTTGGGCAGACGATTGATATTAATATATGAAAAACATATTTTTAGCAAAATAATAAGAATATCCATAAAATATAGATTTTCAAATTAAAGCAGCTTATTTAATTTTGAGAAATATTATTATCCTGCTATCTTTTAGTCAAAAATAAGCTCAAAATGAGCACTTTAAAACTGTTTTTAATCAAACTATAAAAATTCAAACAATGACTATTCTCGAACAAGTTCTTACCCGAGAACAACAGGCTCTTTTGCCCACAGAAGATGATGTTTGTTTTTATGAAGAGCATGGATGGTATATTTCTCCAGCAATAATTCCCGAAGCTGCAATTGATTTAGCGATCGCTGGTAGTGAAGCTTTTTACCGAGGAGAAAGAGATAATCAGCTACCTTATACAAGCGGCTATAGCAACTGGCAGCCAGCAGATGGCGATATTATTCGCAACAACGAATTTGTCTCCCTACAAAAGCAAGAATTAAGGCAGCTAGCGCTTCAGCTGGTAATTGGTGCGATCGCCGCCAGGTTAGCCAGAACTTCTGAGATACGACTCCTTGATGACCAGCTAGTCTATAAGCCCCCCATTAAGAATGGGCAAAAGCAAAAGACCACCGTTGGCTGGCACAGCGATCGCGCCTACTGGGCAACCTGTAGCTCCGAAAACCTCTTAACTGCCTGGATTCCCTTTCATGACTGCGATGTAGACCGAGGACCGTTAGTAGTTCTGGATAAGAGTCATCGCTGGTCTGGACTACAAGACATGCGACATTTTAATAATGCTGACTTAGCCAGTTTTACCACTGAATTTCAGCAACAGGGTAAGCAGGTGAAGGAAGTGCCGATAACTCTCAAAAAAGGTCAGGTTAGTTTCCATCACTGCTGGACAATTCACGGTAGCTATCCCAATCGCAGCCAGCAGCCCCGACAAGCCCTAGCGGTTCACCTCCAAGATCGAGACAATCACTATCGACCATATTGCAATGCTCAAGGAAAAGCCATCCACATTTTTGACGAACAGTTATGTCGAACTTTAGATAACGGTAATCCTGATTTTAGCGATCCTGAAGTCTTCCCTGTTATTTGGTCGAATTAACAACTTATTGAGCAAATTTTCCCTATATTAGATTCCTTGATTAACTACTAATAAACCGAGCTAGCAATGAAAACCGCTATTTTAGATATCAACAATTTCTTGTGGACTCAAACCCTCTCCAAATTGTCCCACGACGTATACCATCTCCCTGAGTATGTTGCCCTTGATGCCCAGCGTACCGCAACTATTCCCGAAGCCTTTTTATTAGAGGATGAAGACAAAATATTCTTTGCCCCCTACCTGTTACGTTCCTGTGCTGATATTGACAATCACTCCTCAACAGAAATCTACGACGTGATTTCTCCCTATGGTTATCCTGGCATCCTGATGAGTAATGCGGCAGCTAATAATCCAGAATTCCCCGATTTTGCCCTTTCTAAGTTTCGCCAAAGCCTACAGCAGCGAGGGGTATGTTCCGCTTTTTTGAGGCTTCACCCCATTTTAGGAGAAAATTTTGCCCAAGTTTTTGCTTCTGACCCCCTCAAAGAAAATGGTCAGACAGTCTCCATCGATCTAACCTTGGATGAGGGACAAATCTGGGCTAAAACTCGTCGAGGACACCAAAGCACAATCAACAAATGTATCAGACTAGGATTTAGCGCTCGAACTGTTTCTCTAGCTGAATATCTAGGGGAATTTATAACTATCTATGAAGAAACGATGAACCGTGTCCAGGCTAAGGATAGCTATTTTTTCAGCCGCGATTACTTTAAAGGTCTACTCAAGCTGGGAGATAAAGTTCATTTGGGAATAGTTAACCTTGAGGAGCAAATCGTTTGTGCCTGCATCTTTTTTGAATCCTGTGGCATCGTGCAAGCTCATCTAGGGGGTACGAAAACAGAATTTCTTAAGCAATCTCCCTTCAATTTACTTTTGCATCAAATGAGACTCTGGGCAAAAGCAAGAGGGAATAAATATTTACACATTGGTGGTGGTGTTGGTGGTAAAAAAGATAATCTCTACACCTTCAAGTCTGGCTTCTCTAAACAAAGACATGATTTCTTTACCCTCCGCTCGGTGATTGATGAAGATAAATATAATAATCTACTTCAGTCCAGAGCTAAGTCCGTTAACAAATCCGTTGCGGAACTGGAAGCATCGCAATTTTTTCCTGCTTATCGTACCGTCTAGCACAGAGAGTTTAAAGAGTGTAGTTAAGCTCTCTGTCTAAATAACTCCAGATCTAATTCATGGCAGTTTTTTAAGCTTTGACTTGAGAAAATATTGAGATTGTTTACCAAAAACAGTTTTTTCTTAAGATTTTTTTTATATTTGAGCTAGGATAAGTCACAGATTGCTCCATTATTTTATGGTGGAATAATCGACAACCGATAGGTGAGAACTTTTAGTGAGGAAGAAGGCTGATGACCATAGACACTAACATTTTACGTAAGATGTGGCGGTTTGTAGAAACTTCCAACCCATATACAATTGCTAAATTATCTGACGAAGAATTAGTCCGCAATCTCATCCGCCAAGTTGAGAGCATATCTCCACTAGCAGCCGAGGATTTAGATATCTTAAGTAGATATATTACTGATCGCACGCCGTTGATTCGTGATGTAGCTCAATCAAAGCTGGCAATAGGCTAAAATCCTTCATGTAATTAAGAACAGATTAATGCTTAGGAGCAACTAATCCTTACTAATCCATGAATGTCAATAGGTAGGCTACTTTTTAATTGACAAGACTCCACAACTCTCGATTGATCTGTAGTATTTACTTTAGAATAAGAATCTAATAGAAATTTAATGTTGAGCTTGTTCATATTAAAACTAATTCATTTATTGAATTTGACTTTCAATGAAATAGTCAAATAAATTTAATTTTATTTTGTGTCTTACAAATTTTTGTAGATCAGTTGTGTGATGAGACAGAACGGGATAACAATAAATCATTGGATCTTCAGATGGTTGATCGAATAAAGTTTGTAACTCTGATAGAGTTATCCCTTCAAGATTGCATTTCCCTCTAAAGTCATCTCCATACTTTTCATACCAGCAAAGCTTATGGTTGATTTGTTTAGATTCCATTGTATTTTCATAATTTTATTCACATTATAAGCAATCCTACTAATCTTCAGTAAAATCATAGAGATCAATGTCGACTTCTGCTTTTAATTTAGCAAGTTTACTAATGCTTTTTTTGTCAAAGTGAATTGACGGTATTTTATCTTTAATACAAAAGAATTACTTTTTTCTTTCCCTCGCATAACCTATCATTTTTCTAACTAAAGAGGATTTAGTATTATTGGCGATCGCAATTTTGAGATAGTTATTAAAATCTCAAATCTTCAAATCAAGCTATGGAATCGGCAACAAAAACCAGGAAAAGTATTTGATTCATCCATTAGCTTCCAGTATTTTACATAGTTGCAGAGCAGCCTCAATAATTAAAGACTAAGAATAGTAGACTTATCTATCTGCGCTAATTGCTGCTTCTCTTGTTTGTTTATATATATAATTTTATCTCAATTGATCCAAGCTTAATATATATCTTCAATCATTCAGTATCTCAAACTAATATTTTGAATTCACATTAAATACATTTAGTATTTATCAAAAGTTGATTAAAGGTTTGGTAAACCCTCAAAACCCGCCTGGCTCAAAGAATTTTAAAAAATATTGCAACTAGATACCGTCGTAATATCTTAATTTAACCAGTATTTAATATAAAAACTTCAATTAAATTTCAAAAAAATAAATAATGTAAAAAAAATGTATCTGCTTTGTAAATTCAACTTGCCAGATGCCCTACATATATAGACTTTGCTCAGAGAAATTTCTAATATCGATTGTAAATAAATTATTAACCCCGAATTTACAAATTCAAATATATTTGCAATCTTATAACTAAATAATGGCTACTATTAACTTTAATCAGATTGGTTCATTTAACGGCGTTGCAGGAGAGGGAAAAATCCTCACCAATCCCACATCAATTCAATTTGGAGCCGACGGCAGACTCTATGTAGCAGAGCAAAACGGCAGCATCAATGCCTTTACAGTAGAGCTGCAAAATGGTGAATACGTTGCCACCGAACACGAAGAACTATTGCTACCTAATGGTGGCGGAGTCGTCAAATCAATTCAAAATTATAATGATGATGGTTCTCTCGGCATCGATAACGGCAACCCAGTAACTAATAGACAAGTCACGGGGCTAGTGGTAACAGGCACCGCAGCTAATCCAGTGCTATACGTTTCCTCTAGCGACCCCAGGATTGCCTTTAACGGAGAAAAGCAGCTAGACACCAATTCTGGGGTAGTAACTCAATTAACCTGGACGGGAACTGAGTGGGTAGCAGTAGATATCATTCGCGGACTGCCACGCTCAGAAGAAAATCACTCAGTAAACGGCATGGTGCTTAGTCCCGACGGCACCAAACTCTATTTGACCGTAGGGGGCAACACCAACAACGGAGCACCTTCTCAGTTTTTTTCCTACACAGGGGAATATGCCCTATCAGGGACAGTTCTAGAAATTGATCTCGCTGATATTGCCAGTCGCCCAGTCCTAACTGATGCCGCAGGCGGACAAAATGGCGCTGCACGACAATACATCTATGATTTACCCACCCTAGACGACCCGACGGTTCCCAACGATGGAGTGAGAGAAGATATCAATGGTTTGGATGTTGCTGGTCCCTGGGGTGGGAATGATGGGCTCAACATGGCAATTCTGCCAGCAGATGCGCCCCTGCGAATTTTCGCCGACGGTTTTCGTAATCAATATGATCTAGTATTTACTGAAAATGGACAGCTTTTCACCGTTGATAATGGCTCTAACGGCAATCTTGGAGGCAATCCCCTAGACAGCAACGGTAATCCTACGGAACAGCCAGGAGCAGGAGAGGCTACTAACGCTCCCAATGGGGGGGGGACGGGCGACCCAGAACCACTATTTTTGATTGAAGATGGCAATTATTATGGTCATCCTGCCCCTGCGAGAGCTAATCAGACTCTACCCTGGACAGTACTTAATGATAATGGCAACCCTGATACTTCCGTATCTCCGAATACAGTAGCCAGTCTTGCTGACTTAGTTCCCGACGGAGTTGACATTCAAAATGGCTTCATCATCGACCCTAGCAGGTTTACTGGTAATGCAGCCCGCCTAAGCGAAAGCGGCATTCGCGTCCCCCGCAACAGTCCTGAAAGTAACAGCATTTTTAATCTCGGCTCATCCAGTAATGGTCTGGTGGAATACACGGCAGATGCCTTTGACGGCGCATTACAGGGAGCCTTAATTGTTACCCAATTTAATGGCAACATCACCCTGCTCAACATCAATGAGGATGGAACGGCTCTAGAGCCTTTGATTGATCCTGGCAACGATGGCATCTTGGGGACTACAGATGATGAAGTCATCGACTCTAATGGCGAATTTCCTCTGGTCACAGGACAGTCTCAGCCCCTCGACGTAACGGTGGGACCTGATGGCACAATTTGGGTAGCTGAATTTGGTCCTGATAACATCAACGTATTTGTCCCCTCAGATGTTGTTCTTCCAGACGACCCTGATTTTGATAATGACGGCATTCTCAATATTGATGATCCCTTTATTCGAGACGGGAGTAACGGCGGTTCCGTACTGCTTTTCCCTGGGCAGACTCTACTGTGGGATTTTGATGCGAACCAGGACGATAATTTACCAGGACCCAATGGCTATGGTGGCGGATTAACTGGGGTTCTGATTGATGGGGTCACTGATTTTGAGCAATTTTTCCAAGAGCCTGCCACATTACCGAATCAAATTATTAACCTAGATAACGTTAAATTTACAACTGCCGCTGGAGGTGGCACCACAGTAATTGAATCAGTGTCTAACGGTAGTCCTCTGGGCAATAGCAATAATGGGGAGTACTTGTTTCATACGGGAGTGACTACTACTGAGTTTGTAGAAACTTTCACCGTTACGTGGACGGTATTTAATCCAGCTAATTTTTTAACGGGGGCTTCACAGCAAATTGGGGGCTACATCGGTACTGGAGACCAGAGTAACTACCTCAAAATTGTGGCAACCCAAAGCCCTCAGGGAGAGATTCAGCTACTGCTAGAAGAAGATGATGTGGTACAAAGTTCATCATTTATTCAAGCTGATGGGCTGTTTCAAGTGCCCGATAACCAGAAGATATTTTTTGAATTAGAGATCGATCCTAGTGCCGCAACAGCAACTCCTACCGTAACTTATGAGCTGGGGAATGGTAGCACTAATACTGTTTCTGGTTCGGCGATTGACCTCAGTGGAACGGCAGTGCTTGATGCCATTCTGGGCAACTATACCGTTCAGGGTCAGGCTAGTGGCTTGGCAGTGGGGTTATTAGCCAGTAACACGGGTCAAGACCCAGCAGATACTTTTCAGGCAATTTTTGATGATATTGAAATCACTGCCACGGGAGATACTTCATCTACGGTACTGTATCGCGTCAATGCTGGAGGCAATGAAATAGCGGCAGTGGATGGCGGTATTCCCTGGTCGGCAGACACCATAGATAATAACAGTCCCTTTTTAGTTTCGGCTGGCAGCAATAACACTGCTATGTTCTCCGAGGTAGAACCAGGCGCAACTGTTCCCTTCTCAACTCCTGGGGCAATTTTTGATAGTGAACGCTGGGATAGTAATGCGGATCCTGAAATGCAATGGGCATTTGACGTGCCTGTCGATGGACTGTATGAAGTGCGGCTTTATTTGGGGAATGGCTTTGGCGGGACTAGCGCTCCTGGAGAACGGGTTTTTGACGTGGCGCTTGAAGGTCAGCCAATAACTAACTTTCCCAATCTCGATAATATTGATCTGAGCCAGCAGTTTGGGCATCAGGTAGGAGGCTTGATTAGCAATACCGTCATCGTGACTGACGGCACTATCAATATTGATTTTATTAATGGAGTGGAAAATCCACTGATTAACGGTATTGAAATTATCCAAATTGGTGGTGGTACAACACCTGTGCCAACGGTTGAGCTTACCGATAGCTCCTTTACCGTCAGTGAAAGCAGTTCTCAAGTAGAAGTTTCTCTAACTAGTAGCATTGCAATACCTGCGGGTGAAGCTGTAGAAATCACCTTGGAAATTGTTCCCGAAACTGCAACGGCGCTAGTGGATTATGAGTACTTGTCGCCAACCGCCAGCTTTAATAATCAGACAGGAGTCTACACCGATACGATTACTATTGAGGAAAATCTATCAGATGCCAGCTTGGTAATCGATATATTGCCTGATAGTCTTGTTGAAGGGGATGAAGCTTTCGCCATTAATGTTATTGGGGTTAGCTCCAATGCGAACCTTGGCAGCAGCAGTGCAACTGTGACCATCGTTGATGATGACACTAATAGTAATCCCACCTCCGACGTACTTTATCGAGTCAATGCTGGAGGACCAGAGATTACTTCGCTCGATGGAGATATACCCTGGTCGGCAGATACCACAGGCAACAATAGTCCCTTTTTAGTAGAGTCTGGCAGTAATACTACAGCATCCTTTATTGTAGAGCCTGGATCAACGGTGCCGAACGAAACTCCTGCGGCTATCTTTAATACTGAACGCTGGGATAGTTCTGCGGCTCCCGAGATGGAATGGGCGTTTGATGTCCCTGAGTCTGGTCTTTATGAGGTGCGCCTCTATGTTGGAAATGGCTTTAGCGGGACTAACGATCCTGGTGAGCGGGTCTTTGACGTGGCGATAGAAGGCAGCGTGCCTAATAACCTGAATGATGTTGACCTTTCTAACCAGTTCGGGAATCTAGTAGGGGGCTTAATTAGTAACACGGTGAACGTTACTGATGGAACGCTGAATATAGAGTTTCTTCACGTGGTGGAAAATCCCTTAATTAATGGAATTGAAATTATTCAGGTGAATGATAGCACTCCTGTTACGCCTACAGTTTTCATTGTTAATGCTGCCGAAACTGTTAATGAAGACAGTTCACAAGTACAAATTTCACTAACTACAGACATTACTGTACCTAATGGTGAGCCAGTTGATGTGACCTTTGAGATTATTCCTGGCTCGGCAACTCCAGAGTTAGATTATGAGTTTCCTTCAGGAACCTTTAACAGCGCAACAGGTATCTATACGGGAACCGTGAGCATCGCTGAAAATTCCTCAGATGTCACGATTTTAGTTGATATTCTGCAAGATACCATTGCCGAAAGTGACGAGGCATTTACGGTTCAGATTACAGATGTTAGCTCCAATGCGAATCTTGGAACAGACACCGCTACCGTTACCATTACCGATGATGACGTTACTGGAACCTCTGGAGAGGCAGTACTGGGCATCACCGTCAACAGTAATAACGTTCAAATATCTAACTTTGGGGATAATTCCTTCCAGGTTACTAACACTGGAGACAAGAAAATTGCCCAAATTGAGATTGATGTTACTAATGCTCTCTATCCTGACGCAGTATTTGATCCTTTTGGACAAGCAGGAGATACCGTATCTAAACCGTTGACCATTAATACCAACGGGGATACTGGTGTCGTCGCTCCCAGTAATGCTTCCTACATTGGAGTTGGCGGTAGCGCAGGGTATAAAGGGATTCAACTAGTGTTCAATGACAATGTTAACGGCGGATTTGAGCCAGGAGAAACCATAGGTTTTTCCATTGATATGGACGCTAACTCCGTTGCGGGGACAGAGAAATTACCGCTTGATGGTGGTTCTAATCCTGGATGGGATGTCGGTGGAGTTTCTGGGGCGGAATTGATCGGCTCTAGTTTTACAGTGACTTTTATCGACGGCACTACGGCTACGGGACAACTTCAAGGAGTAGGTAATCAGGGAGGAGCACAGGCGATCGCTTCTCAAGATACTCCTAACTTAGATGTAACCTTGACAGTCAATGGTCTGGATGCTGGAGGTGTGGGAACCTATGGTGATAGTGACCCCAGCATAATTGTTAATGGACCAGCAGGAGAGACAGCACGCATCGTATTAACTAAAGGCTTTATTCAGCCAGTAACTCCTTACGCTCAGTTTCTTGAAGATCAGCTTGATGAGTTAGCTTTAGCGGATTTTCCTGCCAACAACGCCGTAGAATTTCAGACCGTAGACGTGGTGTTAACTGGAGGCAACCAGGATATATCAGAACAGTTCAATTTCTCTGACGTGGCTAATTTTAACTTTGAGGGAGAAGATCGGCTACCGTTGGGATTTGTGGCGAGCGTTATCGAGCCTGCAAATAACGATTTACCCCTAGGATCAGTAAGTCAACCAGTTTATCTAGAATTTGCCATTGATGACCCAGTAGGTGCTACGGTAATTTATCGGGTGAATGCAGGGGGGTCAGAGATTGCAGCCCTCGATAGCGGACCTGATTGGTCAGCGGATACGGCAAACAATAACAGCCCATTTTTGGTTGAAGCTGGCAGCAACAACACTGCTGGGTTCCCCGCAGTCAGTCCTGGGGCAGGGATACCTAATTCTGTCCCTGATTCTATTTTTAACAACGAGCGTTGGGATAATCCTGCGGCTCCTGAAATGCAGTGGGCATTTGATGTTCCTGCCAGTGGGCTGTATGAAGTGCGTCTCTACATGGGCAACGGCTTTGAAGGGACTAGTAATCCTGGAGAACGGGTGTTTGACGTGGCAATAGAAGGCAGCGTTCCCAATAATCTTAATGATGTGGACTTATCTAATCAGTTCGGTCATTTAGTGGGTGGCGTAATTACCAATACTGTCGCAGTTAATGATGGCACTCTGGACATTGAGTTTATACATGGTGTGGAAAATCCCCTGATTAACGGGATTGAAATTTTGCAGCTTAATGCCTAGTCTTTAGCAATCAGACACATCTTTAAGGGGCGAATACCTGTTCGCCCTGACTCAATTATTGTTTATTACTAATATGAAGTAGCGACAATTGATAGACTACAAAAAAGCGATCGCTTTTTTGATTTTAAAGCAAGGTAGAACACTACTAGATAAACAGTGCTGCAAGAGTTAATTGAGCAACGTACAATGATATGTACAGATTAAATGTATAGCTATGGATACGGTTACCTACACTGAGTTTAGACAAAAGCTGGCGGGATACCTCAATCAAATTGAAGCAGATCGCACCCCATTAATCGTAACTAGGCAGAATGCTCCATCGGTAGTGGTGATGAGTTTAGATGATTTCAAGGCTTATGAAGCGACTTTTCATCTCTTGTCTAGTAGAAATAATGCCGATAGATTAAATGATGCAATTGAAGAACTTCGCGATGGGGGAGGAATAGAACGAGAATTAATCGAGGAATGAAGCTAACTTTTGCTGAAAAAGCCTGGGAAGATTATTTGTACTGGCTTAGGACTGACAAAAAAATATTAAAGCGGATTAATACCCTAATTAAAGATATTCAGAGAAATCCGTTTGATGGTATTGGCGATCCTGAACCTCTTAAATATAATTGGTCTGGTTTTTGGTCGCGAAGAATTACCAAAGAACATCGATTAATATATGCTGTGGAACAAGATGCAATATTGATTGCCCAGTGTAGATTTCATTATTAATCTTGTATTGAAGGTTTTATAGTGATTTCAATGATTTGCACCTAGCTTTTCAATTTGCCTATCAGTCCCTTGCTATAATCGATTCATTATCAGACTGCGTAGGAGAACGACCTATGGCGTTTTCATACCTCAACCGCCTACCAACTGCTGCCGAACTACCCTGTTCGGACGATTTTCCCGTGGATAATGAAGATCAAAATCTCCTGCCCAATCTATTATTACTGCTGTTAACCTACTTATGGTCAGAGCGTAGAGATTGGTATTTTGGGGTAGATATGGCAGTCTATCATACCACTGGCTTAAACCCGCGCGTACCAGTTGTCCCAGATGCCTTTTTAAGCTTACGAGTGGAGCGGAAAAAGGGAGGAAAATCGCGACGCAGCTATGTAGTGTGGGAAGAAGAAGGAATTGTGCCAGTTTGGGTACTAGAAATGGTATCCCACCAGCCAGGGAATGAATACACCGAGAAAATGGCTCTTTATGCCAAGCTGGGGGTACTCTATTATATAGTTTATAACCCAGAATTTTGGCAGCGCGATCGCCATCAGCCGTTAGAAATATACAGGCTTGAGGACGGCGTGTATCAACTGCAAATTGGCGAACCATACTGGATGAGTGAGATAGGCTTAGGCATTGGTCGCTATCAAACACAAATTGGGGGAATAACGCAGGAAATTCTAACCTGGTATGACGCACAGGGCGATCGCCATCTCAGTGGAGAAGAACAGGAACGACAGGCAAAAGAACAGCAACAGCAACGGGCAGATAGATTAGAGGCTTATTTGCGATCGCAGGGCATAGATCCTGATCAACTTCCAGAATAATTAGACAGTAAAGAATTAACATCCTTTCTGATGAGGATTAGGCGATCGCTTTCTCTACACCGTCAGCTCGATAAAAACATCAATTTCTAGACTTTCTACGAAATAATAATGGTTTCAGCTCACGAAAGAATAAGCTTCAACAGCTCCGTCGAGTTCACGTTCTACAACAAGGCGATCTTAGTTTTATCTAATTGATCTCACAAATGAGTCCACTAATAAGAACCAGAATTTAAGACTGGGGGAACTATCCCCCAGACCCCCAGTTGGGGAAGTGACGGCTTCCCCAAGCCCCTTCGTAACTAAAGTTTAGTCAAAGATTACTCTTTCTGCTTAAGGTGGAACTACTTATTAGCCAAGGGTTTAACTGGTAACAACATCCGTGATTCAATATTCTGCCAAGTCTCTTTAGATACTCGCACTGCTGCATTCTTACACTTAACCATCAGCAGATTGCCATAGAAATAATTATCTAAGGCTGCGATTTCTTGCTTAGATAAATCAACCATTTCAGGCTTGAGATGAAACGCTTCTAGCCAAGTTTGGATGATTCTTAGTGCAAAAGCTTTACGGACTTCCCTTCCTGCTGAATTATTTGGTATTTGCTGTTCAAGTTCTTCTAATTTACTTATTAACTGAGAATAATTTACGTCTCGATAAATTTGAAATTCTTCTGACCATCTAGCGTACTCAATAAAATATTTGAGGGGGTAGACATTGACGAGAGCGTAGGCGTACACGTTGCCGATGGGGTAGGCGTTGGTAAGGGGATAGGCATTGGCGAGGGCTTTGACTTTGGCGAGGGCGTAGGCGAGGGCTTTGGTGTCAGCGTTGTTGTAGGAGAGGGCGTAGGCGATCGCGATCGCTCTGGTATCTACTGGATTAAAATATGGTGAGGTATCATTAGCTATAGATTGTGCCCAGATCAAAAGTTGCTCTAGTTTGTTGGTATTAGTCAACTTTTGAGTCGCCTTTTCCATTAGCTTGAGTAACTCACCAGCATCATCTTTTAAACCAGCAACTAGCAAAAATATTTCCTGCCAACGTTCATCAGTTAAATGATCTGCAATTAGCTTTTCAATTCGCCTATTGTCTTGACTAATATATTTAGCGGTTAAGTACTCCTGTAAAGTTAAATGGGAAAAAGAATAAATGTCCGCAGCGCGTTCAACTAAAATCCCTTGCTGAATTGCGATCGCACCTAGCACAGCCTCAATATCAATAAATTTAACGTTGCCTGCGGTGTCGCTAAGGAAAACTTGGATATATTCAAGAATGCTTTCTTTGGTAAAAAATAGTTCGTCTCTAGTGAAGAAGTCATGAGCTAATTCTGATAGTAAAGCTAGTTCGAGATTAATGTTCCAATTAGCATATATTTTGTCCCGTTTAATTCGTTTTTGAGCATCCCATTTACGCAATAAAATGTCTAATGCCTCAGAATATAACTGACTTCGTTGTTCGGGAAAATCTTGATAAGCATCATAGGTAATGCACAAAAAAGTTAATAGTAAAGGAGTTTGAGCTAATTCGAGAGATGCTTTATATTCTGGCTGGCTAAGTTTAGCCCAACATGCTTCAGCGACATTATTATCTATGTCTAATTCGGAACGAAACCAATTATGAATAAACCTCTCAATTTGTTCATCGTCAAAATCTGCTAATTCTACAGTGGTAAATCCCGCCATCGAACTTTGATAAGCTGCTATGCGGCAAGAAAGTATAAAGCGGTTATCGCTATATTTGATTTTTAATTTATCAATACTATTTTGAACTTCGTTAGCATAAGCTTGAGGTACTTCATCCAAACCATCAAATAGTAATAGTAGCTTTCCATGTTTAAGATAGTCTTTCGTAGCTATTATTTTATCGGGAAAGTTAAAGTAAGCCAGTTCATTAGCGATCGCACTTATCAGGTCAACATTGCCTTGATTAAACTGCTTTAATTCAACTATGACGGGTATACAGTCATGTTGATAAGTTTCCTTGACTGCCTTTTAATGCTTCTAAACCAACTCTCCTCAAGAATGTAGATTTCCCTGCACCAGGGTTACCCAAAACATACAGATATTGATGGTTGTTAGCTACTTTGCTCCCCTTAACAGACTGACACTCCCCCCTCTGAAACCTGCGGTTACCCTGATTACGATAATCATCTTCCAAAGCGTTTAAAGAACTAAAGCGGTTATTTATACTCAAGCTATCGAGAAATTTAACCGCAGTATAAACATCTTCCAAATCCATATCTTGAGACATTCCCAACAGGCGAATTTTGCCATAGCGATCGCAATATTTCTTAGCATAAGCCTCTGCTGCTTTTGTCGCCTGTTGTTGATCTTTGAAATGATGATATATCTTATTGGCTAATCCCGTTCCTAATGCGACTAAACTATTAGCACTCGATCTGGCTAGAGGATCATCAATCTTATCAACGTAGTAATTACCATCAGGAGATGTCGCCATCGGGTTTAATTTTAGATAATTATCAATGTAGTTATTCTAGGACTTTCCCTGAGCTTTCAGTACAATGCTCAATGCTAATTGTGTTTCATATTCAGCAAAAATCGTCATCCAATCATAATTTTCCTCCACCAAACGCCGATCATTAACCCTTAGCTCTTGCCATAGCTGTGAATCCCCCAATAGCTCAATTAACTCCTTGAGCAAAGTCCTGGAAAGTATTCCTAATTAATCAGTGAGTGCGATCGCCTGTTTCTAGACTTTCACAACCGATACTAGTGTAGAAGACGGGTAATTCCAGCACCAGGGAACGATCGCAATTAGACAAATATGCTTTTCTTAAGGTAGACAGAGATTAGTTGCGCTTTTTCAATTTTAATGGCAATTACTAAAAATTCTCTCAGCTACTCCTCATCCAGAGTCAAAAGCTGAAGGATTAAATAGAATCGAGAATCATAACAAATTTACAATTCTTGATGATTATTCGCTAAGATTCATGAATCCCCAGTCCGCTAATTAGCCAGTGCAGATAATATTAGTAAAAACGTATAAGGAAACACGTTTACATCTGGAGAAACACATGGCTTTCATTAAAATTTTCGAGTCTGAGTTAAAGACGACTATCAGGTTATTGGCTTTTACTATCTTAATGTTAACTTTTGTTATCAGCTTTCCCTTGGGGGTATCTGCCAAAACCATAAACGTTGACGCAAATAGCGTGACTTTTGAACCAGCACAGGTCGAAGTCAATCACGGAGATACAATTCACTTTGAAATTAAGAAATCACCACCTCACAACGTGGTCTTTGATCCCAGAGGAGCAAGCGACTTGAGCCAATTAAGCCATAAGGAGATGGAAATGTCTGGTGGATTTGATATTACTATTCCAAAAGATATTAAACCAGGAGCTTACCAGTATTGGTGTGATCCCCATCAAGGAGTAGGAATGATTGGGCGAGTGGTTGTAAAAGGCTAGAGTCAGCTTGAATTTCCCTGTCTGAATCAGGGAGTTAGCGATTTTGATTCGTTTCGTTCGATGTAAGTCCCACAACTGATTTCTAAATTAAATTTCTACATTTCACGCTTAATGTGAATTAAATTGGTTATTTCCGATAAAGACTAAATAGATAAATATAAATCTCTTAAACAATTTCCATTGCGCAAAGAACTAGCTTCGGGTCATAAATCACGCATACATCAGCCTTAAAAAATAAGGAGTAATCTTTGATTAAACTTTAGTTACGAAGGGGCTTCCTAAAGGATACCGCTTCGCATATGGGGGATAGTTCCCCCAGTCTTAAATTCTGGTTCTTTAAAGATAGATTTCAAATAGAACAGACATACATTTAAGCATTTTTAATTCACATCAGACGTATTTTATATTAGGCTGGTTTGTTTAAAATGCTCAATGTTCAACGCTAATTGTGTTTCATATTCAGCAAAAATCGCCGTCCAATCATAATTTTCCTCCACTAACTGCCGACCTTTAGTCCTTAACTCCTGCCATAGCTGCGAATCGCCGATTAGCTCAAGGAGTGATTGAGCAAAGTCCTGGGGGGTATCCCTAATTAATAAATGAGTGCGATCGCCTGTTTCTAAACCCTCACAGCCGATGCTGGTGGAGACGACGGGTAAGCCTAGTGCCATGGAGTGGAGAATTTTGATGCGGGTGCCGCTACCAGAACGGAGAGGAACGATGCTGAGACTGCATTCTGCCGCTACCTGACTCATATCTTGGGGGTCGGCGATTACTTCTATTGAAGTTTGAGATTGGGCTAAATCTTGAATGATTTGGGGTGGCTGACGACCAGCTATACAGAGGGTAATTTGGGGATTTTGTGACTGAATTAAGGGAAAAATAGATTTTACAAAGTACAGTACCCCATCAATATTGGGATAGTAGCTCATGGTGCCCATAAAGAGTATTTTCTGACTTTTATGGTTACCGACGGGTTTAATATTGCCGACATCAATGCCATTTTTAACCACCAGGGTTTGACCTTGGGGACAGCGAGAGGTTAATTCTTGCTGGTTTTCCTGGCTGACGACGGTGCGGAGATTAAACTTGTGCCAGGTGCGATCTTCAAATTCCGCTAAGAGTGCTGATTCTGATTCAGCATCGAGAAAGGCTTTTGCTGCGTCTAGTTCCTCTGCCAAGGTAGGAATAAGGCGATCGCAATCTGCGGAGGCACAGAGTTTGAGTAGTTTTGACTCAATATTGTGTTCGTTGAGGACGGTGAATTGATTGCTAAACAAGTCCTGGTATATTGCCGAAACAATAAAATCAAAGCATACTAGGTCGAAATCTACCTGACTAAACTGCTGTAGAGCTTTGTACATGTTCCAGGTTTTAAAATTATAGAGCTGTCGCTGTCGTTTTTCCTGATAGGGTTCCATGGGAGTTCCTAACTTCAACAAAAAAGCGCGATCGCAATATTCTTCTAGTTCCCTGGCAATTTTTTGGTCGGCATCATCAAAAACAAAGGCAACCACCGTTAAATGATGACGCTTGCCAAAAGACTTGATCTGCTCAAACATCCTAATTGCCGCACCTCCTTTCTGTGGTGGATAGGGAGGGTAGGGAAAGATCATCAGCATACGCCAGCAGTCTGTTTTTGGTTGCTTAGTTAGTGGCTCATTTAATAGCTGTTGACAGTATGCAACTAACTCTTGCCACTGCTGCTGCAAAGATAACGCCGCATTTAGTTGATGCTGAAGCTGCTCATGGTCTGGCTTAAGCCGTAGTGCCTGACGATAGCTAACGATCGCCGTTGGTAAATCATAATACTTTAGTGCCGCAGTTCCCAAAGTCTGATGATACCAAAATTTATTAGGTTCAAGAGCGATCGCCTTGCGCAGCCAAATCAGCGCCTGTTCTAGATCGTTTTCTCCGAGAAGCTTTTTCCCCAGCTCAAAATACGCTTTCCCATACAGAGGAGTTTCCGCCACCGTCGGTTGACGGGTAGATAATTGCTGGTAAGCTGTCGCCTCGTCAGAATAGGTGTCCAGTACCTTAGAGATTCGCAGACTTAAAACTAACTCTTGCCACTGGGGTAGATTACTTAGGGCGTAAGCATCAAAAGGCTTGGCGTTTAGTTTTGCGCTATTTTCAAAACTATTGAGCCACTGAGCAATCATTTCAGGCCAACAATAGGGAGAATATTGTCGGGATTTTTGCAAATATTCAATCATCTCCGTCAGGCAATTAGCCTGATAAAGTACGCAGGCGATCCATACAAAGAAGTCATACTTTGCTTGACGTTCCAAACGCCGCATTGATTCGGGCAGATCCTCACGGGCAAAAAAGCACTCCTGCATCAACTCCGCATTCCTCATCTGTCGGACGGGATTACGCCAGCTAGCACTGGTTTGATACTGTCGATAATATACGGTAATCTCCCTTAGCCAGGTACTTTGGCAGCCCTGCGCCACCATCCGCAACACTAGATCTACATCCTCACTGGCAAAAAAGCGGACATCAAATCCCTTAACCTTAATCAGCCAGTCACGACGGAACATCATTGCCGAGGGTAAGACTGGTTTATGTAAAAGCCAGATTTCAGGAGTTAAATCGGGAATCGTCTGCCACCGTTCAGTATCGATCAATGGCTTACCCTCTTCGGTAATGATGCGAAAGCCACTATTAACGATGCCGATTTCTGGCTGTGCCTCCATGATTGCCACCTGTCGCTTCAGCTTGGACGGCAGAAAAATATCATCAGCATCGAGAAAAGCCACTAATTTTCCCCGCGCTAAATAAATTCCGCGATTTCTGGTTGCCGAAACTCCCTGATTGGCTTGTTCAAAGTAACGCACCTGTTCCAGGAAGGGCTTAATTACCTCACTGGTATGATCTGTAGAACCATCGTTAATAACGATAATTTCATAGCTAGTATAGGTTTGCTCTAAAACTGAGGCGATCGCTTCTGGTAGATATGAGGCACTATTATAAGCAGGAATCATCACACTAACCTTGGGTTGTCTGGTCGCCAAAGTAGCCATAATTAATTCTTGCCACCCAGGAGTCTGAGTCAGTTTATAGGTATCGAAGGGCTGATTAATTTCGCTATAGTAGCGTTCAAAAGACTCAATCCAGTTGAGGCTGATTTCTCCTGCTGATTGATCGGTAAAGCTGAGGGACAGACGTAGATAGTCACACACCTCCCGATGATAGCTATTGCAGTAGAGATGCCAAGCCGACCACACCAGATTAGAATAATTAACTTTGTTCTCTTCCCGACGAATTTCATCAGGCAAGTTTGGTAAGGCAAAAAACCGCTGATGCAATAAATTGAGGGACTCTACCCTTTTCAGGGTATTACGGCATAAAGATTCGGGGTTTATTTGGCGGTATACTGTGCCAATCTGGGGACACCATGCCGCCCGACACCCTTGAAGCACTAGCTTGAGAAAACACTCCACATCTTCTACGGGAATGGTTTCTGAGGGGAAGCCGCCAACTTCCAGCAGCCAACGACGACGGATCATCGTCGCACTGGGCAGTACTGGTTTCCAGTAAAGCCAGGTGTGTAAATCTAGCTGGGGCAAACTGTGCCATAACTCCACCTGATTTAGCACCTCTCCAGCGGAGTTCTCTACCTGCCAGCCACTAACCACCATCCCCAAATCTGGCTGCGCGGCAAATATAGCTACCTGCTGCAATAACTTCTGCGGCAAAAACAAGTCATCAGCATCCAAAAACGCGATTAGTTCTCCCGTTGCTAGCTCAATTCCTTTATTCCTGGCTGCTGCTACCCCCTGATTATCCTGATAAATATATTTAAGCTGCTGTTGCTTTGCTAGGGGAGAGGATTGGACTAACTGGCTGGTATTATCCGTTGACCCATCATCAACCACAATAATTTCATAATTAATATAGGTTTGATTACGGACACTATCAAGAGCCTGCATCAACCATGAGCCACTATTATAAGTGGGAATAATAACGCTAACGAGAGGAGCAAAACTAGGGTTCATCATCAATTACCATGCTGAAACCAGGAAAATCAGGATTATTTGATTGAGGGCATTATCCTGTTTAAGTGCTACTAAGCATAGCACTCTGATAGCTTCATAGCTAAATCAAAGCAGTTGTTATAAATCTAAAAAAAAATTTATTTATAATCTGAAATATTTACTCAAGTTAGTCAAATTGCTACGACTTATGACAGAAGTTGCCGCCATAAATTTCCCATAATATATTGAGGATATTCAAAACAAATATTGTGCTGGATGGGGGTTGTATCGTTGTGCCCCATTGCTGAGAACTGGAGGAGAGCGATCGCCAGGTTTTCAGACAGTAAAGCGGAGTTAATCGGTGTGGAGTTTCTATCGCTTCCTCCACTTAACTGCTACCGAGGGGAGGCGCAATCCTTCATCAAAACGGTCTGAGGTAGCAGACGAAAATAGCTCGCTCAATATTTCACTAAAAAACTATAATTTATAGAATTTCTTTAGCCTTTGCTTATCATACAGGCTAAAGTTTTTTTTGTATAGTAGAGAGTGCTTTCTGATTCTATAATCTGTCGAGAAAGATAAAATCTAATCAAAACGATAAACAATGGATGATATTTGGTTTAGACCTTTAGTATGGATGGATTATCGCCTGGGATTTTTGTTAACGGTGGTGATTCCTGTAGTTTTGTTGATCTGGTCTTTGTTCCAGAGACAAGAAGCAATGCAAAAATTGCTGATTATCTATTGGCGGGTTGCCAGTTTATTGATGATTACCGTTTATCTTTTAATTCCCAACTGGAGAGTAGGCTTTATTAGTGGCTTTGCTGCGCGGGTGCTGATTGCGATCGCTCTTTGGTTTTGGGTCGATCTTAATGAAGAGATTCGCGATATTCCTCAGACTGGACTTAAATTAGTATTTAATTCCTGGCGTTGGGCAATAACTGCCTACTGCGTTTTAGGGGCGATCGCTAAATCATTGTTTCTCCCCTGCGGCTTGGCTCGTGCCACGGCGGAAACGGCATTCTGTCAGATATGGTTGGAAGCACCTCAAGCTTACCGTAATTTGCTCCATACTAAGCCAGGAAATGAAGGATTTTTGGGCTTTATGGGTTCTGTAGGACTAGTAATTTATGTGATTTATTTGGCATATTTTGTCTTGATCCGCCTGGGTAAACAAGGACGTTCTGCATTGGAACAATAGTTTTAGCTGCTCATCTTATAATTGTCATATTGTCATTTCGTAAGAATCACATGTCTGAAGCAATCGGTAAGCGGCTAGAAAAGTACACCCTCAAGCGCAAACAAGAAGTTTTAATGGTTTATTTAACTACTGCCGAGGGGGAAGAAGATACGGTGATGATCTTTGGGGGATTTTCCAGCTCATTGATGAGACCAACTGCCTTTGACCCTGAAGTTCCCGTGATCACTGAGGATGCAACCATTAACACTATTGATCGCCTCGCCAGTCCCTATGATCCCCAAAATCCCCGATATATTGAATCAGGAATTGATTTAGCGACGATGGAATCTTTGCTAGGGGAACTAAGTATTTAACCTACATAGTCGTTCTAATTAATTTTTGAGCACTATAAGTTATCTGTTCGAGGGACTGGTGACTGGTGACTGGTGACTGGTGACTGGTGACTGGGGGATTGTATAAATTTCAGGCGCTCAATTCTTATTCAAAACAACCATAACCCACGTAATTACTAAAAATTGCTTTGAAGAATCGCTCTAGCTACTGGCAATTGCTCCCATTTATTAAACCCCAAAGTCTAACTATATTTTGGGCTTTTATTTGTACCCTGATTTTTACCTGCTTTTGGCCCATCAAAGCTTGGTTGGCGGGGGAGGTTAGCCAGTATATTGGGCAAGGAGAGCCTGGTAATATTGCTCGCATTGCAGGATTAACGGCAATTGTTTTTATCCTCCAGGGTTTTGCTCAGTATGGACAAGATTCTTTGATGGCGAAAGGGTCTTTAAAGGCGGTTTTAGGTCTACGGCTGCGAGTTTACGATCATTTGCAAAGGCTGAGTCTGAAATATTTTGAAGGGGCAAAAACAGGAGATCTCACCTATCGACTCACTGAGGATATTGATCGCATTGGTGAGGTAATCAATCTATTCTTTCATGATTTTGTGCCCTGCATTCTTCAGCTAATTGTGGTCTTGGGCTATATGCTTTGGCTTAACTGGCAGTTGACCCTAGCCACCTTAATTCTCGCCCCTGTTATGGGCTTAATTATTGGCGCATTTGGCGAAAATCTGCTCAAGTATTCGCGACGGAGTCAGGATCGGATTGCCAATTTATCGGCACTGTTAACTGAGGTATTGGCAGGAGTTCGTTTAGTTCAGGCATTTGCCGCAGAAGCCTATGAACTGGAGCGCTTTAGTCAGGAGGCGGAGGCTCATCGTCAGGCAAAATACCAAGCTGAGAAAGCTAAAGCCTTTCAGTTTGTGGTGGTGGGCTTTTTATTGGTGATGACGGTATTATTAATCTTTTTTCTGGGGGGTTGGCAGATTTCTTTGGGGAATCTTACAGGAAAAGATTTTGTCAGCTACATTACTGGAGTGGCACTGTTGATCGACCCCATTACTCACACTACGAGTAATTACAATAGCTTTAAGGAAGCTCAAGCATCCATCGATAAGATTTTTGAATTGTTAGCAGTCCCTCTAGAAGTAGTGGAACATCAACAGGCGATCGCCCTGGAGGGGATTACGGGTAAGGTGGAGTATAACGGGGTAAGCTTTAGCTATCAGCCACAAACTCCCGTAATTAAGAATTTAAGCCTGCTAGCTCTTCCAGGAGAAACTATTGCCCTGGTAGGGGCTTCAGGGGCGGGTAAATCTACCTTGGTTAATCTGCTGCCTCGTTTCTATAATGCCGACGATGGTTTAATCCTGATTGACGGCAATAATATCCAAGACGTTACCCTCAAAAGTCTTAGGGAGCAAATCGGCATTGTTCCCCAGGAAACCATCTTATTTTCAGGAACTATTGCCCAAAATATTGCCTTTGGTCAAAAAGATTTTAATCTTCAGGAAGTAGAATCAGCGGCAAAAATTGCCAATGCCCATCAGTTTATTAGCGAACTTGCCCAGGGATACTACACCTATGTCGGGGAAAGGGGAGTTAACCTTTCAGGGGGACAAAGACAACGAATTGCGATCGCCCGTGCGATATTTCTCAATCCCCGAATTCTGATCTTAGATGAGGCTACTTCTGCCCTAGACTCGGAATCTGAAGCGCTAGTGCAGGAAGCACTGGAACGAATTATGCAGGACAGGACGGTATTCGTGATCGCTCATCGCTTATCAACCGTCAGAAGAGCTGATAAAATCCTGGTTTTGGAAAAAGGAGAGATAGTAGAATCTGGTAACCATCAACAATTATTGGCTCAAAATGGTCTTTATGCCAGCTTTTATGCTCGGCAATTTCAAAATAATTAATTATTAATTGCCATAGTTTATGGTAGTTCTTGTTTAAAGGGGTGCGGTATAATTTTTTGATTTTGGTTAGTTGTTATGTAGATATCACTCTTCTGAATTAGAAACTTAAAATGCTTCAGTTCCTGCTTTTTTAGCGTTCAACATTTCTGGATTAAAGTAATAATGTAACTAATTGGTAATTATTCTTGTATTTTATTGAATTTCTGTAAATGACAACGAATTCTTGGGGGGAATTCAATTTAGTCTAAAAATACGATTAACTTATTTGTAGTAAGTACAGGGTTTTGACCAATAACTGTAAAGCGATCGCCCCAGGAAAAAGCCTTAATTCTTGGCAACAGTTTGGCTTAAATTTAGCTGCTCGGATCTATGGTGGTCGGGACGTGGTGATTGCCATTGATTTAACGGAAAGTGTCGGCTTGAACTCGGAAGGGCGGCGGCGCTTGCGGCAGATTGTTGAGGATACTTTGCAATCAGGGGATACGGTTTATATTGTTCCCTTTGCTACCAAAATTAATCGGCTACAGTCTGAGACTACTCCTCTAGCTCTAGAAAGTGGTATTAGGTTTAAAGGCAAGCCAGAGGATATTGAGGGCATCTTGAATGTGCTGCCTTTTGAGTCGGATCTTACTTTAAGAAATACCGATATTCAACATGCTGAGTGGTTTACTTACAAGGGATTGGCAAGGCTTAATCAGTGTCGTCTCGATAACGGTATTGCCCCCCAACCTCAGTCAATTGTTTGGTTAACCGACGCGCCGTTATTAACTGAGCCAGGAATTGATTCGAATACTTGGAAGGAAACCCCGAGAGAAAGTCCTTTTCGTCAGGCTGATTCCAAGCTAAGCAAGGAAAGACAAAGCTGGATTAACGCCCTACCAATTAACAGGCGATCGCAAATTATTACTACGGACAATAATCGTACCTATGATCTTACCGTGGTGGATATTAAGCCTACGGTTCAGGAGTTTTGCACCCCCGCACCAGGAGGTAAAGAAACCTGCTTGGTTAATGGTTACCTTCTAAAATTGCTACTATTTCCCACCTTAACCACGATTATCATATTATTAATTAGTGCTTGGGGACTCAGACGCTACATAAGTCTTAATAAAAGCTGGAAAATTAGAATTCGCTTTCCTGACGATGACAGAATAGAAACAAAATATCGTAAATTAAAACACCAGGAAAAAATTATCATTGGCGATAATGAGAGCTCTAGGGCGATTGCTTGTCCTGGAGAAGATATTCGGGGACATTTAATTAGGAAGGGTAATAAAATATATTTAAAGCCGACACAGTACGCCCCCTTAGAATATCGAGGTCAAGAGTTAAAGCAAGAGATAGAAATAAGTCATGATAGCTTTAGTATTAATTGTCCCGTAGGCAAAAAAGACTTTGAAATTAACATAAGAGTCTATCGATAAAAACTAAATCATACAGATTAAAAAGACATGTCATTTAGCGAAACTCATTCAAGAAAAATCAATCGCACAATTTGTATTGGATTGGGTGGTACGGGACGAGACGTATTAATGAAAATTCGTCGTTTAATTGTTGACTGCTATGGCGACTTTAAACAGCTTCCCGTAATTAGCTTTGTGCATCTCGATACGGATAAAGAAACTAGTAACAACACTGGTTTAAGAACAGGAAATAGCTATCATGGGGTTGATTTGCGCTTTAGCGATGCAGAAAAGATTGCGGCAACTATGACCCGCGCTGAGGTGGATAATTTTGCTAGGGAAATAACTAGAAGGGGACAAAATTATGATGGTTCTCCTGGAGTTTATAGTAATATTGCTAGCTGGTTTCCTCCTCACTTATTAAGAAATTTAAAGGCGATCGATGAAGGGGCACAGGCTATTCGTCCCGTAGGGAGATTAGCATTTTTTCATAACTATCGAAAAATTAAGGCAGCCCTAGAATCAGCAGAGCAAAGAACGCGGGGACATGAAGCATTTATGATCCGCAATAAATGGACGGTAGAGAATAGACTAAATATTTTTGTGGTTGGTTCTCTCTGTGGTGGAACAGGCAGTGGCGTATTTTTAGATATGGCTTATTGTCTACGGCAAATGTATGGTAATGATGGGGCACAAATTGTCGGCTACTTTATCATTAGTCCTGAACTTTATGGCAATACCCCCGATAAAAGTGCCAATAGCTATGCGGCATTAAAAGAGCTAAATTATTACGCCACGTTGGGCACAACCTTTAAGGCGGAGTATGACCTACAAAATTTAGAGTTTATCGAAGAATCTCGTCCACCTTTTGAATATATTTATTTAGTCTCCAATCGGACGGCGGGGGATTATCGTATCCTAGAAAAGAGTAAGCTTTGTAATATTATTGCCCATAAAATAACCTTAGACTGTGCTGGAGAATTAGCCTCAGTAATTACGGCGCAGCGAGATAACTTTATGCAGCACATGATTCAAACCGATGAGCATCCTCGTCCTAATGTGCAGCGTTATTTAACCTTTGGTTTGGCGCAAATTTATTTCCCCCGTGATGCGGCGGTAAATATCTCCCTAAATCGGATCAAAATTAAGCTAATAGACTTCTGGCAGCAGGGAGAAGGACAGAGTGCCGATCCTCCTAATCTTTTGAGAAGCTTTTTAGATCGTTGGTACGATCCTAGCGACACAGAAAACGGATTGGTCAAGAAATTAGAGCAGTCGGCAACGGATGGAAGCCAAAATTTTGATAGCGCCCTCAGCAGGTGGCGTAATCGACTAAATCAAGAGATTGACCAGATTCAAAATCGTGAAGACAGACAGGAAGTAATTGCTCAGTTAGGACGTGAACTTCGCAGTGAGTTTCGCAAGGTACAGCAGGGTGCAACTGAAAGTAACCGAGGAGTATGGTTTACTAGCTTAATTAAGCAGCGTGAGAGTCTTACCACCGAGTATATTAATGATATCAATCAGTATCTTACCGAGTTACTCCATCCCAATAACCTTAATTTTGCTTTAGCTAATGCTCGCGGCTGGTTAGAAGCTTTAACTACGGAGTTGAATAAATCTTACCGAGAGTTGGATGATCGCATTAGCACCATGGGAACAATTCATAATCTGGAACAGGTTGAGCGTAAATGGTCAGATGCTCAACAGACTATTCAGGATATTGAAGATAAAAGAGATCTCTTGTGGAGAAACAAGCAAAAAACCAGTCAGGTTCAGGAAGAAGCTAAACGAATAGTAGGACAGGTTAGTAAGCTGATCAGAGAAAATTATGAGTCGGTGCTATTCCGAGAAGCCTTAGCTATAGTTAAGACGCTGCAACAGCATGTGGCGCAGCTGACTAGCAAAACCAGCAGCTTTAATAATCTTTTGAACAATGTCAAAGTAGTTTTGGAAAAAGCCGAAAACGATTTTAAACTTCTTGACGTTGATGATATGAGTGGGGAAGCAATCTCTGCTAATATTGATTCTGACAGTTATTATGAGGATCTGCTGCCTGATCGCGATCGCTCTGCTCAACTGGCTTTAGTCAGCAGTAGAATTACTCAGAATATTGGGCTACAGGAATCCTTAGCCAGCTGCTTAGATCGAGGGGTAATGGATGAAAAAACCTTACAGGAAGAGATTAACCTCGTCGTCGATGGCATGTTTGGTACCCGCAGCCTATCTACGGTACAGTCGGCGGTAAAACGATTTTTAGAAAGCTATTCTCTAGGCGATCGAGAAATACGACTACAGCAAATTATTCGCGAGTCTGAACCCCTACTCCCACTTAGTCTGAGCGATCCTTACTTTTTTGACGATCCTGGGAAAAACTTTAACATCATTGGCTTTAAAGATACCGACAAGCCAGAGGTTGCTCAGTTTAAGAAAATCCTATATCAAAACCTGGGTGTTCCCGATAGCGATCTTAAACCGATTCAGGCTGAAAATGAAATTACCCTAATTCAGGAATATGCCGCTTTTCCCCTCAGATTAATCCAGGGTTTAGCACAGATGCGGGGACATTATCAGCGTCAACAAACCTATGGTAAAGGTTCACTCCATAACGATTACCAAACCCAGTTTATCGACATCCTACCCCCAGACGCGCAGGAGATTTATAACCTACAGGACGTTTTCTATCCTGCACTGGCGTTTGAATTACTTGAATACGATAGCCAGACTAAAGGATACAGGTTTAGCTATCATGACAGCTTTCGCGATGAACATGTATCTACTTCCCTTAGCTATGTTTGGGATGAAGCCTTAGAGAAGCTAGCGAATTTGGAAGATATGGTATCAGCCTTGAATGAAAGACTAAAAGAAGCGATCGCCGATCTTACCAACAATCCTCAGAGGTGGGATGAGCACTATTTACCCAAGTTAAGGCAGTTTGTGAATACAGTAGATAGTTTACCAGAAAATGACCCCAATTATCTTTATAAAGAAATAGTTGTTGGTACCAGGGGAGGAATACAGCAGCGACAGCAGGAGGGTATTATCAATCGGTTTTGGAAGAAGATGCAGAATGTTGTTTACGAAGAAATTGAAAAGCAACAACAGCAAAAATTAGCTCAAGGACTCCAGAGCGATCGTCAATTAACCCAAGGTGACAGTTCCTCAACTAACAAGGCTGAATCTTTTGCTTATCAAAATAATTTCAGCAATCAAGATCCTCTTCCTGAACAATCCCCAAGTAACCATTCTACAGTTGAAGCAGATATTTGGGAGCAAGGGGATGATAACTCAGTAATCGACGGGGAAGTTTTTGATCAGGAATCAGATAACAACTCCATAATTGATGGGGAAATCGCTGATAATGATCAAGAGCTTCAAGAAATAAGAAAGAAACTGAAAAACCTGAGAAAATTAAAGGCTATGGGAGAGATATCTGAAGCAGCTTTTAAAGAAAAAGAAAAAGAGCTTTTAGATCAACATTTCTAATTAGAAATAAGAGAGATAACCTATAACCTATAACATGGACATTACCTACTACCTACGAGCAGATAACTTAACTTGTCCTAATCTAACTTTGTACGGCTATATAACTCATGGGGCTAAGTCTTAATCTGTCCTGATAGAAGTTTATCAGGCTATATTACTCATTACTTATTCCTTATTCCTTATTCCTTAAAGTCATGTCAGAGATTTTAAAAATTGTTCCCTTTGAGCTAATTATATTAATTATAGTTTTTATAATTATTCCCACTATATTATCAGTCTTGCTGAGGAAAGCATTATATAGCTACTTGATTAACTCAGCTAATAGGGTATCAAGACTGCTAGCACAAGAAAATCGGGGAGAGCAACTCCCAATTGTCAGTAAGCTAGAAGAAAGATTTAAACAAGCAAGTCATAGTCTAGAACAGGTGAATACGATTGCTTTAATTGATGGTTTATATAGTCAGGAAAAGTTTAGCTTTGCTGGTATATCCCTACGGTGCGAACAATGGGATTCTTTTTGTCGCACGCTACCCAATCTACTATTAGCAATTGGTTTAATCGGTACTTTTGTTGGTATTAGTCTTAATCTCTATGATCTTAGTCAGACTATTAGCCAAACTGGAACAAATGCCGATGATCTAAACAATCTTGTGTCGCAAATACAGAAACCATTACAAAATATGGGCATTGCCTTTTCCTCAAGCTTATTTGCGATCGCCTCTAGTTTTTTCCTGAGCTTAGTTAACTTACGTTTAAATACTAGCTTTGCTAAATCTTATTTAATTACGGCTTTAGAAGACTATCTGGATAACATTTATAAAATTCAGGTACAGGGAGATACTCGTTTAGATCGGGCTGTTAATCGCATGGTGAAGCAACAGAATGAATTTTTAGAGCGATTTCATGAAAGGGTAGGACAGGTATTAGAAACCACCATTGGCAGGGCGGCTAATCGAATGGTCGATGCTAACCTAGGTTTTCAGAATAATGTCGACAGTATGGTCAGCAGATTTAATGATATATCTGCTTCAATGAATCGAAGCACCAATAGTTTTCAGGAGATGACCGATCACCTCAAAACAGAAATTCAAACCGTAAGTGAGATAGTACCCCAGTTTACCAGCGCAGCCAATATGATTGAATCAAGCTCTAACTTATATTTAGAGGGTGCTGAAAAAATTAAAGAAAGTAAATTTTCCGAACATTTAGAAAGTCTTACTGCTAATTTAGATATTACTCAAAAATCTTTTTCTGAATCTACGGTCTCTTTAAAAAATCAAGTACAAAAAATAGCTGAAACTCAACAGCAAACCACCGAATTAGCCCAGCAGGTTTATAGTCAGTTAGATCAGGCTTCTGATACGTTAAAAAATAGTTCAATCTGCTTTCTAGAAGCCGCAGGAATATTCAAAAAGAGCGATTTTGCCGATAAACTAGCCAGTGCGACTAACGAGCTTGTTACTATTTCCCCCCAGTTTAATCAATCAACTGAAATTTTACAGCAATCGACTACTAACTTACAGAAAGCAATTAATAAGATAAATGCCGTTAGTGATACTATAAATAGCCTAATTGAAAGCGTCAGTAACCTTAATACCAAATCTACCGATCTTCTAGAACAAAGCGATCGCCATACTCAGGAACAAATTAATAGCTTTGGCAACATCCAGGATGAATTAAAAAATATTGTCGGCACTTTGAATCAGCACAAAGCGCAAATAAACACAAGCATTGGTAACTTTGGTGAGAAAATACTTACCAGCTTTACCGAACAGGGAAATAATAATATTACAGAACTGCAAAACTTAACTTCAGAGACTAAAAATAATCTTAACTACCTACAGAACATCAAAGACGAAATTATTAGATTAATCAATATTTCAGAACAGCAAACAAAACAGGTAAATTCCCACCTCAACGGAATTGGCATCATGAGCGATCGCCTACTAAATAGTTTTGAAGACCGCTCACAAGATAATATCAAAGAAATTCAAAGATTAACTACGGAATTAAACCAGCTAATTGTCCCTATAAACAATATACCCTTAGCCTTAAAAGAGCTGATGACTGAATTGAAAAGCTATGAAACTAATATAATCTCTAATATTGATAGTCCTGACCATAATCTTATAAATAAAGCTAATCAATAATCTTAAATTCAGCTATAGGTACTGATACTAACCGTCTAAAATAATTATTTTGATTAATACTATTTTTCTATATAATATACAAAATTAAAATGTCAATACGCTCTCTCTATACCTCCCGCTCAACTACAGAATTCAACAGCATTCATCAATCATTTACTGATTTGATGTCCAATGCTTTTATGATTCTCAGCCTGTTATTATTGCTCGCATTATTTCAATCCCAAAAACTAAATCAAGACCTGGCAGAAGCTAATGATCGTTTACGGTCTGCATCTCCAATTATTCTTGATGAGCAATCAGGAGAGTTTAGATTTAAATCAGGTAGTGCAGAACTAAATCAAGACTTTAAGAATCATTTATCTAACGAAACAAAGAGAGAGATTACAGAAATTTTAGCATCAAAAGAAATTGAATTTATCCAAATAATAGGACATACCGACGGACAAGAAACCAACACCAATAGATTTGAAAGTAATCTTGACAAAACTTTAGAAACAGCTGCTCAGGGAAAGCAACCAACCGCCGATCTCACCCCTGGTTCAAATGCTGATTTAGGACTGATGAGAGCTTTAGCCGTTGTCCAAGAACTACAAAATTTGGGACTTAAAAATGCAAAATTTAGAGCTTATTCTGCAGCACAGCTATACTTATCGTCAGGAGAACCAGCCCCTGTTGATCGTCAGCCAGATGAGAGCAGACGCAGGATAGAAATTCGTTTTATTCCTCCTGGACAATTAAAGGATGAGTAAAAATAAAGTTTAAACTATTTATTTTTGAGTTAAAAAGGTTAATCTTATTATTCTTTCTTCAATATTGAATGCAATCTATATTAACGCTAGTTTTGCATAAGAATATCTATCTGTATATTTAAAATATTTTTTAGTCAAAATGTACAGCATATAACGGCTAGAAGCTAATATAGCTTTTCTCAAATTAGTGAGGTACACCCCGAAATTTCCCACTAACAAATAACGATTAACAATATGCGAAGCGGTCCCGTCAAGCGGGATCGAGATATCCTTTAGGACTAACTAAAATCAAACGCCATAACATACCCCATTTAAATGAGAACCGCTATAGTTAAAAGCTGATAACTGAAGCTATTACATAATATGTCTTAGTCAAAAAATCAAAATAAATACTAAATCAGTTTAATCCCTATTCTCCCTAAGAATTTTGGGATTGTCGCACTTCATCAATGTGTTCTTCACTCCATTCCGCCAGGAGAGATAAAGGCTCAATTAAAGTTTCTCCTAGAGGGGTTAGGGAATATTCCACCTGGGGAGGCACTACAGGGAATACTTCCCGCTTAACTAAGCCGTTTTTTTCTAGCCTACGTAAAGTTTGCGTCAAAACTTTCTGGGAAATTCCTTCAATTTTACGCTCTATTTGCCTATAGCGTCTGGTTTGATATGCCAAACAATAAATAATAATTACGCTCCATTTATTGCCAATAATGTCCAAAACCTGTTGGGTGGGACAGTCAAGGGTAAAAATCTCTGGTTCTGGTTGATTTCGGATTAACTTACGCACCATTGAGTATGTAGCTTACTTTGCCGTACCTTCTTGATTGCTGAGTTGAATTAGCTTAATCATATCAGTAAGGCATCTTATATAATTCCTCGCCAATAGCTAAAAAAGTAGCTGTAATAATTTCCTATCTCCCAGTAAAGCTCTAGCAACCATCAGTTGACTCCATGAACCTAAATCTTTTTGACTCTTTTCAATTAGGCTCCAATACCTTAAACAATCGCGTAGTTATGGCTCCCATGACTCGTTTAAGGGCGGATGGGAACGTACCCACTAAGCTAATGGCAAAATACTACGCCCAACGAGCCAGCGCAGGCTTAATCATTACGGAATGCACCATGGTTGCTCCCTCAAGCCAGGGCTATATGAACGTGCCAGGAATTTATAATGAGGCGCAAATTGCAGGTTGGAAACTAGTTACAGATGCGGTTCATGATGCTAACGGAAAGATCTTCTTACAGCTATGGCATTGTGGACGAGTCTCTCACTCCGCTTTGCTCAATGGCTTAGAGCCCGTTGCCCCCAGCGCGATCGCAGGTCAGGGAAAGTTACACACTCCCCTCGGTAAGGTTGATCTGGAAACTCCTCGTGCTTTGTCAATTACGGAAATTCAGGAAATTACGGCTCAATTTGCGGCTGGTGCTGCTAATGCTCAACAGGCTGGCTTTGATGGTGTGGAGTTACACGGGGCATTTGGCTATCTGATCGATCAGTTTTTGCAGGATGGTTCTAACCAACGTCATGATAACTATGGCGGTTCTCTGGAAAATCGGGCTCGTTTTCTATTGGAGGTGATGGCTGCTGTAACTGAAGTTTGGGGGGGCGATCGCGTCGGCATTAAGCTTTCTCCTAGCAATACTTTTTACGGCATCTCTGATTCTAATCCCCAGGAGACTTTTAGCTATGTTATCAAGGCTTTAAATGAATATAATCTGGCATATATTCACCTGATGGAACCCAATGAAATTGATTTGGATACCCGTGAGGTAATTAATCCTGTCTTACCAGTATTCCGCCCTCTATACAGCGGCAATATTATTACTAACGGCGGCTATGATCGAGATTCAGGAGAACAGGCGATCGCCTCTGGTGGGGCGCAGCTAGTATCCTATGGTAAACCCTACATTGCCAACCCTGATTTAGTTGCCCGATTTAAGCAGAATGCCACCATAGAAGAGCCCAACCCTAAAACTTTCTATGGTCGAGGAGATACGGAAAATGCGATCATTGGCTACACTAATCATTTAACAATGCTAGGTGAATGAGCTTAATTAATTTGTGATGTGAAGTATTTTATTCATTGGCAACAATAATTGTAAATAAATTAGGGCGTGCCATAAATTTAACTTTATTTCTGCAAAGCGGCGTACAAAGCTAAATGCGATCGCCTCCAGTAAAAAAAACAAAATTGCATTGCAGAAAATCCTCAGTAAATTTACGGTAAGAGTTTTGAGAAAGATTAATTTCTTAAGCTCCTTGATAATTCAAGCTACTTAATTTTTTCAAGACTTAGGTATTCATCAAATATCCATTTCAAGTAATTTCAGGAAGATCAAAAGGAAAGAACATTGGACTTGTGATCTAGATCTTGCAGCTAGCTGTATGAAGTCACGGTAAAGCTTATATAAAGTTTTTATAAAGGTAATTAAGTTAATCAATAAAGTTTCTGATAGTCGATTGCCAAAAACACAGGTCAAAGACACAGCTTGTTTTCAAGGGATTGGCTTGATAAATTACCTTTTAAAGTTACTAATTATGGCTAATAATCAAACACAACTGTTAATAAATGCTTCTATTGTTGAAGATTGGCAAGACGGATACAAACTAGAAATAGAATTAACTGCTGAGTCTGATGCTGATGACTGGCGGCTAGATTTTGATTTTTCCCACACTCTGAGAGCAGTATATGGAGTTGAGTTAGCTGAAAATGATGACAACAGCTACAGTATTAGCGGTCTCAACGCTCAGTCTAGTCTTGAACCAGGACAATCCATCCAAGCGATCTTTATCGTTGATCGGTTAGATAGCGATCTTGATTTACCTGTATTTGCTCAGGAATTGATGGAGCAAGAAATGGAACCAATGCCTGAGATGACCGTCACTGATTTCGCTGACAGTCCTTTAACAGCTTCATCTGTTATTAGCGAAGATTGGAATGAAGGTTACAAACTAGAGGTTGATCTAACTGCCGAATCCGATGCCAATGACTGGAAGTTAGACTTCCATCTACCCTACAACATTCGAACTGCCTACGGAGTTGAACTAGTTGATAATGGCGCTGGCAGCTACACCATCAGTGGTCAAAATAATCAGACAAGTTTAGCCGCAGGGGAATCGATTAAACCTATCTTTATCGTTGATGATGGCGGACAGGAGGCTCTAGAACTTCAATTTGGGGATATTTCCGAACCGCTAACCCCTGAACCTGAACCAAGTCCTGAAGCAGCAGCGCCCGAGCCAATTCCTGAACCAGTAGAGCCTGAACCAGTACCAGAACCAACTCCCCCAGTAGACATCCCTGAAACTCCAGGGGAAAGTGTGGGACAGCAGGGGCAATTCTCCTACGGTGAAGCCCTCCAGAAAAACTTCCTCTTCTTTGAAGCCAATC
>JBCBIE010000047.1:0-43592 GCA_038524995.1 Cyanobacteria bacterium J06621_8
ATCACCGCGATAGTTTTTTAATAAATTTATAGTATTGAAAATAGATAGTTTTTGGGCGATCGCAAAATGAGCTTGTTAGATGTTGAAAGGATTTTTTATACAGGCGATCGCATATAATCATGAGTAATTATAAAAGATTGATGGCTAGCTTCAACTAGAAGTAAGTCAGTTAATTTCTGATCTTTTATTAGCGTGGTATTCGTTTTGCGATCGCTTTGAAGTCTCCTGTTTCCTGTTCTCTTTTGAGCCATAAATCTAAGGTGTTACGACTAATTTTCATTAATCGGCAAATAGCTACCTTCTTTTCTCCTCTACAATAGGCATCTACAGCTTTTTTTCTTAAATCGTAGCTATAAGGAGCAGGCATTTTTTTGTCTTTTCGTGAGCACCTCTATTCTAGTTAATTTTGTCCTAACCTAACCCCGTATTGCTATAAAAATCAATCTCCTGAACAAAGGATAATCACATAAAAAAAAGCCCTAGTTGACTTTAGCTAGGACTTTTTTGTTGTGTTTACAATCAATCAGAACAATTAGTTTCTCAAATTAGTAGCCGTAGGGAAGATACTGATTAAGGTCAACTTGGTCTTGAACACTGGTTTGACTAGCGTCTTGGTCGATGTAGTTGAAGTCACCCACCGCAGCAGCTTCATTAACGTTGCCTTGGACAGAAGTTTGAGCATCAGGAGTGGAGGGAACACCATAAACACCTAAGTCTAGCTGTTGTTGGAGGTTAGTTTGAGTAGCGTTTTGGTCAATAAAGTTAGCAGTGCCCACCGCAGCAGCGGAGTTAGCGTTGTTTTGAATGCTGGTTTGAGCTTGGGCTACGCTCGGGTTTCCCGAGCTTGTAGAACCAAGCTGTTGTGAATCTTGAGCGAAAGCAGCGAGGGGAGAAAAGACAATTACTGTAGTAAGGAGAGCTAAAGTAGATTTTTTCATGGTTTGTTACCTGGTGAAGATTTAATGTGTTTTGCTTACATTTACTAGATACGATTGATTATTTTTTTTATGCAGTTTTGAGGTTTATTTAAATTTTCGATCAATGATGCTTTATTGAAAACAGAATTATCCCTGGCTGGGTCAATCTAGAAGGCAAAAAAGAAAGAGTTGTTGGATATTTGGATGACCGAGAATGAGCAATCTAAATTCTGGCTGAATGTGATCACAGAATCGGAGAGTCTCGGTATCCTTGGTTACTCAAAACCGTCCTAAAGCTGTGTCACTAAGAACTCTCCGTCCTCTAGTGAACTCAACAGCGGAGTGGAATAAGCTGGGGAAACCCTAGCATTTTCTCCGCTCAAACAATCGCCTGGGCAAACTAAGCTCGTATCTTAGCAAGGAAGAGTTAAAAGAGAGAGAGAAAAACTCATGAGTCCTAAAGGATACCCCCATTGGTACCTTAAAGAGCATAAACTGACGCTTTCTACAACATTGCTAATTAGATTGAGCCTTATCTAGACAAATCTTTAATTGTTTTGCCAATACCGGAGATTTCATAATCGAAGTGTGGTTGCCTGGAATTTCGTAAATTTCCATTCCTCCTTGTGCTAAATCACCCCAGCCCAGTTTAGGATCATAATAGAAACCTGGAAAACGCTGACTAGCTCGGAATAAAGTAACTCTGCCAGAATAAGCTTGTGGCATGTGAGCGTCCCTCGCTCTGATGTTAGCTACTTGAACTTGTTGTAACGTTTCAGATATTTTATTTGTATCATTAACACTATCTTGAGGTTCAAAGTTATCGGCAATGGCTTTGATAAATACATTGCGTTGAGAAGCTCTAGAAAAATTTCTTAACAGGAATATTGCTATGGAGTTGACCCACTTTTCCATCAGACCAATGTTGCCAGAATTGCCTTTATACTCAGCAAGATTGTATTGAAAAATCTGCTGCATCTTCTGCTGGCTAATGATTCTATCTTCATCTAAAGTCTTCTCGGTAATTCCTAAACTCTCTAGAATTTTAATTGAGGTCTGCTTAGCTCCTGATTCTCCCAATTGAAGTCCTATTTGTCGAAGCAAATGACTCCAACGACTCAGCATATCAAGTATTATCCTATTGGAGATAGATAATAATCTCGGTATGGGTGGTAACAGCTTGAAGTAGTTTGGACCATTAGTATCAAATAAAGCCAGCAAGGCTACCTCATGTCCTTGAGCCTGAAGGAGTTGCGCTATTTCCCAGGCTGTATTACCACCACTAGATAGACCAGCCAAAAAATAAGGTCCATTCGGCTGAAGCTCTCGTATTTGAGTAAGATAGTGATTTGCCATATCTTCAATTCTCTGAAAAGGAATATATTTCCCATCTAGCCCTCGTGGTTGTAACCCATAAACCGGTTGGTCCTTACCTAGAGCGAATGCTAATTCACGATATACAAGAAGATTCCCTCCCCCTGAATGGATATAAAAAAGAGGAGGCTTGCTGCCAGTTGGTTTAATGGGAACTAAACTTTCCCACGGAGCCAGCCATTCTTCGGAGCGAATGATTTGGGCAATTTCTGCTACGGTTGCTGATTGGAAAAGAGTAGCCAAAGGTAAATTCTTGCCGAACTGCTTTTCAATTTGAGCAAACAGAGTTACAGCTTGTAAAGAGTTGCCTCCTAAGTCAAAGAAATTATCTCTAATTCCGATAGGTTCAATACCTAAAACCTTTTCCCAAATTTTGATCAAGCGAGATTCTAATTGATCCTGAGGAGCAACAAAAGTACTTGATGATTCTTGTCTAGTATTATCGGGTTGAGGAAGAGTGCGACGGTCAACTTTGCCACTGGGTGTCAAAGGCATGGTGTCTAAGAACACAAAGACAGAGGGCACCATATAATTAGGAAGGCGTTTCTTCAAGAAAGAGCGCAAGTCACTGCTATCTGGTTGTTCTTGTTGAGGAACAACATAGGCAACAAGACGTTTATCATCAGGAGTATCTTCCCGAGCCAGGACTACTGTTTCACGAATATCGGGAGATTGAGCAAGTACCGCTTCGATTTCCCCCAATTCAATCCGAAAGCCGCGAATCTTAACTTGGTTGTCAACACGACCCAGATATTCGATGTTACCATCAGGCAAATAACGAGCTAAGTCCCCTGTCCTGTAAAGACGCGCCTCTTCCTCATGGCGGAAGGGATGGAGAATAAATTTCTCGCTACTCAACTCAGGAAGATTGAGATAGCCTCTAGCTAGACAAACACCGCCAACATATAATTCCCCAGGCACGCCAATGGGGACTGGTTGCAAATGAGAATCAAGAATATATATCTGGGTATTGGCGATCGCACGACCAATCGGAGGGAGAGCAGACCAAGTTTCTACGGCACCACTCAAGTTAAAAGCAGTAACAACGTGGGTCTCTGATGGTCCATATTGATTGGACAAAGTAGCATGATTAAGCTTACTAAACAGATAAGAAATGGCAGGAGTAATTTGTAGTTGTTCTCCAGCAGTGATAATTTCTCGAAGATATTCAGGAATTACCCCAGAACTTTCAGCTACCTCAGCCAACTGTTGTAAAGCGACAAATGGCAGAAATAACCTTGATACAGCCTGTTCCTTCAGTAAGCTTAATAAGGCTCTGGCATCTCTACGTAACTCCTCTGTAATCATAACCAGCGTACCGCCTGAAGACCAGGTAGAGAAAATTTCTTGGAAAGAAACATCAAAGCTGATAGGGGAAAATTGCAGGGTGGTGGCTGGAGCAGAAACTGTCGTATTTTGAAGTTGCCATAAAATAAGATTACAAAGGGCAAGCTGGGTCATAGTTACCCCTTTGGGTTTGCCTGTAGAACCTGAGGTATAAATTACGTAACCTAGGTTGTCTGGATTTACTCCAGGGAATAAATTATCTGGACTTTCCTGAGCGATAACATCCCAATCCTGATCTAAAAGAACGATAGTTGCCTCAGATTCTGGCAATCTGCTAACTAAATTTTTACTAGTCAACAGCACTGGTACTTGGGTATCTTGAAGCATGAACTGCAATCGTTCCTGAGGATACGCTGGATCAAGAGGAACATAACCTCCACCAGCCTTAAGTATTCCTAGCAACCCTACTACCATTGCCAACGAACGCTCCACACATAGACCTACTACAACATCTGGTTTGACGCCCAACTTAGATAGGTAATTGGCTAACTGGTTGGCTTTGTAATTTAGTTCTTGATAAGTTAGCTTTTGCCCTTCAAACACTACCGCCACTGCATTCGGCGTCCGCTCTGCTTGTTGTTCAAACAACTGATGAATGCACTTATCTGGTGCATACTCACTCTGAGTTTCATTCCATTCCACCAGTAACTGCTGTCGCTCTGCTAGGTCAAGCAGAGGTAATTGAGCAATCGACTGTTGAGGATTAGCCACAATACCCTCGAGTAAAGTCAGAAAATTAGCTGTCGTCCGTTGAATAGTTTGAGCCTCAAATAAATCGCTATCATATCGCCACAAACCCATTAATCCTGAATCAGTTTCTTCCATTGATAGAGTCAAATCAAATAAGGCGGTAACCGAATCTACAGGTAGAGGATTGATCTTCAAAGCAGAGGTTTCTCGGCTTGTAACTGTTCTATTCTCTAAGATAAACATTACTTGGAACAGCGGGTTATAGCTCGAGCTCCGTTCTGGTCGTAGTACTTCTACCAGCTGATCGAATTGCAGATCTGAGTGAGCATAACCATCTAGGGTAGTTTTTCGTACTCGCTGCAACAATTCCTTAAAACTGGGTTCTCCCTCCAGGTTAGTCCTTAAAACCAGCGTATTGACAAAAAAGCCAATCAACGGCTCAATCTCACTGCGGTTTCGGTTAGCGATAGGGGAGCCCACAGCAATATCCTGAGAATTACTGTAGCGAGAGAGTAAGATGGCAAAAGCAGTTAACAAGGTCATGAACAATGTTGCTCCTGACTCTTGACTGATGGTTTTTAGTTGTTCGGTTAACTCGCGACTGAGTTTGAATCTTTCTGTTTTGCCCGCAAAAGTTTGAACTGCTGGACGGGGTTTATCTAAGGGTAGTTCTAATAATGGCGGCAGTCCTGCTAGCTGCTGCTGCCAATAATTTAGTTGCGGTTCATAGATTTCTTCCTGCAAGTATTCCCGCTGCCAATGGGCAAAGTCAACGTATTGAATCGCTAGTTCTGGTAGGGGAGATGACTGTCCATTAATGAATGCGGTGTAGATAGCCGAAAGTTCATTGGTCAAGACTTCTGAAGACCAACCATCTGCAACTATGTGATGTACGACCATCAAAAGCATCCAAGTGTCTGGAGTCTGCTGGTATACAGTAGTCCGTAGTAGAGCATCTTGAGTCAGATCAAAAGGACGATGGATTTCCTTTGCCATTAGCTGTTCCAGCTCAGACCTGCCTGCGGATGAAGAACCTAAATTAAATACTGGGAGAGGAATCTCTCTGGTGGGAGCAATTATCTGTGCTGGAGTCCCATCAATTAGCTGGAAATTAGTCCGCAATATTTCATGACGCCTCACAATTTTGGCAATGGCTCTTTTTAGAATATCTATTTGCAATGCTCCCTTGAGTTCTAATGCTAAGGGAATATTGTAGGCAGAGCTTTCTGGCTTTAGTTGATATAGGAACCAAAGACGTTTTTGGGGCAGTGAGAGGGGAATTTTAGCTGGGCGAGGAGCAGGGACAATAGGTAGAACTGTATTTAGGCTACTGGCAACTTCAATTTGTTGGGCTAGTTCGGCAATTGTCGAATGAGTCAATAAGCTGGCAATTGATACTTCAACATTGAGACTTTCTCTGATACGAGAGGTAATTTGCGTTGCCAGCAGGGAATGACCCCCTAAGTCAAAGAAGTCATCTTTGATGCCAACTCTTTCACAACCTAAAATGCTAGACCAAATAGTGGTTAATAATTTTTCTGTCGGACTACTTGGTGGAACAAAATTAGTTTCTGATTGAATATTGGACGCATCGGGTTTAGGAAGAGAGCGGCGGTCTACTTTGCCACTGGGCGTCAAAGGCATCATGTCCAGGGACACAAAGAAAGAAGGTACCATATAATTAGGGAGGAGCTTCTTTAAGAAAGAGCGCAAGTCACTACAATTTAGCTGCTCCTGTTGAGGAACAACATAGGCAACGAGACGTTTATCACCAGGAACATCTTCTCTGGCGATTACTACTGCCTCATTCACCTCGGGATGCCGAGCCAAGACAGATTCTATTTCTCCCAATTCTATGCGGAAACCACGAATTTTCACCTGATTATCGATGCGTCCCAGATACTCGATGTTACCATCAGGCAAATAACGTGCCAGATCCCCTGTCTTGTAGAGACGCACTTCTGATTCTTGATTAAATGAATGATAGACAAATTTCTCTGCGGTTAACTCCTGACGATTGAGATAGCCTCTTGCTAAGCTTCCACCACCAATATGCAGTTCTCCTGGAACGCCGATGGGAACTGGTTGTCGATACTGGTCGAGAATATAAGTCTGAACATGAGCAAGAGGGCGACCGATAGGTATTTCACCAATACTTGAAGTGATATGGGATGGAACTTTATATAAAGTCGCACTAACTGTAGTTTCTGTAGGACCATAAGTGTTGATTAACTTTATGCCATTACTATTTCCAGACCCGATGATGTATTTCTGCCAGGATTTAACTGATCCTGGTAATACTCTTTCACCGCCAATAATTACAAGTCGCAAAGATTCTGGTAAAGAGAAGTGTCTGCTGTTTAACACAGTGGCTAACTGATGCCAGTAAGCTGTCGGTAAGTCCAATACCGTCAAATATAAATCCTCACAAACTTGGAAAAATGTGCTCGTGTTTGCCAACATAAGGTTGTTGCGCAATACTACAGTTGCGCCCGTACACAAACAGGGATAGATTTCCTCTACTGCTGCATCAAAATTAATTGAAGCAAACTGAAGCAAACGATCTCTTGCTGTAACCTGATACTCCGAAATTGCTGTCTGAGTAAAGTTGCTCAAAGCCTCATGATCAATCATTACTCCCTTAGGCTGACCAGTGGAACCAGAAGTGTAGATTACGTAGGCTAAATTTTTCAGATTTATTTTAGTGAGATTTTCTCGGCTGTAAGCAGCAATTTTCTGCCAATCTGAATCGATACAGACAACTTGAGCCTGGTGTTTTGGCAATTGAGAGTTCCACTTGTTTTGAGTTACTAGCACAGATATTTCAGCATCTGAAAGCATATAGGCTAGACGCTCTGATGGATAAGCTGGATCAAGAGGTACATAAGCACCACCTGCTTTGAGAATACCTAGCATTCCCACCAACATTTCTACAGAACGTTCGACGGAAAGACCTACCAATTGATCGCTCGTTACTCCAAGCGTTCTTAAATAATGTGCTAATTGATTTGCTCTGGAATTAAGTTCTCGATAGGTTAATTTTTCTGCTGCATATTCAACGGCGATCGCATTAGGTGTAAGCGCTACCTGCTCCTCAAATAATTCCCCAACCCACTTTGGTTGATACTTTGATTTAGTATTTTCCTGAAAGAGCAGTTGTTGTCTCTCAGAAGAGGATATTAAAGGTAGTTGAGCAACTTTCTGCCTGGGATCAGCAATAATTCCTTCTAGCAAAGTCTGGAAATGCTGATTCATTCGCTCTATAGTGGCAGCATCAAATAAATCCGTGTTGTACTCCCAGAAACTTATAAGCTCATCATCTTGCTGCCTGATCGAAAGAATTAAGTCAAATTTTGCCGTCCCTGTTGCGACCTGTAACGAAGCTGTAGTTAATCCAAGTAGTTTACTTGCTTGTTCAGATGCAATTTCGAGGTCAAACATTACTTGAAATAGGGGACTGTAACTCGATGACCGTTCTGGATTAAGTTCTTCAACTAGCTTCTCAAAGGGCAAATCATGATGGGAATAGGCATCTAAAGTGCTTGAACGAACACTTTGCAGTAATTCTTGGAAACTAGGATTGTCGGAAAAATTAGTCCTTATCACTACAGTATTGACAAAAAAGCCTATTAAATCCTCGACTTCAGCACGATTGCGACCAGTAATGGGAGAACCAACAACGATATCTTCTTGGCTGCTGTACCGATAAAGTAAGGTTTGAAATGCTGCCAACAAGGTCATGTATAGCGTAACTTCTTCCTGATTACAAAGCTGCTTAAGCTCCTCTCTCAGTCTTTGAGGTATTGCCGCTGATTGGCAAGCACCACGATAAGTTTGGACTGCTGGTCGAGGACGGTCTGTAGGCAATTCCAGTATGGGATTGGTACCTGCTAGCTGCCGTTTCCAGTAGCTTAGTTGCTTGTCTAGCACTTCGCCAGACAAGCATTTTCTTTGCCAAAGGGCATAATCGGCATATTGAATAGGTAAGATTTTTAGAGGATTAGGCTTACCACCTAGAAAGGCTTGATAAAGCTTTGTTAATTGCTCTTCCAGTACATCCACTGACCACCCATCAGCAGCTATGTGGTGCATGAGCAATAACATCACACACTCTTGCTGTGCTAACTGTAGCAAGCAGACTCTTAGCATCATATCTGAGGTGAGGTCAAAGGAGCGCTGACTTTCTTGCTTTAGTATTTTTGCTACTTCGAGTTCTTGTTCTGCTTTCCTGAAGTGTTGCAGGTCAATAATGCGAAGCTCTACGGATTTTGGCGTATTGATAATTTGTCTGGGGTTGCCATTTTCAGAGATATAGTTGGTATGAAGTATTTCGTGATAAACAACTATGGCATCTAGCGCTTGCTGTAAAACTTGGATGTTAAGGTCACCACTTAATCTCACCGCCTTGGAGATGTTGTAAAAAGGATTGTTAGGCTCTAGTTGATGAAGAAACCATAGTCGCTGCTGGGCATAGGACAACGGAATTTTGCTGTGATTTTCCCTTTCACTCGATGATATTTGTGATTCACCTATTGCTTCATCTTTGGCGTGTTGAGATTGAGACTGATTTATAGCTAGAGCCAAACCTGCTACAGTTGGGTTTTCAAATAGGTGTGGTAGGGTAAGTTCAAGAACAAAAGCTTGGTTGACACGAGAAATGAGTCTGGTGGCTAATATAGAGTGACCACCCAACTCAAAGAAGTTATCCTGAATCCCAATTTTTTCGTGACCTAAAACATTAGACCAGATAGTTACTAATAATTCTTCTGTTGGATTAGTGGGGGTCGCAAAGTCACTTTCTAAGTGAATATTGAAGGTATCTGGTGCAGGTAAGGCACGATGGTCTACCTTGCCATTGGGTGTTAAAGGTATAGTGTCTAGAAAGATAAAGCTAGAAGGTACCATGTAGTTTGGTAAAACTTCTTTCAAGAAATAGCGCAAGTCACTACTATCTGCTTGTTCTTGTTGAGGAACAATATAGGCAACGAGGCGTTTATCACCAGGAGTATCTTCTCTAGCAATGACAATACAGTTTTTTACTAATTGATGTGAACTAAGGTTAGACTCAATTTCCCCTAGCTCAATACGGAAACCGCGAATCTTGACTAAATTGTCTGCTCGTCCTATAAATTCTATGCTTCCGTCAGGTAAAAATTTTGCTAGGTCACCTGTTCTATATAATCTTGATTCTGCTTCTTGGCTAAATGGATTAGGTATAAATTTCTGTTGAGTTAGTTCTGGACGGTTGAGATAACCTCTGGCTAAACCATCACCTCCAATATACAATTCTCCAATAACCCCGATTGGTGCAGGCTGTAGATGTGAATTCAAAATGTAAATCTGGGTGTTGGCGATCGCACGACCAATGGTGATTTTTGAGCTATCTTCATTTATTTCAGCCACAGTAGCGCAAACTGTAGACTCAGTAGGACCATAAGCATTAAAGAAACGACGACCTACGGACCACTTACTAGCCAATTCTGGGGGACAAGCTTCTCCTGCTACGATTATTTGACCTAACGAGGGAAGCTCATCGGGAGGCAGTACTGCAAGAGCAGAGGGGGGTAGTGTAATATGCGTAATATATTGTTCAACTATAGTTTTCCTCAGTTCATCTCCTGGCATTAATTGAGCCGCTGTTCCTAAAACTAGGGTCGCTCCAGAAGTAAGAGCCATAAATATTTCGGAAACCGAAGCATCAAAACTGACAGAGGCAAATTGAAGCACATGACTAGTAGATTTAATATCAAATATATTTCTTTGTGCTTGAGTCAGATTACATAAACCTTGATGTTCAATTAAAACCCCTTTGGGTTTCCCCGTAGAGCCAGAAGTATAGATGACATAAGCTAGATTATGAGAAAGAATTTTTCGTTCATAATTATTCTCAGGTTGAGACTCAATCATCTGCCAATCAGCATCCATGCAAACAACCCTTGCTGACTTTGCTGGTAAGGTTTCCAGCAAAGACTGATGAGTTAACAGCACCTCTATACCTGAATCTGTCAACATATAACTCAACCGTTCTTGAGGATAATTAGGGTCGAGGGGGACATAAGCACCACCAGCTTTGAGAATTCCCAATAGTCCCACCACCATATCAAGGGAGCGTTCTACGCTAATACCCACTAGTACATCAGGTTTCACCCCCAGCTGACATAAATAGTATGCTAATTGGTTAGCTCTATTATTTAATTCTTGATAAGTCAACTGCTGGTCTTCAAATATTACTGCGACTGAGTCTGGCGTCCTGGCTACCTGATTCTTAAATAACTCATGAATACACTTGTCATTAGGATAATCTAATTGTGTGTTGTTCCAATCAGTCAATAACTGTTGTGATTCTGCTTGGTTGAGTAAAGGTAATTGGGTAATTGGCTGTTGAGGGTTGTTGGCAATGGCTTCTAGTAAAGTCTCAAAATGAGCCGTCATCCGTTCAATTGTGGCAGCTTCAAATAAATTACTGTTATATTGCCAGAAACCCATCAAACCTGACTCAGTCTCTTCCATCGATAGAGTCAAGTCAAATGGTGCCGTCACCTGATCTACAGGTAGCTGATCTATCTTTAAAGCAGAGTTTTCTTGGGCTTTTACCGTTCCATTTTGTAATATGAACATTACTTGGAACAGAGGATTGTAACTCGAACTCCGTTCTGGCTGTAGGACTTCCACCAGTTGATCGAATTGCAAGTCTGAGTTGGCATAACCATCTAAGGTAATTTGTCGCACTCGCCGCAACAATTCCTCAAAACTAGGCTCTCCCTCCAAGTTAGTCCTCAAAACTAGCGTATTGACAAAGAAGCCAATCAAAGGTTCAATCTCGCTGCGGTTACGATTAGCTATGGGTGAGCCCACGGCAATATCTGGTGAATTACTGTAGCGAGATAGTAAGATAGCGAAAGCACTCAACAAGGTCATGAACAAGGTTGCCCCTGACTCTTTACTGATGCCGTACAGTTTCGCTGTTAACTCGCAACTAAGATTAAATCGTTTTGTCTTGCCCTCAAAAGTTTGGATCGTTGGACGGGGTTTATCTAGGGGTAGTTCTAATAATGGTGGTAGCCCTGCCAGTTGCTGCTGCCAGTAATTTAACTGCGGTTCATAGATGCCTTCCTGCAAGTATTCCCGTTGCCAATGGGCAAAGTCAACGTATTGAATTGTTAATTCTGGTAGGGGAGACGACTGTCCATTGATTAATGCCGTGTAAATTGCCGATAGTTCCTTGGTCACGACTTCTAAAGACCAACCATCTGCAACTATGTGATGTACAACTAGTAGCAGCACATGGGTATCTGGAGTCTGTTTGTATAAAGTAGTGCGCAACAGAGTATCTTGAGTCAAATCAAAAGGACGGTGTATTTCCTCTTCCATCAACTGCTCTAGTTCTGAATCCCCTGAGAATGATGAACCTAAACCGAATACTGGCAGGGGAATCTCTCTGTGAGGGTGAATAATTTGTACGGGAGTCTCATCAATTAGCTGGAAATTAGTCCGCAGTGTTTCATGACGACTCACAATTTCGGCAATGGCTTTTTCCAGAAGATCTATTTCTAATGCTCCCTTGAGCTCTAATGCTAGTGGAATGTTGTAGGCAGCGCTGGCTGGCTGTAGTTGATATAAGAACCAGAGCCGTTTTTGGGTCAATGATAAGGGGATTTTGACGGAGCGAGGTGTGGATACTATGGGTACCACTGCATTTTTGCTACTGGCATCCTCAATTTGTGGGGCTAGTTCGGCAATTGTCGAATGGGTCAACAAACTGGCAATAGATATTTTGACATTGAGGTTTTCTCTAATCCGAGAGGCAATTTGAGTCGCCAGTAGGGAATGCCCCCCTAAGTCAAAGAAGTCATCTTCGATGCCGATGGCTTCTAACTTCAATACTTCCTCCCAAATTCTGGCTAGCTGCTTTTCAGTAGCAGTACGAGGCTGAATTAAGGGCTCATTATCTAGCTCAATTTTTAAGGCGGATAAGGCGCGGCGGTCAACCTTGCCATTGGCATTGAGGGGAAACTGCTCAACAAAAATGAAATGAGCAGGAATCATGTATTGAGGTAAGCTTGCCTGTAAGAAGTCCCGTAGTTCACTAGGAGAGGGAGCATGAGGTTGAGGAATTAAATAGGCAATCAACTGCTTTTCTTCTAAGCGGTCTTCTTTAACTACCACTATACAATTGCTAATAGCTGGATGCAGATTCAAGCCTGATTCAATCTCACCCAGCTCAATCCGCATTCCACGGATTTGAACTTGACTATCATCCCGACCCAGCATTTGTAGATTGCCTTGAGGAGTTAGGCGACCAATATCTCCTGTCCGATAAAAGCGATCGCCATCAAGCCAAACATAACTAGTTTTAGTCCGATAGGGTAAATTTAGATATCCTTGGGTAATTCCTTGACCTGAGAAATAAATTTCACCTTTAACACCTACAGGGACAACTCTTTGCTGCTGATCTAAAACCCGTAGTTGCACATTATTAAAAGGCTTGCCCACTAAGGTATGCTCAATTTCTTGTTCTTTGGGCACAAAATAGGTGCAGCCCATACAGCTAATTTCACTTGAACCATAGATAGCGTATACTTCTGCCTGAGTGAAGACTCGATTTAAGCGGTTGAGTATTTCGGCAGGAATCATGTCACCGCCAGTAGAAGCATGTTTTATCTGACTAAGTCTGTCGCTATCATACCTCTCCTGTTCGAGAAAATCGAGCAGAACTTTTAAAATGCTGGGACCAAGATGGAAAAAGGTCGATTTCTCTATGGCTTCAGCTAGTAACTGTGGCGCAAGTAATTGTTCGAGGGTAATTATGTTTACTTGTCCACCGCATACTAGAGGCAGCAGGAGCATCAATAAACTAATACTAAAGGTATGTCTGGTCGCTGAGAGAAAACTGTCTTCGGCACTAAAACTATACTTTTCTTGAGCAGCGAAAATGTAATGAATTAGATTACTGTGTGAGGAAACTACTCCTTTGGGTGTCCCAGTGGTGCCAGAAGTGAAGAATATATGGGATATGCTGTCTGGAGCGCATGAATAATTCAGATTTGATGACTCAAATTGAGCTAAGTTTATCGTAGCTAGGTCAATGGTATCGACTTCAAAGTTATGCTCAATCTCACTTAGGCGATCGCTGGCACCGATAATCACTGATGGCGAGACCTGAGCCAAAACGGTTTCAATCCTGCCTAGAGGATACTCTGTATCTATCGGCACATAAACAGCATTAATCTTATGGATTGCCAAGATAGCGATCGCAATTTCAATTCCAGCCTCGACAAATACCCCTACGCAATCTTGGACTTGTACATTTTGCTGAACTAAATAACGAGCTAATCGATTGGCTTGTACATTAAGCTCACCATAGCTGACTTGCTGCTCGCCAAAGGTGATAGCAATCGACTCGGGAAACTGCTGAGCATGATTTTCAAAGTAACGATAAATCGGAAGATTGCCATAATCAAGACTAAGAGTTTGCCAGCGATCGCTTTGCCGCAGAATATCATCTTGAGAAGTAAGACTAAGAAACTCTAAGTTGCGGTCATAATCACTATCGATATTCTGAATCAGAATATCGAAATGACGAATTAAATTAGAGATAAAATCCCTGTCAAACAAAGCTTGGTTGTAGGCAAGATAAACCTGATTATTTCTACCAAGCAGCAAATAGATTTCAACTTCAGTTAAATGATTTTGAGTAAAGGCTTTAATGTATTCATGATTAACCTCCTCGGTAAAATATACCAAGCCATAACCGACAGGGGGATTTTTAATACCGTCAACCAAGCTATTTTGAGTATTAACTCTACTATCATCAAATTTACCAGCAGATGCCAACAATTCACTAAAACAACTTTTATCAGTTAAATTACAGGCTAAATCAAAATGAAGCACCTTTCCTTTCTCGATCTTATTTTGATAAAGCTTAAACTTTTCTTGAGCAGTATATTTATATAATAAAATGCTAAACAGACTCAAACTAACTTTAGCTTTTTCTATTGTTGAAAATCTCTGTAAAAATGTTTCTAAACTGTGATTATTAGGTAAATCAATAGTTGCAGTCCCTTTTGCTTCCCCTCCAAATCCTACTCTAGCTAATGTTGAGTCAGTATGGTTTTCCAACTCATCTAAAGATAAGACAGTAAAACTTTCGGCAATTTTCAAAACGCCACGACGGATTTGGTCAAGCTCAATTGATTCAAATAAAGCTTGAAAATTGCCTTCTCCAAAACCTTCGTTACCTTTTCTTTCAATAAATTCAAAAAAGAGTGGACCTACCATCTCTTTCGTGAAAATTTGTAGTAACCGACCATTCTCCTTGTTATCACCATCAATTAATATCTTTAAATTTTTGAGTTCAAATATATTTTCATCGTGGTCAGGAATACGTTTAGTAATTAAATCATAATAAGTATCGGGGGTGTCTTGAAACTCTACTCCCTGGTGTTTAATTTGATCGACTACAGAATATATGTCCTGGCATCCTAAAGCGATATGCTGAATACCCTCTCCATTATATTCTTTGAGGAACTCTGCGATTTGCGAATGATTATCTTGAGATTCATTTAAAGGAATCCGAATTTTGCCACAAGGACTAACTAAAGCTTTGCTACGTAACGCTGTCTGTTTTCCTTTGATATCAAAAAACCGAATCTCTTGAAAATTGAAAATACGCTCATAAAACTTAGCCCAAACTTCCATATTACCCCTGTATACGTTATGGGTAATATGATCAATATAAGTCACTTGAGGGTCAATTGGTAGCGTCTCTCCAGTATTTCTAAAAAAACTAGTAAAAAAATTTTTACAAGTTTGATTATCAGTCAGGTATATTTTAGAGCCTCCTATTCCTCGGAGCGCAGGCAAACCATAATCATTACAGATAATTGCTTCTGCTCCCCGATTCACAGTTTCTCCCAGAGCAAAATTAGAGTCGTCTACCTTAAAGCCGACTCCGCACACGCCAGATCCGTGAATTGACTCAAATGCAGATGCATCAGTATTCAACTCTGCGTTGATAATAAATTTTACTTCTCCCTGCTCCAGCAAAAGTATTTCTTTACTGGGATGACAACCTGTTACTACAAAGCCGAACCTAAGAAAAATATCAAGAATTTTTGCGGGAAATCTAGTAGCAAACTCAATGAAGCTAAAACCGTCGAGCCCCATCAAGTTTTTACTCTCAGTCCATTCGGATTTATTTAACTGTTTTGTGTACTTCATAAGTTTAGTTATTAATTCAGAGTAGCTTTTTAATTACTCTAGCTACAGACCTGGATATGAATAATTATTATTAAAATTAAAAAAGAAAGAGCTAATTTATTTGGAGTTTTTGAACAAGTTAATCTGTATACCTCTCTTATTTGATAATTATACTTTAGTAATTACCTGATGCTTTCTAACTCTTTTAATTTATATTTTGACTTTAATTAAAGTATTATACTACAAGTCTAAAAAAATATAGTATTTTAAACTACCTTATAGAATATAATAATTCTAATTTCATTGCTTTATTATATGAAATCAACATCTTATATTTTTCTTTAATACGTTAGTCAGTTTGCTATTAAAAAACCTTTTAAATTGCATGTTTGAGTTTAGCTATTAGAGCATTAATTATGTGCAAAACTAGATTAGATTTTTTCTACAGCTATCTCAACAAAAGGGTCAACAACATAAACCAAGAAAATATGACCCTGCAAAAGCCCTCTATATAATCTATAGTCGTAATTTCTAGACGCAAAGATAGCAAGGTATGGTTAACTACCCAATGATAATCAACCATGCTACAAGAGTATTGAGTGCTTGCTTTGTGTTGCTAACGTAAAAATAAATATCTAATTACTAAAAAAATATCAAGTAAGCTCACTAGAGTCAAGAAGCTTACGGTATTAAAAATTCAAATCAATTAAAGTCGACAGTAAATAATAAGTACAAAAATGCTTTGCAAAAGCTATAAAGTGCGTTTGCCAAACTTAAAATAAATTTTGCAAGTCTAACTAAAGTTTACTTCATTTTCTTTTGTGAGTTCATCTCACTTTATTATTTTAATTGCTGTTCTGGAGATGAACATTTGAGTTCACTACACAACCAAGAAGCACTTTTCTTCTCCTGTCCCAATTTAATAAGCTCCTTTACTTTTTAAAACTACTTCAACAGTCCGCAATAAAATTTTAAAATCCAAGGACAAAGACCAGTTCTCTATATACTCTAAATCTAAGCTAAACAAATTTTGTGAATCCGTATCAGAACGACCAGATACTTGCCAAAGACCAGTAATTCCTGGTAAAACTTCATGGCGGAAGAAATGTTCGGGAGCAAATTTTGCCACATCTCTTATTGGTAATGGACGAGGACCAACCAAGCTCATTTCTCCCCGCAGAACATTAAATATTTGAGGAAGCTCATCAAGACTATATTTACGGAGTATCCTTCCAATCTTAGTAATACGAGGATCGTCTTTGATTTTAAATAACACTCCCCCATCAACTTCATTCTTAGCTTCTAACTGCTGCTGCAGTTGACTGGCATTTTGAACCATTGTGCGGAATTTCCAAACCTTAAAGTGATTACCACTTAAACCCACGCGAGTCTGCCGATAAAAAATATCACCAGGGGAGTCAATTCTTATTAAGAAAGCAATAATCAGCATTGGTAGCCCAAATATTACCAACAGTACAAATGAAATTGCAATGTCAGCAATACGCTTAGTTAGAAAGTCGATTCCTCTAATCGATGACTCAATAAACCTTAGTGCTGTTACACCCTCAAAATGAGAAATTTCCAGATTATCAAGTTCAACCTGCTCCTCCAGTTGAAGTATTCGCCAGTAAGTACCGCTACAGCGTAATTTCCACAAAAACTTCCTAGAGTCTTTAATTTTTTCCCAAGAGCAAATCAAAATTTCATCTACCTTCTGTAAATCTATCTGCTCAAATTGAGCTGCGGCTTCCTCAGTATCAGCAAACTGTGATAAGTTTAGCTGGCTATTTATTTTAAACTCCTGGCTCTTCTCCAGAAGATACAGACATTTTCTAACATCTTCTTGTTCTCCAATCAGCATTACTTTAATCTTCAGAGGGGAAAACTGTTGCCGTAAATACAATAAGACCCTAAAAATTAACCAACGAAAACCATTGATAGTGATTATCGTTGCTAGCCAAGCGGTGAAAAGTAAAAGAATGGGATTTTCACTAAATAACTCTGCACAAATAGGACTTAAAGCCAAGTAACTTAGAGTTATTGCCTTAAAAACGCTAGTGTATTTTCTACTTCTTATACCTCTAGCATAGCCCTGACATGCTATCAATAAAGAAAGGCTAACTCCCAAAAGAGAAGGAAATAACAGGTTCAATCCATGATCAGCATTTCCAGAAGAAAACAACAAGATGTAAACATTATTTCCAACTAGCCAACCCAACAGAATTGACAGCATGTCCGATAAAACTAGTGTTGACGTTCGAATAATATTACGTACGTCAAATGTCTCAATATTTTGAGGGGATCGAATATCACAAGATTTACCAATGTGCTTTCTCTCTGGGATATAAGCCGAATTTCGCAGTTTATTATTTAACATCTTCCTCTTTCGCTCTTAGAAGTTTGCTACTTAGATTTACGAGATATTCCTGAACAAATATTGCAGCTATAAACCATGACTCTACTAAATATCTTCTCCATAACCTCTTTGGTTCTGCTGTTAAACGAGACAACCACTCTAAACCAACTTTTCCCATCCAACGAGGCGGAGTAGATACTTCCCCAGCTATATAATCCATACAGGCTCCGCTAGGAAGAATGACGTTAGCCTCAAACTCATCAATGTTTTCAAGTATCCACTCTTCTTGTCGGGGCATTCCCATGCCCACCATCAAAATATGAGGATGATAAGATTTTATCTGGCTAATTATTTCTTGATTAGCGACTCCGTTTGAAGAGGCAGCGAAATAGCCATGTGAAGTGGCAATTTGCAAATTTGGATAAAGATTCCGTAAAATTGATGCTCCTTTGTCAGCAACTCCTGGCTTTGAGCCTAAATAAAATATTCGCCAGCTTTTTGTTGCAGCTTCTGACATCAAAGACCACGCCCAGTCCGCATAAGTGACACGATGAGACCTTTCAAAAGGAAGGCTCAACATTTTTCCTATAAAAACTAGAGCCATACCATCTATGTGAACATAATCTGCAATGCTGTAAAAATCCCTCATCGTAAAGTTGTGATGGTAGATGTAAAGACTGTTGAGATTATGATTTGCAATAATCCGCTTTTTATTAAGCCCGATACTTTCCTCAACCAAAGAATTAAGTTGCTCCATGTTAAGCAAATTAACTTTAATCCCTAGGAGTTTGTAATAATCTCTTTTCATTTTTCATTGTTTGAACATTGAAATATTGATAGTTGCTTAGAAAGACGCTAAAGAATTCGTACCTACTTTACCCGCCCATCAGCGATCACATGACGAGCAACTACACCTAGGTGATCTTACTTATGACATGTTCAAAATAGAATTATCTTGTAAAGAACTTGTAAAGATGTAAAAAACTTGTAAAGATGTAAAGAACTTGTAAAGACTTAGATTGAGTTTGGCGAGAACAGGCATTAGCCCGTTAATAGTCTTTTTGGTATCGAATACATCAAACTTTTAAGTATTTATCCAGTTATTATAGCTAGAATTTACAACTTGACTTTTAGCTCACAACTATAGATTCTTTAACTTAAATCTAAACCTAAAACAGGAGCATTTTATGGTCAAACGGTAATTTCTGCCTCGCACTCAATCAGTCTAAAATCAGATAGTACAAGATCCAAAATGTTTGCAATTTAACCTTACTGGAACTTATGAAGCTAGATTGAGTTATTGTCGGATGTGGCTAATGCTATCGATGTTTTAACAAGTGAAACTGTATGATATTAATCATATCAACTGACGGTAAAATTTTATACTTAACTAATTTGACACTAGTATGAATTAGTTTTGTCAAAAGATTGTTGACTCATAGTCACTAGCTTCTAGGCAGAGTCGCTCTGAGAGGAAATCCCTCAGGGCAAGGCTGCGCCGCGAAAGTTTTTTCACAGTTTTTAAAATTGAATTTATCAGTCTAGGAATTAGACTTTAAGTAACATAAGTCCCTTTAATTCACGTCAATTGTGTCGGTCACTCTAATTGAACCAGGCATAGTTTAGTAAACTTTTAAAATAATCTCCCATGAGTTCTAACGTAGATTTTGAAGAATTTATTGACTTTCAGAAATACTTGCTGGTCTTGAAGCGGCGCTGGATACCTGCCACGGCAACTTTTGCTATTGTAGTGGCATTGGGCGTACTTAAATCTTTATCCGAACCGAAAACATATGAGGCTGAATCAAAGCTACTTATTCAAAGAAATGATCGAACTGTCGCACTCACAAGTTTAGATAGTAACGCGGGGGAAATCAAAGGATTAACCCAAGAAAGTGATCCTTTGATAACAGAGGGTGAAATTATACGCTCTCGTCCAATTATCGAGGAGCTAATTGAAGAATTAGATCTAAGAAATGATGAAGGTGAGTTGTTAAAATACGACAACTTAGTGGAGAAGATTTCGGTAAAGCCAATTCCTGCAACGGATATAATACAAGTAAGTTTTGCAAACGAAGATCCAGAATTTGCAGCTTTAGTAGTCAACAAAGTAAGCGAGTTATATCTGGAAGATCACAATTTAAACAACCGCTCTCAAACCTCTGCTGCCAGCAAATTTATTGCCCAGCAGTTACCCAAAGTAGAAGCTAGGCTCAAAAAGGCTGAATCAAGATTACGTGATTTTAAACTTAAACACGATATTTCAAGTTTAGAACGAGAAACTAACGCCAATGTTGATTCTCTTTCTGAAGCTGAAAATAAAATTGACGAAACCAGAATAGAGTTAGACAATGTTAATGCTAGTTATGAGCAGCTACAAGCACAACTAAATATGAGTTGGCAAGAGGCTGCAGCGGTGAGTTCTCTCAGCGATTCTCTACCTGTACAAAGAGTTTTGGAACAGCTACAAGAAGTCAAGGTAATGCTGGCACAGAGACAGAACTACTTATCTAGTAATGCTCCCCAAATTATAGCTCTAAGAGAAGAAGAAGCTGATTTAAATGCTTTATTAGACAAGCAAATTGCCGAGACTTTGAGCGATCAACAACAAGCATTAATTAAGAACGTTAATATTTTAGGTTTAGGGACTCTGAAGCAGTCACAAATTGCTGATTTGGCTGAACTCGGAATAAGAAAAACAGGATTAGAGCAAGAACTGAAATCTCTCAGGCGGATTCGTAACTCCTATCGGCGTAAGTCTAGTGAATTCCCAGAGTTACAAAATCAACAACGGGATTTGGAACGGCAAGTTGAGGTAATAGAAGCTACTTACGAAACCTTGCTCAGAAGGTTGCAGCAAACTTCAATTCGTGAACAACAGAATACTGGTAACGTCCGCGTGATTTCCGAGGCGGCAGTTCCAGAACAGCCTGTTCCGTCAAGAAAGAAAATCATTGTGGCTGGTTCTGGAGTAATGGGAGTTTTGCTGGGTATATCTGTAGCATTTTTGCTTGATTTACAGGATCAAACTCTTAAAAACACCATGGAAATTGGAGAAAGGCTATCCTATCCTTTAATTGGCTTTATTCCAGACTATGACAAAGTACTTAATCAAAAACGCTTGATGATAGCAAGCAGCTCAGGCTCAGACCTACCTAGATTAATTGCTAATCAAATTTCAGTATTGCCTATAGGAGAAGCCTATCAAGAACTTCAAATTAATTTTCAACTACTATGTGTACAACAATCATTTAACAAAATTATCTTAGTTACTAGTGCCTTGTCAGGGGAAGGAAAATCCTCAGTTGCAGCTAATTTAGCCGCAGCAAAATCTCAGTGTGGTCAAAAGGTTTTACTAATAGATGCAGATTTACGCTACCCAACCCAATATAATTTGTGGGAAGTTTCCAATAATGTGGGATTGAGTCATGTACTAGACCGAGAAGTTGCAATTAGTGAATGGCAAAATAATGTACATGAAATTGTGCCAAATCTAGATCTAATGACTTCTGGAGAGACCTTAAAACAGCCTATATCTTTGCTAAATTCGCCATTATTAGAAGAATTTATGATCAGTGCAGCATCAGAATATGATTGCATTATTCTTGATAGCCCTCCTCTAGTTGGTCTAGCTGATACAAAAATTCTAAGTCGGGTAGCAGATGGATTGTTACTAGTAGTACGTCCTGGAGTAGCTAACTATGGTAGTCTATCTACAACGAAAAAGATATTAGAAACCAAAGATTTTAATGTTTTGGCAGTGGTTGCGAATGGGGTTGACTTTGCTCAAGATCCTTATATTCGAGAATACTATCATTCCAACAAAAAATATTTAGAGCCAAATACTGCTAGTTAATATTTAATAACAACAATGTTCAAATACTTATTAAGAGTCTGGTATATTCTTGAAGGCTCTAGGAAAAGGTTACCTGTTTTACTGCTTGTCTTTGTTTTATCATCCGTTACTGAAGCTTTAGGCTTTGGACTTATAGGACCATTTCTCAATTTAGCTTCTAATCCAGATTCTTTACAAGATATTTCCTTACTTCGCTGGGCTTATCTACAGTCAAATTTACAAACCACTAGTCAATTTATTCCTATATTAGGCTTAGCAATCGCAGTCGTTTTTTGTCTAAAATCATTTTTATATTTCCTAGCGCAAAAGTATATTGCAAACTATAGCTTTAATCAAAGAGCTAAACTAACATTAAGGCTGCTGAACTCCTATTTAACTGCTCCTTACAGCTTTTATTTAAGTAAAAATAGTGCCAGTATTATTAATAATATTGTAAACGAAACGGTCTGGTTTACTATTGGTTGCATGCTGCCACTCTTGGAGGGAGTTGCCAATCTTACAATCATATTTATACTGATGTTGCTTCTGGCACAAACCGACTTACGATTGCTAGCGCTAATCTTAGTTGTTTTACTGCCAACTTTTTTAATTTTCTATCAGTTAAGGACTAAATTCCAGAAGTGGGGAAGAGAAACTGTAGAAGCTAACCAGGAAACAATTCGGATTATTAATCATAGCTTAGGAGGGTTGAAAGAGACTAGAATTATTGGCTGTGAAGCTCACTTTAAGCAGCAAATGGAACAGCAGGCTCAGATAATGGCTGATGCTTTGAGCAGAGCTCACATTTTTAGGAGGGTTCCACGCATCATCATTGAAACTTCATTAATTTTGTTTATTGTAGCTTTTATATCTGTTTCTCAACTATTATTCAGTCAGAATGTAGAAGATATGATTTCTATTTTAGCTGTTTTTGCCATAGCTTCCATGCGCATAATTCCAGCAACTAGCCAACTAATGCAGGCAATGAGCCAAATTCAAAGTAAAAGATTTGGTGTCGATCAGCTTTATCTAGATCTTAAAGAAATAGAAAAGCAGCAAAATATAGAGAGGATACTAACAGCAGAGAAGCAGCAGAAAGATTTTCCTTTTCAATCATTGCCAGATTTTGTTGGCGCTTTAGAATCACGTCATAGCACTTCTAAAGGTGATTTGCTAGAGTTTAAGAATGGGAAAGTTCAGACTATGAAGTTCAATCGGAAAGTCGAACTCAAAAATGTCACTTATAGCTATCCAAGTACTTCAGAACCTGCCATAGACCGCATATCCTTAGATCTTATTAAGGGTCAATCTATTGCCTTTATTGGTAAGTCTGGAGCAGGCAAAACAACACTAGTGGATGTTATTTTGGGTCTGCTGCAACCAGAGGGTGGAGATATTGTAGTTGATGATCAGTCCATTTATGGTAATCTTCGTTCTTGGAAAAATTTGATTGGATACATTCCTCAATCGATTTTTCTGATGGATGAAACAATTGAAAAAAATATTGCTTTCGGCGTTCCAGAGCATTTAATCGATAGAGCCAGAATTGAGCATGCTATTAAAGCGGCTCAGTTAGAGGAGTTTGTTGAGCAAATGCCCCAGGGTGTTAAGACTACTGTTGGGGAAAGAGGTCTCCGCCTATCTGGGGGACAGCGGCAACGCATAGGAATTGCTCGTGCTCTCTATCACGAGCGAGAAATTCTAGTCTTAGATGAAGCTACTTCTGCCTTGGATAATGAGACAGAAAAGCTGGTTAGTAAAGCAATTAGTTCTTTAGCTGGAACCAAAACCTTGATTATTATTGCTCATAGACTAACCACTGTCGAACATTGCGATCGCATTTATCTATTAGAAAATGGACACATAGTTAAATCAGGTAGTTATCAAGAAGTTGTTCTAGATCAAATGCTTGCCTAACTAGAATTTAATTTTTAACAAGCTAACGTCTTTTATAAATTGCCAATTACGCTGATTTTTTACTTGAACAGTCTATTGTTTAAATATAATTCTTGTTTACTTTAGGGTAGAAAGCGCAGATAAATTTTTAACTAGCTATGCTTTATAACTTGATTTTAGAATAATGTTACAGAAAAATATGCAACACTTGAAAGGCTTCTTGTTAAAGGATAATAGGTATGACAAAGCTCTGCCGAAAAATCATATGCTTGAAGATATTTTCCTAGTTTCTTACCCTAAATCAGGAAATACCTGGTTAAGGTTTTTAATAGCTAATGCTTTGAAATTTCATTTTGGAATTGACAGGGAAGTAAATTTTTTTACTATCCAAGATATAATTCCAGGTATGAAAGATGGCAACAGTAGCTTGAGTCCTTCTGGTCCATTTGGAATCCTCACTATCCCCAGAATAATTAAAAGTCATGCTTCATATAATCCTCATTATCATAGGGTTATCTTACTAGTAAGAGACCCGAGAGATGTTATAACTTCATACTATTTTTATAGAAAATACTACGGATTAGAATCCTTACAAACTAGTTTATCAAGTTTTATCAGGGATAGTGAAAGTGGAGTTAATGCTTGGAAACTGCATACGGAGTCTTGGTTTTTAAGAAAAAAGCAGGGACAAATAATCAAACTATTTACGTATGAAAATTTCATAGAAGATACTCAAAAGAATTTGAATGATTTGATGAATCTATTAGGATTCAAACTTGATGCATTGACTTTGGACAAAGCCGTTGATTTCTCGTCTAAAGAATGGATGAGAAAATCAGAATTAAAACATACTTCCACATACTTAAATCAGAATCGTAAATATCATTTCGTTGGTAAAGCTAAAGCAGCGAGAGGAGAACCTTTACTAGAGGAAGACAAGAAGTTTATTGAGGACCAAACCCGTGACATAGCAAAGATGATCGGCTATGAATACTAACTAAATAGTGACATCAGCATACCCTAGATTAATATCCGAATCTTCTGGTATTTAAGTAAGTAAATGTTAATCAGAATGTTGAAAGAGTTAAAGAAGCTATAGCTGGTTGCATCACAAGTAACCAAGTTTAAGAATAAACTAATTAATTAATTTTTTAAAATCATGACAACTGTATCAATTTTAGACACTTCGATTTGTACAAAAAACTTGGGAGACAATATAATCATGGATTCCGTATCAAACATACTAGAAGATGTTTTTGATGGGAGCAGATTTGTTAATATTCCAACTCATGAAGTTATTTCCAAAAGGTCTTATGAACTCATGAAAACAAGCGAATTTAAAATCATTGGCGGTTCAAACCTTTTGGCATCGAATATGAATGTTCGCAAACAGTGGAAAGTGGGTTTGTGGGATTCACTTTTTGTTGATGACATCATCTTATTAGGGGTTGGATGGTGGCAATATCAAAAAAAAGCCAATCCATACACCAAAATTCTTTACGAAAGGCTTTTTAGCAAAAAGCATTTTCACTCTGTTAGAGATAGTTACAGTGAGCAACAATTAAAATCAATTGGTATAACCAACGTAATTAATACTTCTTGCCCAACGGTATGGTCATTAACTGAAAAACACTGTTCAGAAATTCCTTCAGAAAAGTCTGATTCTGTGTTGGTAACTTTCACTCAATATAATCAAAATGAGCGGTTTGATTTACAGTTAGTTGATTTGTTAAAGACCAAATATGACAAGATATATTTTTGGATTCAGCAATCACAAGACTATCCTCATATGCAAAAATTATGTAGAAATTCTGCCATATATCTAAAGCCTAGTCTAAAAGCTTTAGATGAATTTCTATCTAGTCATGATGTTGACTATGTAGGAACCAGACTACACTGTGGCATTCGGGCTTTGCAACATAAGAAGAGAACTCTGATTCTTGCTGTGGATAATAGAGCTACTGAAATTGCCAATGATATAAATATTCCAGTGATAAAGAGAGAGGATATAGAAGCTATTAGAAATTGGATAGATAAACCTTATAAAGCACAAATTAAAATACCCCAGGAAAATATTAGTAAATGGAAAGATCAGTTTATTCATGAAGCGTAATTTATGAATCAAAGAATTTTGAAACAATCAAAGTTAAAAATCCCATTTCAAACTCGCTTAGTTATGACAATTTAAATTTTGAAGTACATAGAAGATTTAATCAGCGCAATAGTTTGTATGGAAATACATACGGTGAATTATATTTAATAGCTTCTTCAACCATCGAAAATGCAAAAACAAAGCAATTTGAAAACTAAGTACTATGACCATGCCCAATTTTCTGCTGATTGGTGCTCAAAAAGCAGGAACAACAGCGCTTAACTATTATTTAAAAGAGCATCCTCAAATATATATGAGTCCTGTAAAGGAACCAGGGTTTTTTGACTTTGAGGGGAATAAGCCGAATTTCACTGGACCAGGAGATCAAGAACTCTATGATCATGTTCCTACTAACGTTGAATCCTACTGTAAGTTGTTTCAAGGAGTTACAGATGAAGTTGCAGTTGGGGAAGCAACTACCTGGTATTTATATAGCCCAAGGGCACCTGAGCGAATTAAGTACTACATTCCTCATGCAAAACTGATTGTCATACTTCGTAACCCAGTTGATAGAGCCTATTCGGCTTTTATGCATGCTGTTAGAGACGAGCGTGAACCAATAACTGATTTTTCACAGGCACTTAGAGAAGAAAAGGTGCGGACTAGTCAAAACTGGGAATACCTCTGGCACTATAAACAAATGGGATTCTACTATGGTCAACTCAAACGTTATTTCGATTTGTTTGAAAGTAGTCAGATAAAAATATATCTGTATGAAGATTTGAAAGATCATCCAGTTGCTTTAATGCAGGATGTTTGTCAGTTCTTAAACGTTAATAAATCTCTTATTTCAGGTTCTCCTCCACGTCGTAATGTATCTGGTCTTCCAAGAATTAAGCTACTGGATTATTTTTTAAAAAAGCAAAATTTAAAGTGGTTAAAGGCTCCTTTAAAACTCGTAATCCCCCCTAAGGTACGTGAAAGTATCATTATTAATCTCAAGAACAATAATAGAACTAAGCCACAGATGTTATCAGATGTTGAGGTTGAACTAGCCAAGATGTATCATGAGGACGTGCTACGGCTTCAGGAACTGATTGACAGAGATCTTTCAAGTTGGTTGGGGGAAATGAAAATATGAAAGCTTTATTAATCAGTACTTCTGATAGCCAAAGCGGAGCTTCTCGCGCTGCATTTCAATTACATCAAGGTTTAAAGAGTGTTGATGTTAAATCTCAAATGTTGGTGCAAACCAAACGTGTTGACGATGAAGCGATTATTGGCTCAAGAGCTTCATCAGGCATAGGACAAGTTATTTCTGGCTCAAGACTAACTTTAAATCAGGTACCGTTAAAACTCTATCCTAAATCTAAATCAGGCGTATATTCTCTCCAATGGCTTCCAGACAATATTGCTAATAAAGTTGCTCGACTAAACCCTAACATAATCAATTTGCATTGGGTTTGTAATAATTATTTGCAGATTGAGACTCTTAGTAAGCTCAACAAGCCATTGGTTTGGACTTTGCATGATATGTGGGCTTTTACGGGAGGATGCCATTATGACCAAGAATGCAATCGTTATACAGAATTTTGCGGGGCTTGTCCTAAACTTGATAGCAAGAGAAATTGGGATCTGTCACGCTGGGTGTTACAGCGCAAAGCCAAAGCCTGGAAAGATCTAAATCTTACTATCGTAACTCCAAGTATCTGGTTAGCTAAGTGCGCTCAAGAAAGTTCTTTATTTAAGAATAAGCGAGTAGAAGTGATTCCTAATGCCCTTAATTTAAATACTTATCGACCAATTAATCAAAGGGTAGCAAGAGAGTTATTAAAACTTCCCCAAGATAAAAAGCTTATTTTGTTTTTGTCATTAAGAGCAACTAGCGATCAAAGAAAAGGGTTTCATTTGCTACAGCCAGCACTAAGAAAACTAAGTCGAGCTGGATGGAAAGAAAAAGTGGAATTGGTGGTGGTTGGTGCATCTCGCCCAGAAAAACCTCCAGAATTAGGTTTTAAGCCTCATTATTTAGGTACTTTGAGAGACGATATGACTTTAGCATTAGCTTACTCAGCGGCAGATGCGTTTATTGCTCCTTCTGTCCAAGATAATTTACCTAATACTGTGCTTGAGGCTATTTCTTGCGGCACTCCATGTATTGCCTTTAGCATAGGTGGAATGCCTGATATGATTGAACACAAAAAAAATGGCTATTTAGCAGAGCCATTCTCAATAGAGGATTTTGCCGAAGGCGTTTCTTGGGTGCTGGAAAATGAAGAAAGGCATCAAATATTATCTTTCCGTGCTCGTGAGAAAGCTGAACAAGAGTTTACTCTGGGAATTCAAGCACATCGCTATGCTTCACTATTTAATGAGCTTTTAAAATAATATTATGAGTTTTAATTCTTTGATTCAGCGTTATGCTAATCCCTCAAAGAAATTCTTAGGGAAATTGGAGACAGGGATTGTAATTTTAATAATCATCTATCATGCAAACGTTTGGTGGCATCCCCAGACTACTGATATTGGCACAATAACTTCAGCAGGTTCAGCGAGTATTATTAATCTAGGAATTTATTTATTCACACTAATTTGTATTTTGCTGAATTGGAAACGGTTCTGCTATGTTCTCACAAGAGATAAATTGTTGCTGTTACTAGTAGGGATTGCTTTATTTTCAATTTTTTGGTCTTCTTACCCTGATCGGGCTATGAACACTGCCAAAGGTATGATGCGGGTAACCTTCTTCGGGGTGTATTTATCCACTCGCTATAGTCTGAAAGAGCAGCTCTATTTGTTAGCTTGGGTATCTGGCATAGTAGCCATACTGAGTCTTGCGGTTTGTCTAGGCATCCCCAGTCAAGGAATTCAGGCTTCTAATCTTGGTGATTCAGTTGGCTGGAGAGGTTTACTCCCCCACAAAAACCACTTTGGTCGATTAATGGTTTTTAGTTCTGGATCTTTTTTATTACTTTCTCTTAGCAGTTCAAAGGGCAAGAAATTTTTGTGGGTTGGGTTCGGACTTTGTTTAAGCCTGCTTTTCTTATCCAATTCAAAAACCGCTTTGTTGGCTTTCATACTGACGCTGATTTTACTACCTTTTTGGATAATGCTGCGACAAAAGTCATTTAATGTGCGCATGTTCCTTATCCATATTGCGACATTATTGATAGGATTCATATTTGTCGGTACTGCTTACTACGCAGAACCTATACTGAATTCTATGGGTAAAGATCTAACATGGAATGGACGTGTACCTTTATGGACTATTTTACTGAGGAAAATTTTTGATAAACCTTGGATTGGCTATGGATACGAAGGATTTTGGTCTAGAGATCAGTACACTGATATTGGAAGAGAAATGGCTTATGGGTGGGGCGGAGGTCATGCTCACAACGGGTTTCTAGAGATAATTCTTGATTTAGGTCTAATAGGATTGATAATACTACTACTTGGTCTACTGAGGAGTTATTGGCGGGCAGTAAACTATGCTCGCTTAACAAAGTCTATCGAAGGTCTTTGGTCATTGCAAGTATTGACTATAATTATGTTTGTTAATATTGCAATAAGCTCTACATTTCTGGTACCCACTTTCATTTGGATGCTCTATGTATCGATAACGTGTACTTTAGCTCTTCAATATGATCGTCAAAAGCGCTCTCAATCAAGACATTTAAGAAAGTATGCTACATAGTTATTCTTATGTGTTTTTACACTATTTAGAAAATAAAATATAAGTCATGAGTAATAAATTTGAAATTAGCCAGGGTGGCTATTCTCCTTTAGTTATATTTTTGCATATACCTAAAGCAGCAGGAACAACCTTACGAGATATATTATGTAGGCAATATAAAAAAGAATATATTTATGAATTAGATAGTAAAAACTTTTTGCAATCTCAAGAAGACTTTAAGCAACTTGATCCAAAAGAGAAAGACAAAATTCAATTACTAATGGGGCATATGTACTTTGGGTTACATGAATTTATGTCACTTCCATCTACTTACATAACAATGCTCAGAAATCCTATTAAGAAAGTTATATCTTATTACTATTTTGTCAGTAAATTAACAACTCATCCTGATTATGAATTAATAAAGTCTCAAAATATATCCCTTAAGGAATATTGCATTATGAAAAGACCAAATATGTGCAATGCTCAAACGCGATTTTTGGCTGGAGAGAATTTCAGTGAAGTCAATAACGAACCTGAAATGCTTGAACAAGCAAAGAGGAATTTACAAGACTATTTTTCTATAGTTGGTATTACAGAAAGATTTAATGAAACACTAATTCTAATGAAACAGAAGCTAGGTTGGGATTTAAATCCCTATTATTATAAGCGCAATACTAACAGAACTGATTCCTATGCAAAGTTGAATATTAGTGATGATACACTTGAAACAATACGCGAATATAATCAGCTAGACATAGAACTATATGAATATGCTTGTGAACGATTTGAACATGATTTGTCACTGAATAGTGATAATGGTTTTAAGCAAAATCTAAGACAATTTGAGATCCTCAATATAATATATGGAAAATATTACACTTTCACTCAAAACTTAATGTTAAAAAAATGAGAATATCATTCTGAAGAATCAAATAGATTTATATAAGAATGTGATGAATTATATGTTTTTTCTGATGAATTTATAAGTATTCTAATTGCCTAAATAAAGTTTAATCTGTTTCAAAATTTTAAAAAACCACGATGAAATTATCCATGCGAATTTTTAATAATCATCAATGTTCTGCATAACTTGCAAATTCGTTAATAAAACTATCCAAATTGAGTTGTTAATTTAAGCGTAGATATGGTACTACAAGATTCTAACATTGCTCCCAAGAATCAACGATTAGCTGTTCTGATAGCATGCTACAACAGGCGTAATACTACATTAGCTTGTCTTCAGGCGCTTTATCAACAAAATCCAATCTTTGACGTATTTTTAGTTGATGATGGTAGTTCTGATGGCACTGCGGATGCGGTCAATGATTATTATCCAAAAGTTAAAGTGATTAGAGGAAGAGGTGATTTATATTGGGTAGGAGGAATGAGGCTGGCGTTTGCCGAAGCTATGAAGCAGGGTTATGATTACTACTTATGGCTTAATGATGATACATTATTGGAACCTGATGCCTTGGTTAACCTACTAGATACCCACGAACTTCTAATCCAACGAGGTCACGCCGATTCTATTGTTGTTGGTTCAGTAAAAGATCCAGTTACAGGAAAACACACTTACGGCGGTGCAACGCGTTCTCAAGGCTGGTTTTCTAACACTTTTAAATCTGTAGAGCCTGGTACGGAGCTTAAAGAATGCGATACTATGCAAGGAAATATAGTATTAATTCCAAGCTTGGTTGCTGACAAAGTTGGTAACTTGGATCCGGCTTTTATTCATACCATGGGAGATCTTGATTACGGATTAAGAGCTCGTCAGCTTAATTGTTTAGTGTGGATTGCAACTGGCTATATGGGAGTTTGCTCTAGGAATTCAGTAAATGGCAGTTGGGCAGACACTAATCTACCCTGGACCGAGCGCTTACAAAAAGTTTTTCAAACTAAAGCCTTCCCCCTAAAAGCATGGACTGTTTTTGTTAAAAGGCATTCTGGTTCTTTCTGGTTTATTTTTTGGACTTTTCCCTATTTACGAGCATTAATTGGGTACAGAGATTTAACTGCATCATCTTTTGGTAAAGGCGAAAGCTAAATTTGCAATAATAGCTGACAGATTTTGCTTTTACAAAGTGTGCGGATACCGAGAATCGCTATCGCCATAGCGCTTCAAAACTCCGTATTCAAACTATACTTCGTTAAAAGAATTGGTATTTCGTTCTTCATACCGAATTAAAGGGTCACCAATATACTGAAAGAATCTAGTTCTAGCTCTTTTATCGATAAAATCATTACCAACCAAAGTCAAATTATCAAATGAATACAAGTTTATTAAAGCAGGATTACCGATCTCTTCAGTATTTATTGATAATTTATTATTACGAACCTTAAAAGTATCATATTGTATAGAATTTTTGTAATTTTCTGTCCAATGAAGTCGGAGTAATGCTGCTGCTCCATGATCCGCTTTTGGTCTATTTTCAGTAAAAAACAACTCGTTGTTTTTAATGACCGATTTCTGAGAAGGACCTGCTGGTGCATCCTGATAAAAAGCAAGAGCAGCAAGCTTTGTGTCCCATATTTTGTTGTCTATCACAACGGCAGTGCTTCTTATACTAATACCCTCACCATCGAATGAATTATAGACTGTGTTACCTGCAATATAAGCATCTTGTGCTTTTATATACAGTCCATGGACAGGAGAATTCGCTCTGGGTGATGGAGTTTTTCCTATATCGTGAATCAGATTGTTAGTTATTCTCAATCCTGGATTCGGAGTGTCATGAGCTTGATTTGGCTCTAAAGCCGCAGAACCTCCTCCTGAAACAATTCCATTTCCATATGTATTGTAGACATGGTTATTATCAATAGTAACATTAGCTGTTAATTCACCTCGAGCTATCTTGATTCCTGCTGAATGCCCAGGACTAAATATTCTGGAAAATTCGGAATCCTCAATTATAATATCTGTGCTTTGCCATATTCTTACTCCACTGAGATCACTTGCTCCGCTTATCTTATTGACTATAATATCGTCAATATAAACGTCATCTGAATACCTAATGTCAATTGCATCGTTATTGATAGTGTTGTTGATTGTCACATTTTCAATATGGACATTATCAGAGTCTCTGATGTAGATCGCATCACCACTTTGAACATTGTTGAAGGTACTGTTTATGATCAGAACGTTTTGCATTCCAACTATGTTTAGAGGTTCGCTTTGATTTAATCCATCATAAATAACATCCCATTTTCCCTCATCAATAATTTCACTATTCTCTTCAAATACCCCTTCGCTTAATGGTATTCCCCGAAGAAAGTCATTTCCAGTAATAGCAAAGAAATTGACAGCTTCTTTATTATGACTAACTTCTGTATCCTTAGAAGTGTCTTCTTCGATCTTAATATCAACTTGATTGCTGCTCAAATTGCTGGATCTTAGTCCTGCAGGATCGGCTCCATTATAAGTAGCAATGGAAGCTAAAAGAACTGGTGATTGAGTCAAATTGTCCTCAAAGTCAATAGTGTGCCAATTGTGTGAAACACTGTTACCAGTTTGTCCTGCTAGATAACTGTTGTTACTCCAGTTGCCACTTCCAGCAGAAATAGCCAGCCATCCCACACTTTCCGTTAAATGAGCAGTATGATTACGAGCCTCTTCTTCCTGCATAGTGATTTCAAAACCACTGGTGTTAGTATTTCTTTGGCGAGTGCGGACAAAATCTGGGTCGTTATCGGTTTGTACTTGGCTAAAAACTAAGGGATTTTCAGTAAAATCATGAGTAAAATCAATATTTTCCCAGCCATCAGATGATAGTAGATTAGTATCTACTGTGCCTACTTCTAGAAGAGTATCGTTTTCTAGCTGCCAAGTTCCCTTTTCTAAAACGAGATATGAAAAACTTTCATTTATGTGTTTTCCATCTAAATTACTAGTTTCTTGTATGGAAGCTGTAAAGCGATCGCTTTGAATATCTTCAATGCGAACTATAGCAGCTTGATTTCCATTATAAGAGAGAGGTTGTGCAAATATCACGGGATCACTATATTTATTATCAAAAAAAATAGTTTGGCTATTATGATTAATGTCGCTAACTATCCCAGTTTCCCCAATTATGTTATCAGAAAAATTGCTCATTTCTGTTTTTAAAAGATAAAGAATAATATTTTAATTTTCTCCATCTATTACACAGCGTATTTCAAAGGAAATACGTGATCTGAATCACAAGAAATGATAGCCTTACATTAAAGTAAAGATAAGCTTTATTCTTTTGCTTTTATCTTTATCTTGGGGAAACTTTAGCTCTGCAGAAGAAGCTTCTTAATTTCCTTTTTCCTTCAGAATACGATCGCTTTGTTCAATTAAAACCTGAACTCGTCTAGTCCAACTGTGATTAAGTTCTATCTCTTGGCGTGCTTCTGCTCCCATTTCTGGCAGTTTATTCTGAGCTGTAAAAGCTTTAACTAAAGCCTGCTTGAGTGAATTTTTATCATTAGGCTGAAACAAAAACCCTGTTTGTCCCTCGCGAATTACCGATTCTGTACCTTCTATTGCTGAAGCTAATACAGGTTTCGCCATAGCCATGTACTCGTAAAGTTTTAAGGGTGAACGGTAGGCTTGTTTTCCTTGCAAATCAAAGTGACCCGAATAACCCAAATCGCACCCAGCCAAAATCGGTAATAACTCCTTTTGCGGTAGTTGACCCAAGAACTTAACATTGTCAACCAGATTAAGTTTCTGCACCTGTTCTAACAAAGTTTCTTTCACTTGCCCATCCCCTATTACTACAACGGAAATATTAAAGCCCTTCCCCTGCAATTCTCTTACAACTTCAAGTAATAGATCTAATCCCGACCAGGCATATAAAGAACCAACAAAGCCAACAGTAAATCCTGAAAATAGTCGCCGAGAAGGATGCTGGTCAGGATTAATATAATTAAGGTTTACGCCATTGGGAATTACTAAGATCTTTTCTGAAGATATATCTGTCTCTGTTATGAGCCTTTGTTTTAAATTATTGCTAATACATACTAAAACATCGCAGTCTTGGTAAGCCTTAATCTCCATATAACGTGCCAACTTGTAGAGTATTAGACTTTTACGCTCAAATTTTGCCTCCTCATAAAGCAGGGCGTTAGTTTCCAATATCCAAGGAACTCCATTGTATTTAAACTTTCTTCCCATAGCTTGAAAGGTTCCGCAACGCTCATATACCCAATCTACTTGTCCTTTTAATTCTTGCCAAGCTTGCCTCGAGTATCTAGCAGAAATGATAAGCCGAATCAAATCAACTATCAATGTACGGAAAAAAGAATTACTAATTGCTCGTTCAGAACCTTTTCCTACCCATTTTCGTGGTACTTTATCTCCGACAATATATGGTTTAACATTCCAGCTCAATTGTTCAAAAGCTGTGATTATTCCAAGTACGTGAGTTCTAGCGCCACCAAGCTCTGCTTGAGGATCAGTTGAAACTCTTGGTGCTCCAGAAAGATAGCCGAGACAAGCTTTCATCGATTTTTTCTCTTTAGATTTCTATAATGAATTATATACTTGCATGGTACTGTTGCGAATTCAATATACTTATTCTACTAATTATTCTTTTTAAGAGCTTAAAAACTATATGATGTTGGGGAAAACATCAGATGAAAATGTTATTTTTTCATATTTGACATTCGTATTAACTCAATAGCAGAGTAGGTTAATATTTACTTCTCTTCTTCTTGGCTTAGACTAACTTTTAGAGGAGCATGTACAGTCTAATTTAGGCTTATTTTTTTTGATTTGACTATCCCAGAGTTTTTTTGCTCACCTACTCAACTCTTCTTTTGGCAATTACTTACTTCTCTTGCCACTGCTCTGATAATTACAGCTAGAGAATTACCTACTCTCTAACGCTAAAAATCAACAGCTGTTTGTTAAATAACTGATTTTTGAATTTTAATACACGAGAAATTAATATTTTTTCGTTAATGTCAATTTTAAACAGCTGAAAAGTAAAGCTTTTATTGTGTTTCTATATCTAAATGCTTAGAAGAAAGGTTCTTTTAGCGGCTCTTTTGTAGTAAGTATCAATGTATTATGAATTCTCCATTAACAGCAAATATTAATAAAATAGACGAGCAAAAAGTAGCCATTATTACAGGCATCACGGGACAAGATGGGTCTTACTTAAGTGAATTTCTGTTGGAAAAGGGTTACGTAGTTCACGGAATAATTCGACGTACCTCTACCTTTAATACTGATCGCATCGATCACATTTATCAAGATTCTCATAGTCCTGAAGCGAGATTATTCTTACATTATGGTGATTTAACTGACGGTACTACTCTCAGACGTATTTTAGAAGAAGTAAAGCCCAGAGAAATATACAACCTAGGAGCACAGTCTCATGTTAGGGTCAGTTTTGATTCTCCTGAATATACGGTAGATTCAGTTGGTATGGGTACCTTGCGCCTTTTAGAAGCTATTCGAGATTATCAACAAAGGACGGGAATTGAAGTCAGATATTATCAAGCAGGTTCATCCGAAATGTTTGGCAAAGTTCAAGAAGTTCCCCAAAAGGAAACCACACCTTTCTATCCACGCAGTCCCTACGCATGCGCTAAAGTTTATGCTCACTGGCAAACCGTAAACTATCGTGAATCCTATAGCTTATTTGCCTGTAACGGCATTTTATTTAATCACGAATCTCCCCGACGAGGAGAAACCTTTGTTACTCGCAAAATTACGAGAGCGATCGCCCGTATTGTTGAAGGTACCCAGAAAAAACTTTATTTGGGCAATCTAGAGTCTAAAAGAGATTGGGGTTACGCTAAAGACTACGTCCGCGCCATGTGGTTGATGCTGCAACAAGATAGACCCGATGACTATGTTATTGCTACGGGGGAAACCTATCAAATCAAGCAGTTTTTAGAGATTGCTTTTAACTATGTCAATTTGGACTGGAAAGATTATGTAGTTTTTGATCCTCGCTACCTACGCCCAGCGGAAGTTGAGCTACTCATCGGTGATCCCAGTAAAGCCAAAGCCAAATTAGGTTGGGAACCTTCGATTAGTTTTGAGGAGTTGGTCAAATTAATGGTTAATGCCGATTTAATGAGTCTTAATTTACCAACTCCTGATGGCAGCGCTCAAAACGATCTTGCCTTTTTACGCCGCGATTTGACCCTGGTTGACTGATGGTTTAATCAATATCCCAGTCTCTTGAATTATCTAAATTGTCACCAGCAGTTTTAATCCTGAACTTGAGATAAGACAGCGACCAGCTTGGGAACTTAGCCAGTATTACGCATCCCAGCAGCAATCCCATTAATCGTTAACATTGCTCCTCGCAGCAGTTCCTCTTTGCTGAAGCGAAAGTGTAGTGTTTGGGAGACATCCTGTCGTTGGCGTAGTCGCTTAATTAGTGCCACCTGTAAAAATCCCAGAGGCACTATGGTTCCGTTCCTTAGCTGAACTGATCTCTGTAATTCAGGGTTTCCATCCAACAACTTGCGCTGACCGTTAATTTTCAGAATAAGCCGCTTAGTTAAATTGTACTCTTCAGAAATTTGGGCAAAAAGCTTTTGAAAGCGCTCTAAATCATCTGGATGAGACAATTCCTTGACATAGTGCTCGGCAATTTGAAGATCTGCCTTGGCTAAAGTCATTTCAACTTTGGAAATTACCACCCGAAAGAAAGGCCATTTGACGTAGAAATACTGTAGTAGATCGAGGTTTTTTTGTGGTTCTTGATCCAAGAAGCCCTGTAAAGCGGAACCAACTCCATACCAAGCGGGTAATAGAAAACGGCTTTGAGTCCAGCTAAAGACCCAGGGAATCGCCCTCAGGCTACTTATATCTTTTTTCTTATTAGGGTTACCCTTGCCAGGTCGTTTAGAAGGACGAGAGCCAATCTGTAGTTGGCTAATCACGTCGATTGGCGTAACGGAGTGAAAGAAATCAACAAAATCTTCCTGCTCATAGATCAAGGAACGATATACAGCCCGCGATCGCGCTGATAGCTCTTCCATAATCTGATTCCAGGGTTCTACCCGATCAAATCCACTACCCAATAAACTAGACTGAATAACTGCCGTGGTCATCGTCTCCAGATGGTACAAAGCCAATTCAGGCAGGGAATATTTAGAAGCAAGCACCTCTCCCTGCTCAGTAATCTTGATTCTGCCCTGAATTGTATCCGTAGGCTGTGCCAGAATTGCCGAGTATGCTGGTCCCCCACCACGACCCACTGAGCCACCACGACCATGAAAAATCCTGAGGCAGATACCAAATTCGGTGGCAACTTTTTGCAGTGCCCGCTGCGCTTTATGAATTTCCCAATTACTGCTGAGAAAACCCGAATCTTTATTACTGTCGGAATAGCCCAACATTACTTCTTGTAAATTCTTGGGTTCTGGGGTTACCAGTGCGTCATTAGGAGATGTCTGTGGTGAGCCTCCAGATAGGGCAGTCCTATATAGAGGCAGTTCAAACAATTCTCGCATAACTGCTGGTGCCCGTTTTAAATCCTCTACGGTTTCAAATAAAGGCACAATCTGGATCGTAGTACTACAGGCTGCTGGGTCATATAATCCTGCTTCTTGAGCCAGTAATAACACTTCTAGAACATCACTCACAAAGTTTGTCATGCTAATGATGTAGGTGCGACAGATTTTGTTACCAAACTCCTGCTGTAGCTGACGCAGCATTCTGAAGGTTTCAATGGTTTCGCAGGTAGCTTCCGAAAAAGGCATTTCTGCGGGAATTAGGGGACGACGAGTTTTCAATTCCTGAATTAGCCAGGCGGTTTTTTCCACTTCCGACAGGTCATCGTAGGGTTGAGGAAGTACCTGGAGATACGCCGTAATTTCGGCGATCGCATCACTATGGCGGGAGGAATCCTGGCGAAAGTCTAGCTCAACTAAACTAAAGCCAAATATTTCTGCCTGGCAAATCAAATTATCCAGCTCGCTACAGTGGAGGCTGGTTGCTGCTAGGCTATCCTGCATTAACCGCAACTCTGCGACAAATTCATCTCCTGAAGCATAAACATTGTCGGTATTAATCTCAGAAATTGCCTGCCTTCCCGCAGCAGAAGTTAATACTCGATTACGTTCTAGGGTATTTTTGAGCCTTTGGGCAATATAGGCTAGCTTGAGGCGATAAGGTTCTTGACGATAGCGAATTGCCAGTTCCTCATAAACTCCTGGAATCTGCTGCTGATCTTGTTCTAGGGAGTCCAGCAACTCTTGCCTCACATCACTCCAGTGTAAAGATAGGCTTAAAAGTTCTCGTAACTGGTCGATGGAGTGTAAATATTTTTCAATGACAATCTGTCTTTGATAACAGGCTGTTTCCCAGGTTACTTGAGGTGTCACAAAAGGGTTCCCGTCACGATCTGAACCAACCCAAGAGCCAAAATAGCAAAAGTTATGGGTGGGCGCAACTAAATTGGGAAAAGAATCTGCCAAAGACTGTTTAAGACGGGAAGCAAGCTGGGGCATGACATCAAATAAAACTTCCTGAAAATAATGCAGTGAATAATCCACTTCATCCAAGACTTTGGGCTTAAACTGATGCAGTTCGTCAGTGCGCCACCAGAGGCGAATTTCTTCCGTCAGTTGACTGGTAGCTTCCTTGGCTTCCCATGACTCTGGCAAACCTACTTCTCGCATCACCTTTTCGGCAAGATCTAATTTTTCCAGCAGATGAGAAATACGACGCTGCTTTTTGCGAATTGTGTGACGCACAATTTCTGTAGGATGTGCTGTGAATACTAGTCTAATATCTAGCTGTTCTAGGAGTCTCTGCAACATCAACGGTGGCATATTAATCTCTTTGAGATAGGGAAATAGCCAATGAAATAGCCCCGCCTGATTATTACTAGAAATACTAGGTTCAACCCAATGATCAACTGTTCCCTGTTTTGATGCTGCCATCTTTAATGAAGAACCATTACCGTTGCCCTGAGATTGGGGCATTAAAGGCTTAACTTGAGTTACCCGTTGCGCCAGTTTTTGTTCTCTGGATTCATAGTGTTGTTCAACGATGTTAGTTAACTGGAAATAAAGCGCAAAAGCCCTAGCCCCCTGAATTGCATCGTCTACATTTAGCTGCTCAATCAGCTGCGGCACCGAAGACTGGGGAAAAGAGTCAGTCACTTTACCTTCGGCAGAGGAAAGCGATCGCATTTTTTGCAGTAGCTCTAGCATGTCCTGTCCACATTCAGAGCGCAATACTGACTCCCACAAATCCTCAATCAGCTTCTGCCGATGACGCAGCAGCAATAGGGAAGCATCAACTACATCCACTGCTTCTAGATTTACTGCTGAAGATTGAACAACCGAACTCATAAAAACCTCTGCTTGGGGTATGGTAAGTCTTCTGTTTCTGTCATCTTAGTATTCAAGATGGAACAAACCAAAATGTTTAAAAATTTTTAAGCATTGTTAATCAGGTCGGGTTATATTTGAGAAATTCATTACAGGTAGGCGATCCGAACGAAATATTTCTTCGCTGGCTTCTCCCAACTCGGTCATCAAGTCCCCTAGCAAATATAGTGTCAAGATCGCCATGATAAAAGGACTGGTGGCAATACTTAATCCTATAAAGGATAGTAAGTAGGTTGAATTGTTTGGCTTCATGATGGGCTAATTTTTAATTCTCAAATTACACCTATTATTGTATTGATTTAAAACCTTTAACGCAGAGAATCCAGGGAATTGCTGAAATCAAAATAAAGTTTATGAAAGATTTAAGATAGGATTCAGATGATGACAACAGCTTAATTTTTGACCGTTAGTCTTATATTATTTTTATTGATAATTTCGATTTATTTCAAGCTTAGTGAGTTGACAGCATATGGGGCAATCCATCATACAAGTAGATGCCTTTACTGCGGATAAATTTCGCGGCAATCCTGCTGCGGTCTGCGTTTTACCATCGCCCCAAGCCGATCATTGGCTGCAATCGGTGGCACAGGAAATGAACCTTTCGGAAACAGCTTTTTTAATTAAACAGGGGCAAGAGTATAGTCTGCGTTGGTTTACTCCGACCACTGAAGTTCCTTTGTGCGGTCATGCTACTCTGGCAAGTGCCCACGTTTTATGGACGGAGGGATACGTTGATCCTAGCCAAGATTTGACTTTTGCAACTAAAAGCGGAATCCTAACTGCTCATCGCCAGGGTGATTGGATTGAGCTAGATTTCCCCGTAAATCGGTCTCAGGAAATTCCGCCTATTACTAAACTAGGAGATGCTCTGGGAGTCCCCCTACAAACAGTATCCTATAACTCCTTGGGCTACCTGGTGGAAGTTGCTACCCCCGAACAAGTAAGTCAATTACAGCCTAATTTTACCCTACTGCGACAGTTACCGATCTCCAACGTAATCGTTACCAGTAAAGGGGCTGCCGATTCAGAATATGATTTTGTCTCCCGATTTTTTGCTCCAGGGTTAGGCATTGATGAAGACCCCGTAACTGGGGCTGCACACTGCTGTCTTGCCCCCTATTGGCGCGATCGCCTGCACCAAGATCAACTGCTAGCTTATCAGGCTTCTCCCCGTGGCGGCATAGTACAAATCAACTATGATGGTGGTGAACGGGTAACTCTCTCAGGACAGGCAGTGACAGTAATGCGCGGAGAATTAGTCTAAAGCCAATCACTAATTGAAACTAACCACTAACCACCCTTCGGGAGCGGAGCATTCCCTTGCGCCTGGCGGCGGCGCGGGGTCTCCGCTCTAACCACTAACAATTCTCACAGATTAATTCCATATGTGACCAATCTAATTATGATGAAACCAGGCGGTTAAAGCGATCGCCAAAGCATCAGCGGCATCATCGGGACGAGGAATCTGTTCTAAAGACAGTTCGCGAGCTACGGCTTCCTGCACTTCTATTTTTTTTGCTTGACCATAGCCTGTAAGAGCCTGCTTTACTTGTGGCGGTGTGAACTCTACATAGGGCAGATTGGTCTGACCCAAAACTAACATCAACACCCCTCTAGCCTGCGCCACGGTAATGGTATGGCTCATCCGATAAAAAAATAATTTTTCTAGGGCTACTAAATCAGGCTGAACTTCGTCAATTAGGGTATGGAAGTCATTATAAATTGTACAGAGGCGATCGCTAACAGGAGTATTGGCTAAAGTTTGAATGGTGCCATAGTCTTCCAACGTAACTAAATCATCAAGAGTCGGAGGAGACTGATGGCAAATAATAGAGCCAAAGCCTAAAATAGCAATTCCTGGATCAATCCCTAAAATTTTAATTGCCATAGGGCAAGAGTTAGGATAAACCTTAAAATCATCAACTTGACTCAAATGAAAGCTTGGGGTTAAACCTCAATCTGATGAGTCATTTCGGGCACGATGGTATATGTTTATTTTATCGACTCTGGTATCTAACTAGAAATTGTTCATAAATCTGGGATGAAAAAGCCATCTTTCTTGCGTCGTCAAAATTCTCATCATCGCTATCGCTTATTTAAATGGCTGTCTCCTGGATTATCAATTAAACGATGGCTGTTGTTAAGCGCTAGTGGGTTTGTTTTCGTAATCATTGGCACCGCAATTTGGAGTAAATTAACGCCAATTTATCGGCTTTTATCACTGGTAGCATCATTTTTAGAAATTTTAACGACCATTGTTCCAAGCTATGTTTCAGGTCCCATAGTTTTGCTGCTGGGGATGTTTCTAATTTATTGGGGACAATCCCGCACCGTAGGCTCGATTACTGATGTTTTAGGAGTTGATAAAGATAAAACATTGGTCGATATGCTTCTAGCACGTCGCCGTCTCAATCGCGGTCCGAAAATTGTGGTGGTGGGAGGTGGTACTGGGCTATCTACCCTCCTACGAGGTTTAAAAGAATATAGTAGTAATATTACGGCGATCGTTACGGTAGCCGACGATGGCGGGTCTTCAGGAAGATTAAGGCGGGAAATTGGCGTATTACCCCCAGGAGATATTCGCAACTGTCTAGCGGCTTTGGCTGATGAAGAAGAATTATTGACAGAATTATTTCAATATCGCTTTCAAGCTGGAGATGGTCTGGTGGGTCATAGCTTTGGCAATTTATTCCTCACGGTAATGAGCGAGATTACTGGGGATTTAGAACAGGCGGCAAATGCTAGTTCTAAAGTTTTAGCCATCAGCGGGAAGGTACTACCGTCTACTCTCAGCGACGTTAGTCTGTGGGCAGAGATGGCAGACGGCAGACTAATTAAAGGCGAATCCAACATTCCAGCGGCTCAGGGCAGAATTGTCAATATTGGCTGTATCCCTGCCAATCCCCCCGCGCTGCCCTCTGCTGTCAGGGCAATTCAAGAGGCTGAGTATATTATTATTGGTCCTGGAAGTCTTTATACCAGTATTATTCCTAATCTTTTGGTTCCTGAAATCCGTGATGCGATCGCCAAAGCAGACGTCCCGCGAATCTACGTCTGTAATATTATGACTCAACCAGGGGAAACGGAGGGGTACAGCGTCGCTGATCACATTCGAGAAATTGATCGAGTTAGTAAATTAAAACTGTTTGATGCTGTTTTAGTTCATCGTAAACCTCCTAGTCCTCGATCATTAGCCCGTTATGCCTCAGAAAATTCCCATCCAGTAGAGTTAGACCGCCATCAAATTGCACAGCTACACCGCAGGATTGTGATGGCTAACGTTATGGAAGAGGACTTGTCTAGCGGTCACGTTCGCCATAATCCTAGTCAACTAGCGAGAGTCTTATTACGCTGGTATAGCGGTAAGTGGCAGCCTAAAATATGATTGATCATTGACATCCTTACTCGCCTGCGCATGGCAAGGATTCTGGTTATTAGTTATTAGTCATTAGTTATTAGTTAAAACTGCTTCACCGCTTATTAAAAAAGTTAGTGCTGCTGCTGATTTTAAGTAAGAGACCGACAGATAATCTACTATTAATTCAAAAGCAAACTAGCAAATAAAAACAACAATAATTTTTATTTAAACCTATTATAGTAATGAGTTTACTTTGATTGTTTATCCAAAAAAACTCTTAGAGCATAAACAAGAGTGAAGATTATATTCTAGTTTGGGGCACAATATTTAATAATCTCAGCTTGTTAGATATTAGAATGCAGGGCATAAAAAATAGAAATGTTAATTTTATAGGGGGAGCTAAAGTAGGCTCAGCTAAAGCAAGTTTTCCTTATGCTATTTTATTTGCTAATACACGTAAGATTACTCTAGACCTCTTGCATGAATCAAGCGATCGTTAAATCGATTCCGCAATTATATAAAC
>JBCBIE010000048.1:0-42422 GCA_038524995.1 Cyanobacteria bacterium J06621_8
TAATCTCTTGAGATAGCTATTCGCTATTAGCCATTAGCTTTTCATACCCATTGCTCAAAAATAGCTGATATAGATAGAAATTTATTTCTTATTAAAAAAAACTTCTGAAACTGTTACTATCCCTATTCCCTGACTCCACCAAAGCGTACTAATTAATACGATAATCGCTATATTACTTCAGCTCTAGCTTTAAAGTAGGCATTAACCGCTGTAAATTTTTTAGAGATTTATTCTGCCAAGGATTTTTTTTAGAGCCAATTACCACCATCTGAATATTTTTACGATTCCTGACATTGATGACAAATCTGGAAAGGATACTAATTCCTGAGCTATTGAGAAAATTCAGTTCCTTAAGATCGAGAATAATCTTTTCAGGTTCCTGCTGCGCTACATTATTTAGCAGCTCGGAAATTGAAGCGTATTCCACAGTACCATTAAGCCGTAGAGAACCATCAAAAATAATATTATGAGTTGCTGCGTCATAAGTGACCTGGTAATTCTTAGTTTTAATCTCCATGATTATTTATAAATAAATACTTTTATTCAGTGAATTAGCGAGCTGATATCTTAAATTTATGTCTAAAAGATTTGTTAATTTAATTCCCCTATTCCAGCCATTTGATCTGGGAAAATAAAAAGCTAAATTGCCAACTGCACCATCGTTGTCACAGCCATTTCCTGAGATTGGTTCGATAATAATTCAAACTTCCAGCCCAGTTTAGCTCCGTAGTCATTGAGCATTGTTAGTAAGCCGAGATTAGATGATTTCTGACTATCTTCTAGGGCATTTTTTTCCAGCTGCGCTAGATACATTTCACCAGGATCGCCATTAAGTAATTTTTTAATTCGATGCTGAAAATGCTGAGTCTGGGAAGGCGTAATACTATTAGTTAACTGAAAAACAATGAACTTAGGATTAAGGTGAATTTGAATGCTAATAGGAAATAGCGATGCTTCCACACAATACTTCATCCCATTTTCTAGTAATTCATTGGCAATGAAGCTCACCGCGCCTTTGACCTCGATTTGTTTAGCATCGTCAACCTGCTGCTCATTATTACCCAGAAAAAAAGTACTGAGATAATCAGCTAAAAAATCTGCTGAAAGGCAATTGTTGCGCCATCTCTGACGCAGAGGCTTTGAACCTGGAGAAAAGCTCAAGATGAGATACTCTTGACTAGGAGGTAAATTATGAATGAAATCTCCTAATGTCTGTTTGATGAAATTCATTGTGGTTAATTGATTTATCTAATAAATTAATTTCAGTCGTTAATCAAAGTGATTTGCGTTTGAAAATCACTAGGGTAATATCGTCATAAACTTTTTCTACTCCCACAAAAGAGCGCCAATCTTCGATTACAGCCTGGCGAATTTCTGAAGCTGATTTTTGCCAATTGAGCCTTAGCACTTTACAAAGCTGTTCTAAACCGTAATGCACACCCACCCAATTTTCTGCCTCAGTAATCCCGTCAGTGTAGAGCACTACAACCTCTGCTGGCTGTAGGGGAATTTCTGCTTGAAAGACAAAATCGGCAATGGTTTCTTCTAGTCCAATGGGAAATCCTAGATCGATAGTATCAACGCGCTCGATAATCTCTCCAGAACGCACAATCAACATTTCTTCATGCTGACCGCTGATCCGCAACATGCCATCGCAATAATTAACCAGAGATAAAGAAAGATTCTTATCGGAATCCATCCGCTGCAAATTTTTATAGATGGTGCGGTTTAAAGTCTCAAAAAATTGCTTAGGATCGGTTTGATTATTCTCAATTAAAGTCCGTACTGCTGTCTGTACCATTAGCATTAAAACTCCACTTTCTAAACCATGTCCCGAGACATCACCAATGCCAATGATAATTCGTCCTTGATGCTGGATCACATCATAGTAATCACCACCAACTTCGTCAGCAGATTCATTAAAGCTAGCAATTTCTAGAGCTTTTATTGCTTCTAGCTCTCTTTCTTTGGGCAGCAGCATGGTTTGCAGACGTTGGGTAAGCTCTAATTCTGTAGTTAAACGAGTATTTTCAGCCTGGAGACAGTTATTTAAATTGCGAATTTCACGGTTAGCGTTGGCTAATTTTCTCAGGTGAGTCGATTCTCGATCTCTGAGTCTTTTTTGCTCCAGACAGGCTCCCAGTCTAGCTTTCAATAAAGTGGCGTTGAATGGTTTAGTTAGGTAATCAGCAGCTCCCATTTCAATACATTTCACCACGCTATCAACCTCCCCTAAAGCCGAAATCATAATTGTGGGAATATGCTGCCAAGGACTGTCACGAATCCACTCCAGAACTTTATAACCATCAAGTCCAGGCATAATAATATCCAGAAGAATCAGGTCAAAGGTTCCTGTTTGGATCATTTGAATCGCCTGTTTGCCATCAGGAGCGGTTGCAACCTGGTAGTTTTGTGCTTCTACCTGACGGGAGAGAAACTGGCGATTAGTTAAACTATCATCCACTATTAAAATAGTATAGTTGAGGCTCTCAATTGATGACTCAGGAGATGCCAAAGATAGTAAATCAGCATCAACTAGAAGCTCGGTTTCGATGTCAAATTTTCTTTCCGCAAGATTGGTTGCCCAGGATTCAATTTCGGTTAAGCCCTGAATTTCTTGCAGCAGTTTATTAGCTGCGCTATTAATCTTTTCTAACTCACTCACAAAATCTTCTTCCATCAGATCAATTAATTGTTGACAATAATCAATAACTAATTGGGTTGGTTTTTCTAGTTCTTGTTGTAATTCGGTATTTTTAAGAATTTGTTGGAGGTTTGGTGAGCTAATTGATAGGTTTGTTGGATGAAGATAAGTATTAATTGAAGATAATAACTCTACTCCACATTCCCGAATCTGTAGGAGTTCCTTGAGATATTTAGAGTCATAATCAACATCTTCAATCTCTTCAATAATTATCTCACTATAGCCAATGATGGCATTGATAGGCATGCCTAATTCTTGGCGTAAGTGAGCAATAAGAGGTAACTGTGATTTACTACTATCAAAGGACATAAAATGAGTTAGACAAGATCATGGAGCAGCATTATTAGCAAACTGCTGTCTTAAAATCCAGGGAAATATCAAGCAATTATCATGCTGATATCAGATATCTATATGATTCCCAAATCACCAGTAAAAATAAGCATTTAAGTAGATATCTTTTTCCCTAGCAAAAAATTAATTAGCCCCAAAGAGGTAAGGATAGAAGCAAAACTAAGTTAAGCGAAACAGTCTTGCAGAGTGGTTGGAGAATCTAGATCGGGAATTGGTGAAAAGTTTGCCCCCGATCTACATACGGGGACGGGTAATTTTACTGTCCCCATGGCACTACCAGGCGATCGCTTGATAGTCCAGATTTGGAGTTAGCAGATTTATTCGGCAATGGCATGCCCGATATCTTGCAGATGAACGGTACTGTAAGGTATTGGCGCAATCGGGGTAACGGCAAATTCGCTCCGCCCCGTCCCATGAATCAAGCCCCCGCTTTTCTAATTGATGACACGCCCTAGCTAAAATAAGATGAAATAAAAAGATTGAAACCTTGATAGAGATTATAGTTAAGCCCCGTCACCCTTGATCTGCACTCTGTAGACCTCTCTATCGACTGCCCTATTGAAGGGCGAGTGAGTTTTTACTAAAAGTTAAGTAAAATTAAGAATATAAGAACAACTGATAACTAACTTTTTTGCCGTGACTGAAAATTCAGGCTTGTTAAATCGCCGTTTTGCCGCTAATTTTATTCCTCTACCTCCTTTGCAAGTACCCTCAATGGGTTCAATAGCACCCGACTTCAGCCTGCCTACTATTGGCGAGAGTAATGACATAAAGCTTTCCAGCTACCGAGGGCAAAAGCCTGTAGTGCTAGCATTTACTAGAATATTCACCGAAAAATTATTTTGTCCCTACTGCTATCCCCACGTTCAGGACTTAAAACAACGTTATCAGGAGTTTAAGGATAGAGACGCTGAACTCTTGATGATTACTAGTACTGATCCTGTTCAAAGTCAGCAGATTGTTGAGGAACTTAGCCTCCCTTATCCTTTTCTATACGATCCAGAATGTCTGATTTTCCGTCGCTATGGGGTAGGACAAGCGCTTGGTGCACCTTTACCAGCTCAGTTTATTATCGATTTATCAGGTAAGATCACTTACCGTCATCTCTTTTCTTTTACTGACGGTAATGCAGATACGGATATTGTGCTTAGAGAGCTAGATAAGCTGGCAGCCTAGTAATTTACTAACTTTGAATTAAGGAGTTAATGAGACGAGGGAGACAAGGGAGAAAATCTAATCTAGCTATTCCTCAATTGAAGATTGACAGAGTACTAGTAACGGGGCTTGAAAAAAAAGTGGAGAGGAAAGAGTTTTGTTAGAGAATGTTTTGGATACGCTTAAGAAAGAGCTACCAACCTTATTCGAAGTTGATTTATCCTATGATATTTATACAAAGAATATCTATTTTCGTGATCCCGTAAATACTTTTAAGGGTAAATTCAACTACCGTATTATCTTCTGGACATTAAGATTTCACGGCAAGCTGTTTTTTACCTCACTTTACTTTGACCTACACGACGTTAAGCAGACGGCAGAGGATACAATTCTAGCTAACTGGACTGTGCGGGGAGATTTGCGAGTACCTTGGCAGGCGAGTATCTTTTTTAATGGCTACTCAACTTACAAGCTCACTCCAGAGGGATTAATTTATGAGCATATTGATACCTGGGATCGTAAGCCCAGCGTGATTTTGAAGCAGTTTCTACCGAAGAAACAAAAGTGAACTTTTCAGACTGTGCTTTCCACATGAGTAGGCTCTAAATATGAATCAAACTAAACAAAGCTTATGGCTTATGGCTTATAGCTTATAGCTACCCCAACAGATCAATATTCTGATCCAGAACTAGCATTAATCATCATCACTAATTACAGCATCGCGATCTAGGAGTAAGAGATTGCGGAGGCTACCTGTATCCAAGTCCGTTAACCATTGCTCTCCTGCATTGACGGTTTGCTCTGCAAGTTCTTTCTTGCTTTCAATAATGTCATTAATTCGTTCTTCCAGGGTTCCCGTACAAACAAATTTATGTACCTGTACGTTGCGTTTTTGCCCGATACGAAATGCTCGATCCGTTGCCTGATTTTCCACCGCAGGATTCCACCAGCGATCAACGTGGAAAACATGATTAGCTCTGGTTAAATTGAGTCCTGTACCCCCAGCCTTAAGGGAGAGAATAAAGATTTTGGGTCCATTGGGTTCATTTTGAAAGCGATCCACCATTTCCTGCCGCGCCTGACGGCTAGTGGAGCCATATAAAAACAGCACTTCCCCCTTGAGCTTTTGGGCTAAATAGGGCTGAAGCATCTTTCCCCACTCAGAAAACTGGGTAAAGATCAGTGATCGATCGCCTTCATCAACAATTTCTTCTAACATCTCCCCTAGACGCAGCAGCTTACCAGAGCGATCGCCAAAGTTATCGGCAGTAACCATGTCTTTACTATTATTTTCTTTATCTAATAGTTCGGGATGGTTGCAAAGCTGCTTGAGACGCAACAAGAGGGTAAGAATCAAGCCACGACGCTTAATACCCTCAGAATCCTCAATCTTCTCTAAAGAATTATCCACTAACTGCTGATATAGTTCCGCTTGTTCGGCAGAAAGCCCACAGAAAACATTCATTTCCTGCTTATCGGGCAGATCTTGAATAATATTTTGATCGGTTTTGAGGCGGCGTAAGATAAACGGCTGGGTCAAAGAACGTAAAATACTTAATGACTCGCGATCGCCATATTTTTCGATGGGTACTGCAAACCTTTTTTGAAAAAAGTTGCGATTGCCTAAAAAGCCTGGATTGAGAAAGTCTAAAATTGACCAGAGTTCCGTCAGACGATTTTCTACGGGAGTACCAGTGAGGGCGATGCGAAAGCCAGCAGGTACCTCTCTGATTGCTTGAGACTGTTTAGCGGCGGGATTTTTGATGTTTTGTGCTTCATCCAGGACAACTCCTTGCCAGTCAACCTCGGAGAGGGTTTTGAGATCGCGATGTACTAGGGCATAGCTGGTGATTATGAGCTGCTTACCTTTGACCGCTTTGGCAAAAGTTTTACCCTGTTCCCGTTGCGCCCCGTGGTGAATCATCGCCTTCAGTTTCGGCGCAAATTTTTTCACCTCTCGCTCCCAGTTGTTAATTACTGAGGTGGGACATACTAGCAATACGGGTTTGCTCAAAAGCTTTTGTTGCTTGAGATTGAGCAGAAAAGCAATAAGCTGAATCGTATTATGACAAATAATATTATTAGCTACAAAATTATGGTATTTCGGTACTTCAAAGTCATAAACCCATCCTGTATAGTCTAGCTCTTCAATTGATTCAATTTGACAGTAAAAAACCTCCCGATCTAACAGAGTTTGTAACTGCTGTTTTTTAAATAGCAAATACTGGCGATCTAATTGTTCATAGACAGTCAGAGTTTGCTGAGTCCATTTGGATGGCTTTAATTGTCGATAGTGTGCTTCTGACTGCCCTGAAATAACCTGATTAAGAGAATTTATGACCAGACTAAGACTTTTAGCAGAAAATTCTTGGGAGCCATCAGTATAGACTGTGTTGTTCATCCCTAAATGGCGAATTGGCAATTTAGTATTTTCTACGACTTCTGCCACTAATTGAGAGGCAGGAATTCCTTCAACGTTAGTGTTGTTGGACTTGCCACAAACTTGTTCTAATTTATTTTGCTTCGTTAAATCGTTAAACCCAATATTATGACAAAATAGCCTGGCAGCGTTTCCTCCCATATTGCCAATATAATAATCTCGGAAGATACCGCCTCCATTAGTAGCTCTTGCTGATTTTTTAGCGATACGCAACCAGATACCAAAACGTCTCAATAAAACTGATAATTGTTCAATTAAAATGGGTGACGCTGTACTGATTTCCACATTACCTGTACTGATGCAGACTGAGCCTTCCGCATCGAAATAGTTACTGAGAAATACTTGAACAGTTACTAAATCAGCTTCCATGATGAAATCGGGAATTGATTTACTGCGAGATTTATGACCCCATTGATATCCTCTACTGACTAAAAACTGCTGATATTCTTGACTATTAATTGCTATGTAGCTAGTTCTGCCATTATTTGGGACACGAATTTTAGCCTGATGAACTTCAAATTGATATCTACTTGCTAGTTTAAAGAGCGTTTGGCGTAAATCTTCCAGTACGTCAACTGATTTTTGGAATATATTAACGCTAGCTCGTTTCCTATTCTCCCAACCTTCGGCAATTTGCCAAGCTAAAAATTTGGCTAAATTGTGATCTCCTTGGTTATTATTACCGTATATTTTACTGGGTACACAGACATAATCTCCCACCTGTAAATTGTTTTTCCAGCCACTACTGGTTAACAATTTGTGACGCTTGGTGATAGTAATGCTAGTACCATCTCTTAACTTAACTTTAGAGACTGGCTCAGAAATATATTGGCGATATAAATTACCGATCTCAGCTAGAATCACTTCTCCAGTTGACTCATCCAGAGAATTTACCTGTAACTCCTGCTTTGGTTTACTCCAGTATCCCTCACCATCAAACTCCTTCTCCTGAGCATATTCTTGCCAAATTTCCGCGGCTGATTTAATAACTCCATTAATCTGTAACTTCGTATCAGGCAAAACACACTTCCCTAAACCCATATCGTCGGCTAAACAGGCACCTAAACCCCAGGTTTCCAAAAAAGATAGCCAGCCTACTCCCTTGGCTTGATAGGGGCGCAGTTCCCCCTGAAAATCCTTAATCTTGCTTATGGGTTCTACGGACTTATCCTCAGACAGGTTATCGAGTAACCCAGCTAAAACCCCAGTAGGTTCAAATTTGACTACGGGTAGTTTCGCTAGAGTGCTGGTATCTCCTGTAGACAGACGCAGGGCATCTTCTACAGATAAATCGAGCTGTTCATTAGACTGATCTAATACTGCCTGTGCCGCCCTCACGTCCGCAGGCTGGAGAGCGATCCACTGTCCATCAATCTCGACGATAGGGGATTTTTGCGCCAGGAGTTTTTTGAAATCTCGTTTAGAAACCGTGCGATCGCCTACTGCAATTTCCAGCTTGTATTTCAGCATACTTTGTAGACTTAGGCGTTCTCCCTTCTTGCGAGAAACACTAGCGGTCATTTTGATGCCTAATCTTTGTCCGCTGCTGTCAGAAGTTAACCCAGAAGGAACAATCACTCCTAAACCATTATCCCGTAACTGCCAGGCGATCGCCCGAATAAATTCATATACCTGAATTGGGTTGAGCTGACAGCTATCTGGTTGGCTACGGTTTAGGCTATTTCTGATTGGCTCATAGATGCGGCTTGCCAAACCTAATCCCTTGAGGAAGGTTTCTTGAGGATTTTCGATAGTGCGATCGCCAATAGTTAGAAATTCTGCCGCGCAACTCCAGACTGTAGTAGCATCAACCACAAAATCTCCATCATCTAACGCCTGAAGATAATAGTTCAGGAACCAATCTGGCTGTTCTTCGTTCTCAGCCGTTTCTGTGGGAGGTGTCAGGACAAAGCACACTCGATAGCGGTTAGAACCTAGATTATTCCGACGATTTACTAAATACTCATTAACGGGTAGAGTCCAGTTATAGACAGCATTTACCAGGCGATTGGCAGTTTGGGGTGCTGTGGTAACTTCCCCAGACTCCGCCAGGGAACTCAACCAAGGCTCCACGCTCAAATCCTTAAAACTACTAGAATTATAGTCAATCCAACTGCGTAAACGAGCATCAACCATCATGCCCAGCGATCGCAATAGTAGTTCTTCCTCGGTAGTGTCAGCTTCTGATTCTTCAGCATCAAGATAAGCTAAACAAGCCTCTGGTAAAGCCACGGTAAATCTAGCCAAACGCACTAGGTCATCTTCGTTATCAATCAAAGGTTGCCATAGGCTGCGATAGTTGCTGCCACGACGAGACTTTTTAACTTCGATTCCTGGTAAATATTTCTGACGCACAATCAGATCTAATGCCCAACGATATATGTGCGACCAATATCTAATGTCCCCTGCTAAATAGTCAGTACTGGACTGTAAGGAACTCAAAGACAATGCTTGCAACAGCTTGATGGTTTCCGCTAGCGTGAGGCGAAACCCCTGCACTTCCCAGAGGTATAAATCTAGTTTTGATTCTCCCTCAACTGCATTACCTGCAAAAACTGGCTGAACTTTCTTACTATTGCCAGTTTCCGTAACAATTGTTGGCATCCCTACTAGCTGCGGCTGCCAGCTACTTTGCTCAAATAGCTTTGCAACGTCTAATTCATGGCGGAGAAACAAATTTTTTAATTCGTCACGAGAAAGGCAGAAGGGATGCACAAAGTCTCCTGACTTATTCAGCTTAAATGCTTCGTTGATTAGAGAACGCCAGGCTTGTCCCCAAACAAAAAAATAGTCTTTACCTGAATTAACGATCCAACTGCCGTGAATAATTGACATAATTATTTTGACTCAAAACGATTAAGCTCCTCTCACCCAACAGATGAAACCAAGTTATCTGCTGAGTGCTACTAATCATTAACGAAGCGATAGAATTATATCCTAGCGTATGCTTACCATGCACTTCAAGCAGGCAAGCTTTTCTGCTCCCTCACTGCCAAGAATAAAATCATGATTAATCTCACGGAGTTTGACGAGCGACCCCGCGCCGCCTTCAGGCGCAAGACAAAGGCGTTTCTGTTTGCCGCATGTACGCGCGAGTTTGACCAAATCAAGTTAATAGCTGCTGGCTCGGGATTTTTAAGCGGCATACTATGGATAGCTGTGGAAGATGGGCTAAGGTGGCTTTTTAAAGGTCATCAGATAAATTGGGGCAGAGTGATTTATAAATCGGTGTTTATGGGCTCTTTTTTTGCTATAGCTTTAGCTACCGTGAGTGCAGTTGAAATTACCTTAGCTGACGTTCCCTTGAATAGTATTAATACTACAAATCTTTATCTCTGTCTTTTCTATCCTTTAATACCCATTTTTATTTTTTTGATGGAGGAGTTAGGGTTATTGGGAAAATCTTCCTCAAATTAATCATCAGATTAATCTCTACAATTGCCACCTCATATTTGGACATGGATTTAATATTAGCGATCGCATGATTGATAATTTTGATTTAAATAACTTGCCAAGGGTAAAGTTTTCTGAGTTAGAAAAGTTACCGCATCACTCTGGAATTTATTTTGTAGTTGATTGTCATCAGCGATTGTTGTATGTCGGAAAAGCACAAAACATCAATCAAAGATGGCTAAATCATCATCGATATGATCAGCTAGAAAAAATTAACCAGCAAAATTCTATTGATTTAAAATGGTACGAGTGTGAAAATAACGACGAGATTCTAACGCAGTTAGAAAATTATTTTATCGCAACACTTTATCCAGAACTTAATCAAACAAAAGTAGAATCCAAGCCCGTTAATCCTGCTGAAATAGCTTTAAGAAAAACCTTAATCAAGATTTCAAAGTATGTAGCTATTTATGGTTATGAAGTAAATAGTAAAGTTTTTAGTTTACCAACAGTATTCTTAAAATATGATCTGCTGCAACATAATCCAGCTAGAATTTTAAAGCAAATATTTGATGCTGATAATAGAAGAAAAAGTAATTTGCGCTGGAGTTACTATCGAAAACTAAAATCAACTCCTATTTGGCATACCAAGTGTAACGGTATTGCTATTGTTATCGGTTGTGACTATAACGCTAATTATTACCTACAAAATGGTGATCCCACAAAATTAGCAGGAGTATCCCTAATAAATCTTTCAGCAGCAGATTATGAACAGGCGATCGCCAGTAAAGATTGGTCTCAATCTTATCATCCTCATATTCAAAGGTATACAGAAGATCTGATTCCTTTATTATGGTCAAACAATCAATCATTCCCTGATCTTGACCATGAAACGATTAAAAAGTTAAATCAAGAAAGAACTAAGTCAAAAATAGGGAAGGGAAGAAGTCGAGGTCGTCAGGTAAAAGTATATTGTGAAGCTATTGGTCAAGAGCGATTTGTAATTAAAGCTTACCATGAAGCTATTGAATGGTTTGGTGGTTACGATACCCTAGGATTACAAAAAGCTGACTATATCTCCGAAAAAAGAGACGCTGCTCCCAAATGGTTTAAGCCCCATAAAGTCACCGTTAGAATACCAGAAAAAGATAGTTTTAGATCTCTATCTGCTCCTATAAGTGCCACAAACATGAATGAAGTAGAACAAAGATTAGAAAAGATCAGAAAAATTAGCTCCTTACATCAAAAAGTAAAATTTAAAAGATAATGCAGCTAATGACTAATAGCTATCTCAACAGATCAATGTTCTTATTCCAAACTGGCGTTAAATATAATCACCAATCAAATTTCCTTCCTAAGTATTCTTCTAACTTTTGATTATAAGGCTCAAAAAAGTCACCGAGTAGCTGTTTTAAACTGCTGGAAACTTGGGGATAAGCCCCTTTATTATGTGGTAGATAATGAGCCTCTTCCACAGAAGGTAAATTAAGAAAGTCAAAAACTTGCCGCATCGTCTCAGATGGCTGGACAAAAAAGCGATCGCTATTGATAATCAAAAACTGATTCTGGGGAAAAATCTGCATCCAGCGTTTAATTTTATAGTAATAAAGACCTTGGGTTAAAATTCCACCGCCATAGCCTAACTGTGATTCGCTTTGCTGTTTAATTCTGTCTTGTTCCTGCAAGATTGTTTCTTCCAGGGAAGCCTGATTAGTCCCCGACTGCTGATAATAATCCGAAATAGCTCGTTCTATGGGGTTGCGTAACATGACAATTAGTTTAGTTTGAGGGGCAAAATCATAAATTCTCTGCGCCACGTGAGGCAGGAAGAAGTAGCTGGGGGAAGCTTCTCCCGTCAGCCATTCTGGGCGATCGCAGATTGGAGGAAACTGTGCCAAATACCATGGATAACCATATTTGAAGTTGCGATCAAAGAAACGAAGCTCTTTTTTATGGGGTAGGCAGATTTGCGGGTGATTACCGAGGTATTTAAATAAGGAAGTTGTTCCCGATTTGCCAGCACCGATAATAATAAAGTCAGGAGGATTTTGTTTGGCTTGCCAATTAGTTTCGGCTAGTTGGGGATACTCTCTAATTGTTTTAACCTCTATTGCCTGACGCGAATAGGCGATCGCCTGTTCTAGATCTCCTCGTTCGGCTGATAATTCAGCTAGGTTGGCTAATGCTTCTGGCTGTTGCGGGCGATCGCGCAGTATTTGCTGATAAAATTTGCCTAGTCTCCTCTGCTGTGATGCTTCCAGAGGAAGATATTTTAAGGAATTATAGGGTAAGGCGTAGTCGGGATTCAGCTCGATAGCACGACAAAAACTGGTAATGGCATCGGTAGTCTCTCCCTGACTACTTAAGGATGAGCCTATTTGCCACAGTAGCTGCGGATCTTCGGGCTGCAACGCCAGCGCTTGGCGTAAGCTGATTACCGCCTGTTCGCGGGCGCGCTTTTGAATTAACGCCTGACCCAAATTATAATAAAACCTGGCATTATTCTGATTGATTGTGATGGCTTGAATCGAGGATTGCACTGCATCCTCAATACGACCTAAGCGTAAATAGACTTCTCCTAAATTATTGTAAGACCAGTCATAATCGGGCTTAAGCTGGATTGCCTGTTTATAGCTGGATACAGCTTCCTCATAATTATGCTGTTTGGCGAAGATTACCCCCAGGTTAAAATAAATATCCCAACGATCGGGTGCTAAGGTAATTGCCTGTTGGAATTTGGCTTTTGCGGCTTGCCATTGTGACTGAGCAATATTTTCTTGGGCTAACTTGAGATATTCAGCAACAGCAGGATTCATCGATAAATACTGGTGAGAAAATAATAAAGATACATCCTACGCCTTAGGCGCAATCATCCTATATTGCCTCTAAGATTTTATTTGTGCCACATTTACTTGTTTAATTTTAAGATTGCGATCGCTTTAGTCGTTGATTGTGCAATGGAATACTTTAAAAATTAGCTTGCTCTTAGTTATTAGTTATGAGTTATTAGTCTTTAGTTCTTAGTTTTGTATATGACGCGAGGGTTTGATACAAGAATCCCCCAGCTAAAGCCGAGGGAATTGTTTACTCTTTAGTTGTGCAACTTAGAAAGTGAACCTTAATAAGTCTTAATCAAGGATTAAGCTTCTGTAATACTGATAATAGAGCCGCCTGATTTATGGATACTTTGGATAAAGCGTGATAGTTGACGATAGCTAATCTTGCTCTGCTGTTGACTCACTTTGCCAATTCTTGCCTTAGCCTTAGAGCTAGAATAAGCCACAACAAATTGCTTGCTGGTGTTATCATAAGCCGCACCATTAACTAGAACGGGGGGTTGAATGGGTGTAGCTATATTTTGCCCCAAGGAAGCAACTAATCTAGCTTTACCATCCCGATCATTAGTGGCTGAACCCCTCAATAGAGAGAAAGTGCGATTAAATGTTTCATTTTTATTCCCTACCTGAGTACGAATGCTCAGGGGATAGGGAACTATATTTTCACCAAAGTTATTGATATATTCTGGACTGTCGATATAGGAGTCAATCTCCGCACCATACCCCAACTCGTTATAAATTTGGACATGCTCGCTGATCTCGGACTGATCCTGGGGGGGACGACCTAATAAGTGTTTATAGTTAAGCTCGATAAAGCGATATTGAGAAGATGAATTGAAAAACAGCGATTGATATAAATCCGACTGTGCAACGGCTCTGACGAATTGGCGGACGCTAATGTCACCATTTCTTAACAGGGATTCTGCACTAGAAAGGCGATCGCCCTCAAAAAGATGCTGGTTACCTAAAACCTGTCGATAAACCCCATTAATAATCAACTGTAGGTCTTGTTCTGTGGAATTTGGTCGCAATTCTAAGGGTTCGACTTCAAAAGCGTCTAGCCCTAAGGTTGCGGATGCTCCTAAATTTCCCATTGGTTTCTCCTGCAAATTTGTTTATTTAATCTGAACCAAAGTTCAGAGTTAAAAACATTTTTAAATAACCATGGATATTTCTTTAAGCAGCAACAAAATACTTTACACTTTTATTAGTTTTTGTGTAGCTTGTAACGGATAAATTTTAAGTAATTTTTCAATTAAATAGATTGGTATAAATACAACTCATTGGTTAAGGCTGTTAGTCGTTAGTTGTTAGTCGTTAGTTGTTAGTCGTTAGTGGCAATAGCTGTAACTGAATTTATATCTCTTAACCTATGCGACTTTATTTTCTTTGCCTAGGATTATAGCCATATCTATAATTCAGATAAAAATAAAGATTTATATGTTTTTATGATATCATTAAAACTATAAAATATTGAATGGTTAAACATTGTATGTATGGCAAAGCAGAAAAAGCCACAGAAAAAACCCATCAAGCTTTCCAGCATCGATGAAGATATCCTGACGGTTTTGCTGGGGAGGGAACTATACGGCTTAGAAATCCTTGATTACATTAATCCTGATCGCCCAGGAACTCCTTTAACCTATGGCAGTATCTATCCTGCATTGAATCGGCTAGAGAAAAAGGGACTAATCGAATCCAAGTGGGGGGATGAATCCACTGGCTCTAGTGGCGCGAGAAGAAAGTATTACCAGGTAACAGGACTAGGGGCGAGTTCTTTGTCAGATGTTCAGCATTATCGGCTTATGTTAGCTCAAAGAACAGCTTTGGGTTGATTAGGGAAAAATCTGAAGGAGCAATGAGAAATGAGGAAAAATGAGCAAAAAAAAGCGAGAAAAGTCTTACGAGATAAAGCTATTCTTGTTGTGGGAATAGTAGGTAGCTCAATTCTATTAATAAGTTCGACATTAAATAGTTTTCAAATTTATAGAGGAAATTCAGTACCGCAAAGAATTTTAGATGTAAAACCAGAAATAGACAACTCTTGGAAAAATCTAGCTAGATCGAATGATTTAAAAGAAAAAAGAGCTATTTTAAGAGATTTAGAAAAGACTACAACAAAACATCAGTTAGGCGTAACGCGGATGGCGTGTTGGTTTTTATCTCATTTATTTGAATTAAAACAGGCATTATCATCCCAGGAAAATTTAGCTTCCGATGAACTAAAACAGTTATTAAACTCTTTAGATGTTTCACTATCGCGTTATTTTAAGTATTCTCTAGCCCAAAGAAACTTAAAACAAAGAGAATTATCATGGCTTTTATCTTGGCTCTTATCCCAGCAAGATTTTAAGCAGTATTTGTTGGGTCTTGAGCGGGATGAAGAACGGTATTTGTGGGATTTTAAGCTGGATTTAGAACGGTATTTGCGGGGTTTTGAGCGGGATTCGCTGAATTTGAAGCGGGATTTTGAGCGGTATTTGTGGGATTTTAAGCGGTCTTTGCGGAATTTTGAGCAGGATTTTGAGCGAGATTTTGAGCGGGATTTTGAGCGGGATTTTGAGCGGGATTTTAAGCGGGATTTTGAGCGGGATTTATTCAAACAATCAATGCTAGTCAAGTGGTATTTATGGCATCTAGAGAGAGGAGAAATACCTGACATTCAGATTGAAGAGCTATCAGAGCAAATTATTAGCCAATCAATAAGGAGCTACGAACAAGAACTAGACCAAAGCTACGGATTAAAAGCAGATAGAGAATCCTATACTGCTGAACAGAGACAAAGATCATTAATGCAATTTATTTCTTTAGCTTCTATATCGGCAATAGGTTTAATAATCTCAGCATTGCTATTAATCAGTAAGCAAAATCAAAAGATAACCTGGAATACAATTAGCTGGTGTTTTGTGCCTGAAGAGTGTGTTGCTGAATTAGAGGCATTTTATGATGGATTGAAAGCTGAAGAAAAGGCTATGTGGAGAATTCAGTTAATTATGCTGTGGAATATTTTAGTTCTGCTGCAAAGCTTGTATATCCAGGTTGCCATTGAAGATTTATTTTTACCTGGCAAAAACAAACGAGATTAACTTTTTAGTCACTAATAATATTAACCATGAACAATAATAACCAAAATCAGCCTGTCTCATCCATTAATGTTGCTGCGATAGATCAGACAAATCCTCTAACTTTATTGGCTAATTCTCAAGAGATGGTAATTTATGGTGGGATTGCCGTAGCAGTAATCTTCGCCTTAAGTATTTTCCTCTTAGCAGTTAACCACTATCAAAAAACCCAGGTTGAATCAATAACTAAGTTAATCAAAACCGTAAAAAAATGATATTGGTTATGGAAATGCGATCGCAAACACTCAAACCATAGCAACACAAGTATCGCGTTAGGACACTTAATTACTCATTACTTATCATATGAAATACAAAAAAGAACGCTACGTATGAGAAAAAGAAGAAAACCTTAAAGCTAATAGCTAATAGCTGATAGCTGATAGCTAAAGCCCGTATTGTTTGTAGCAATTATTTAAGTATTTTATATTACTTAAATTACAGATTGAGCTAAAGCATTCTGCCAAATTACTCTCGCCCGTTCAAGATCATAGGGTAAAGGACGGGGTACAGATTGATAATCCTCTGGGGTAGGTTGACCATGACGCAACAGGGCATTTACCATCAAACAATCGTGATCGCTAAAGTTAATTGAACCATGTAAAACTCCTCTGGGAATCGTTACTACCTGGGGGAGATCTTCGCTGAGAGGAATGTATTGATACTGGTTATCTTGGAAAACGATTAGCACAAAACTCCCCTTAACTACGAGTAACTGATCCGTTTGATGTTGATGTACAAATAAGTCATCAATAGTGTTGGCTGGTACTTTAACTACCATTGTTTCATCACTAGATTGAGGCGTATAAAATTCTGCCATGCCTCCTTGAATTGAGTTAATTCTTTCGACGGTTACTCCCTGAATTAGTCCCATGATTTTTGCCTCAGTTTGCTGAAGTATGGTGCTACTGTCTTATGTATAAATAAAGATTACGAAAAGCTTTAATATATTTAATTATGGCAAAAATTTATTGACAAACGATCCTTAATAGTATTTATTTACACAATAAGTGTTGATTATTCACTGTTTTCTGACAAAGAACCCTATCTATCAGTTAACTAATGTAGATGATTGTTTATATTTATTAGACCTCTTGCACGAATACGAATCTTAGCGGTTTCAGCAATTATCTGAAATTCTCTAAATAGCTTGTCAAAAATAGATTTGACTTATTCATTAAATTATTTATGCAAGAGGTCTATTTAAGAATTCTCAATATAGAATGAACTAAATTAGCTATGGCGATCGCAAAATTAATAAGCTTAAGAGCTACTGGCTATAAGTGATTTACAAAGGGGACTAAACGTTAACTTGCCACAAATAACCATTGCTCCTTAGCTAACAAATAAATAGGGCGTGTCATCAATTGAGGGGAAGAATGCTTTTCCTAAAGGATACCGCTCCGCATATGAGAGTCATTTTAGCGAGATACAAGAAGAAAAATGTTCTGCATAGCAGGGCTACGGAGGTTATTTTTCGACGCAGTAGGTCGTTAAAAGGCGAGCGACCCCGCGCCGCCGTCAGGCGCAAGGGAATGCGCGAGACCGAAAAAAGCTCTTTTTTTTAACTGATGACACGCCCTATACTAAGAACTAATAATTATTTAAAAATTAAGATAGAGGTATACATATTGAAAAAGGTTGAGGCAATTATTCATCCATATAAGCTAGATGATGTTAAAACCAGCTTGATTTCTGCTGGAGTAATCGGCATGTCCATCTCAGAAATTAAAGCTTATGGTCATAAAAAAGGAAATGCAACCCGTTATCGCGGGACAGAATATCGCAACGACTTTACTACTAAAATTAGGTTGGAAGCTGTGGTAGAAGATGAGGTAGCAGATTTAGTTACACAGCAGATATCCTTAGCCGCCCGTACGGGAGAAATTGGCGATGGGAAGATTTTTGTGTCCAATATTAGCGAAACTATCAGAATTAGAACTCAAGAGTCGGGAGTTGCGGCTATTTAAAGTCAATTAGGTCATTATCAGTTGAGTTTACTAATTTTAACCAGAGAAAAGTTATCAACATAGGCAAAACTTAACCCAATCCTCATTTATCGTTTACTTTGACTGGCTATTATCAGAGTTAAGAATCTCACCGCAAATCCGATAATCTGGTCAAACTTATGTTACTCAGTCAAAAGCCCAACTCCAACCGTAGTCTGGAAAGGAAGCTAGAAGAGCGTCCTTTGCAAATGTTTCCTCAAGGAGACGAAATTTCTGTCCTAGGTTCTGGTATTTGGCAGATTTATCGCGGGGTAGTGGAACTAAGCCGAATTCAGCCAGACGGTTCTGAGGTGATTTCAGGCTGGATTACGGCAGACGGAATTTTCGGTAATCTTTACGCTAGTTCAACCTTGTACCGCGCAAAATCTCTATCTGATGTGTATGCTAGATGTTATTCTCCCCATGATGTAGTTAGGTATCCCTCTCTAGCCAGACAATTTATAGCACAGTTTAGCGATCGCCTGATCAAGTCTCAGCAACTATTGGCAATATTAGCGGTTAATAAGGTTGAAGATCGTTTAAGACATTTACTTTTGATGCTAAAGCAAGAGATTGGACAACCATGTATTGACGGTATTCGCCTGCAAGTACGTTTTACTCATCAGCACCTAGCAGAAGCTATCCATACGACGAGGGTAACTATCACCAGAGTTTTGGGAGATTTTCAGAACCAAGGTTTAATTTATTTTGATCATGAGCGTCACATTATAATCAGGAACATTAGACCTATTGCATGAATCAGGCGATCGCTAAATCCAGTCCAAAATTATACAAGCCAGCAATGAGATTAAAGCGTAATCCAAATCGACGGCGACGATTACGGTATGGCTGTGCGAGAATCCTAAAAATAAAGTTTCTGCTCCAATAACTACTTGAGATTTTAAGGTGCGCCTCTTCTTTTTTCCACCGTAATAACTTCGCTGTTTTTTTTAGGGCGTTCTTTATTCGTTTTCTCCCTTCTTCTTTATATTTACTTTATAAATCCCCTCTTATTTATAGGCAAAATTAGCGTAACTCAACTCGTTGATTTTATTCCATTCCGCGATCGCAGTGCGAAACTGATTCCATTGGTCATAGACTTTTTTAAAGGCAGGGCTTTTTTCCGACTCGTCAGCATAATATGCTAGAGAAGCCTTTTGTGCTGCCTGCAATACCTCCATCGGATAAGAGGTTAACTTAGTTTTGCCATTAATAATGGTTTTTAGCGCTTCACGATTGAGGGCATCGTATTGAGATAACATATTGAGATTGGCTTCCATAGCGGCGGTTTTAAAGATCTCCTGATACTCCACAGGAAGCTGCTCCCACTGAGATTTATTAACCAACACGTCCAGAGTGGGTCCTGGTTCCCACCAGCCAGGATAATAATAGAAAGATGCAGCCTTATTTAAACCTAATTTCAAGTCGTCATAGGGACCAACCCATTCTGCGGCGTCGATTGTGCCTCTCTCCAATGCTAAGAAAATTTCACCCCCTGGCAACACCTGGACATTAACCCCTAAGCTAGCCATAACCTTGCCACCCAATCCAGGAATACGCATTTTTAAACCTTCCAAGTCTTTGAGTGACTTAATTTCTCTCTTAAACCAGCCTCCCATTTGCGCCCCTGTATTGCCTGCGGGAAAGTTAATAATATTAAAATCGCTATATAATTCCTGAATCAACTCCAAACCACCACCATGATAAAACCAGGCGTTTTGCTGTTGACCCGTCAAGCCAAAGGGAACCCCTGTAGCAAAAGCCAGGGCGGGATTTTTACCGATGTAGTAATAGCTGGCGGTATGCCCACACTGTACCGTACCGTTTTGCACCGCGTCTAAAACTTCTAGTCCAGGGACAATTTCCCCCGCAGCGAAAGGCTCAATCTGAAACCTGCCTCCCGTCATCGCCGCAACGCGATCGCATACGGTGGTTGCTCCCCCATAAATTGTATCCAGGGATTTAGGCCAACTAGTTACCATCTGCCAGCGAATCTCAGGTAGATCTGAGCTTGAGGCAGTGCCATTAGCACTCTGCTGGCTGCCCTGATCGCAGGCTACTAATACTGAAGCTGTGGTAGTGGCGATCGCCAGGCGGTCAAGAAGTTGTCTCCGTTTCATAATCAATAATCTTGTATATAAAATATGAGATAGTTTTGTAGCAGCTATCCATCATACTTGAATAAGATCATATCGCTAACCATCAAGAAATTTATTCAGAAAAGTAATCAATAAGAGTTTTTTGCAATACAGAAAATCAATCATTTATAATTCAGAGATCGCCTGATCTAAAATTTCATAACCCTCGGCAACGCTGGCAACCCGCGACACCTTTTTGCGTAACTCCGATGCCCCAGGAAAGCCCTTGCAATACCATGCTAGATGCTTCCGCGACTGATATATGCCCCGCTGTCCTTTATATTCCCATAAGCCAAATAAATGCTCTTTGGCGCACTGTAGCCTAGTTGCGACATCAGGGGGCGGCAAGATTTTACCAGTGGTTAAAAAATGATCGATTTCTCCCACCAGGAAAGGATAGCCCAAAGTACCCCGTGAACACATTACCCCATCTGCTCCAGTAAGTTCAAGGCAGTTGATTGCGGCATCAAGGTCAAAAATGTCTCCGTTGGCAATAACGGGAATAGATAAGGCTTGCTTAACCTGGGCAATCCATGACCACCGTGCCGCCCCGTTGTAGCCCTGGGCACGGGTGCGAGCGTGCAGGGTTAGCATCTGCGCGCCCTGAGCCTCCAGGCGGCGGGCAAAGTCGATAATGTTAATCTCATCATCATCCCAACCCAGGCGAGTTTTCACCGTTACGGGAACATCCACCGCCTCCACCACAGTTTTAACGATCGCTTCCGCAACTTCAGGCTGTCTCAGGAGAGATGATCCGCCACCGTTTTTGGTAATTTTATTAACGGGGCAACCCATATTAATATCAATGGTTTGGGCTCCTTCTGCCACTGCCTGCCGTGCTGCTTCTGCCATAAAGTCGGGGCGACAGTCGAATAGCTGGATACTAATTAACTTTTCATCAGGGGCGATCTCCATAATGGAGGGTGATGGTTGAGAGTCCTTGTTACTATTTCTTTTTGCACCCTTTTTAAGCCTTTGCAGATGAGAAACATCCTTAGCACTGACCATCTCCGTGTACAGCATCGATTGGGGAGCATAGCGTCGCACCAGTCGCCGAAAGACCAGATCTGTTACCCCCGATAAAGGAGACTGCAAAACACGACTGTTAACCGCCACTGAGCCAATATTCAGCGGAGTTGCTAGTTTAGCTTTTAAGCTACTGGATAAAGAAGGAACAACGGTCATCAATAAAGTAGGGAGGGAAAATTAACTAGAAGCAGATCCAAAACCTGCATTAGCTTACATTAAAGATAAGCTAGCAGATTACTGCGATATTCCGTCGCGTTTAATCCTTTCTCTGTAGCCGCCCGTTGCTCTGCTACGGTTTCTGAGATAGCATCTATTCTATTTGCACTAGTGGGGTGGGTGCGTAAAAACTGAGGAGTGCCGCCACCTCCTTCTAACTTGACCAGAAAATCAGCAAAGGCTGATCCAGGATAACCAGCTTGCTGAAGAATCTCTAGTCCGCTACTGTCTGCCTCAAATTCAAAAGAACGACTGCGGGGTAAATCGACGGTTAGCTGATATGCTAGCTGCGCCAACACCTTACTATCTACCCCCACGGTATTAGCAATACCCTGTGCTGCTACTGCTTGTTTTAAACTTTTGACCCCATGCTTTTCATTGATATGAGCAATTTCGTGACCCATCACCGAGGCTAACTCTGCTCGATTGTCCGCAGCTCGGAGTAGTCCTGTTGTGACATAAACAAATCCTCCTGGAGCCGCAAAAGCATTAACCTGATCGCTCCTCACCACCTGGAATACGAAGGGGATGTTACGGCTATTGCTACTGCCAACTAATTCTTGCCCCAGGCTGCTGACGTATCGTTGAACTTGAGGGCTGTTATCAAGAGAAAACTCGGACAACACTTGCTCATTGGTTTGCTTGCCAATCTCGATCTCTTGTTCATCAGAAATGTTTGATACCTGGATATATTGGACAGCTCCTCTAATAAGCTCTAGAAAGTCTATTGCCACAAATTTAGAGTCTTCTTTGCTGGCGGAATAGCTTGTAGGCTGATGATTCGCGTTGATGGCAAGAGACACTCGCCCTAATGATCCCAAAATAACTATCGTTGAAGCCAATAATGCCAGGAGCCAATATAGTTGCTTACGAGTTCTTCTCATAATCTAGATTGAATAATTGATTAAATAATAAGTTAGCTACCCATACCATTGGTCAACAGGTTAACTATGGATGGTCAAGAGCCTCATAACTAATTATAGACAGGCATTAATTCTTGCTCTGTTCGTAGGTCATGGTTTGGTTTGCGATCGCTCTTTTTATTTTACTTTTCTCATTTTCTAGCTATTCATGCAAGAGGTCTATTGGAAGCAATGAATAATGAACACTAATCAAGTGAACGTTAAGCAACTGATTTTAGGATGAATATTATTTGCTATTGTGGACTAAGCAGAAAAAAATATTCAGATTAACTGCATCAATCCTTAACATAAGTCTTTGATGTTGCTAGAGCATGGCTGATTTTCTTCAAGTCTTAACCTTATTTGCAAACCTTAATAAATTAGCTTTCGGTAATCAGCAATTTTACCGTTCCCTGCTGTGGCTCAAAATATTACTAATATTTGCTTGCAGCTTACTGACTTTCTCTGCTCCTGCCACAGCACTACTGAGGCAACATCGAGCGACTCCTGACCTATGGCGCTATCATGCCCAAGACTCTCTTCAGGATAGGGACGGTAATGCTTGGCAAGTTCTGCTTTTTCCTGAAAATGCCCCAAATTCAGCTTATTATCTGCGATTAGTGGGGTTTCCTGGGGTAAATTCTTTTATTCATCCCCAATCCTTAGAAATTTTAACCGAAGAGGGCAGAATTTTTGCTGCGGCAGACGCTTATGAGGAAGCAGCGCCCACTCCTAATGTGGGGCAGTATGACTTAACTCCGATCATTCCCAAAATTGATTCCGTCAAAAGCCTCCAGCTATCGGTGCCACTGCAAGATAATTGTAAGCTAGTCCTCAAGATTGAGCCAGAAGTATTGTCCGAGTGGCATCTCCTGACTCAGGAAATCGAGCCAACGCCTTAGTTAGATGATATGACTGTAACTTTTAGAATTGATCGTGATTTTGCTCAGGCGATCGGGAATTATAAGGTTGTTCATCCTTTATTAAGCTTACTGTAAGTTTCCAAGACAGCAATTTAAATTAATGAATGGAGAAGAGTTATTACTGTTATATCAGAAGGGTAATCGAGACTTTAGCCGTGCTGATCTTAGTCAAATACAGATCTTACAGTTTGAACTAGTCAACGTTGACTTTAGTAGAACCGAGCTAGACTGGGCTAACTTTAGCGGTACTAACCTATCTCAAGCAAACTTAAGTCGTGCTAATTTAAGCAATGCGCGACTAATCAAAACCAATTTGGCGGAGGCAAATCTCAGTAGTGCTGACTTGAGGGGCGCAGATTTGAGCTGGGCTAACTTGGAGGATGCTTCGCTAACGCGGGTAGATCTGAGTGAAACAAACCTTAGTCAATCTTTTTTTCGTAATGCCAATTTAGCCGATGCCGATCTGAGTAATGCCAACCTTACCAGGGCTAATCTTACAGGGGCTAATCTTGCCAGAGCAAATCTCAGTGGTGCAGATTTAACAGGAGTCGATTTAAGCGGGGCTGACTTTTCCCGTGCAGATTTAAGTGAAGCAATTCTGACGGGGACAGATTTGAGCTACGCTAGCTTTAACCGCGCCGATATGAGCGGGTGTAGTTTACGTCAGTCAAGCTTAGAACAAGCCATCTTGAGTGGAGCAAACCTCCGTTCTGCCAATCTGAGGAGTGCGATCTTAGCAGGGGCAGTACTGAAGGATAATGATCGCAGTAACAGTAGTTTAGCGACTATCTCTCAACTGAGTTTGAGCAGTTCTCGACCAGATCGTAAGATTAATTTATGTTCTGCTAATCTCTCTGGAGCAAATCTTAAGGAAGTGAAGCTACAAAATGCCAATTTTAGATTTGCTCTACTGTTTAAAGCAAATCTAGAAAAAGTAAATTTAGAGAATGCCAGCTTGGTGGATGTTTATCTACGGGGGGCAAATCTCAGAGGCGCTAATTTAAAAAACAGTATTTTAAGCGGTGTCAACTGGAAAGGAACTGTGATGCCCGACGGTACAATTCACCCTTAAATTGGCTATCTAGGAAAGATCCAGAATTAGACGAGCAATATAGAAATAGATCAATACACCCAGAACGTCTACAGCAGTGGTAATAAAGGGAGCAGACATTAAGGCTGGATCTAAGCCAAAGGAACGAAAGAGAAAGGGTAATGCCGAACCCGCAACAGAGGCTAATAATGCGATCGCAATTAGGCTGATGCCTACAGATAAGGCTACAGCCAGACTACCCTGAAGAAAATATGCCCAGACGGTAGCCATTGAACCCAAAATCAACCCCAGTAAAATACCTGCCGCCGCCTCACGAAATACGACTTTGCCCGCCCCCATATTTTGAATCTCATCGGTGTTTAAACCACGAATTACCACGGTAGAAGACTGTGCGCCTACATTACCCCCCGTACCTGTTAATAGAGGTATAAACGCCGCTAGAACTACTACCTGCTGTAGTAAAGATTCCTGAGAGCGAATAATTGCCCCCGTTACCGTATTAGTTAATAACAGGACAAAGAGCCATACCACGCGACGACGCGCCACGGTTAATAAATTAGTCTGAAAATAGTTATCCCCATCAGACTGCACCCCGCCCAAAGCATAAATATCTTCCGTTGCTTCCTGTTGAATTACGTCAATCACGTCATCTACCGTGACGACTCCGACTAATCGCTCCTCACTGTCAACTACAGGAACAGCAACAATATCATAACGTTGAATCGTACGGGCAACTTCTTCTTGATCCGTATCTGTGTGCACAAACACCACATCACGGGTCATAATTTCAGCCAGGGTGGTGTCTGCCGCCGCAACCACTAAATCTCTCAGGGAAACAATCCCCGTTAACTGCCGAGAAATGTTTGTTACATAAAGGTAATATACAACTTCTGAAGCATTAGCGAGGCTCCTAATTCGCTCCAAAGTTTGACTAACAGTTAAGGTTTCCTTGAGGGAAATATATTCGGGAGTCATAATTCTTCCCGCTGTATCTTCCTCGTAACCTAGTAAGATGGCAGTTGCCTGCCGTTCATTAGGACTTAATTGAGAGAGGAGACGACGTACTACCTTCGCTGGTAGCTCATCAAACATCCGCGCACGATCATCAGGAGACATTTTATCCACTATATCTAGTACTTCTTGTCGCTTAAATTCTTGAATCAAAGCCTGCTGCACATCGGTATTGAGATATTCATAGACTTCGATGGCTTCAGCCTTCGAAAGTAGCCGAAATGCTATTAGTTGACTCGATTCGGGTAAACCTTCGATCGCTTCAGCAATATCCACTGGCTGAACAGGAATCAGCAGGGATTTGGCTCCATCAAAATTACCGCTTTCTAACAGTAACTCCAGTTGCGACCTAACTAACTGTCTTAATTCATTATGTTTAGTGCCACTAGGTATCATAGATTACGTTAAATAATAAAAATTTATCTCTAGCTGAATATGGATTTTTATCTGTAAATAAAATAGCTTTTGTACAACAATTAGTTATGAGCCCCAAGACATTTGTTATTTTTTAAGATTGTTTTCTATTTTGAACTGAATCCTTTTAATTAGGCTGTGTTAACCTACTAGGAAATAGAGATTTGATTTCGGTGGTCATGTTTGTTTCAATTTGTCATAATCTCAACTTTTTTTAAGTTTTTTAACGCTTAGGAAGGAAGAGGGTAAACAATTAATGTTGATTCCGTTCATAGGAACCTAATTGAGCCCTCTAAGGTTAGTAGACTATAGATTGACAACAACTCAGCAAGCCTGCCTCCGAAACAATCAATCTCGCAATAATTTCGCAAATCAGGAGACAACTAATGTCAATCTATGTAGGCAATCTTAACTACGAGGTCACTAAAGAAGATCTTACGACTGTTTTTGAAGAATACGGTACTGTATCTCGGGTTTCTCTGCCATCAGACCGCGAAACTGGTCGTCCCAGAGGATTTGGATTCGTGGAAATGAGTAGTGAGGAAGAGGAATCTAAAGCAATTGAGAGTTTAGACGGTGCAGAATGGATGGGAAGGGAGCTAAGAGTAAATAAAGCTCGACCTCGTGAAAATAATCGCGGAGGTGGCGGTCGTCGTGCAGAGAATATGTCCACCAACTACTGATAAACGAGTTCATTTATACCCATCAATGTTTAAAATTAACTAGTTAATTGTTTGGTAACAACTATTAACTAATTTAGATTAAAGCCTCTCTGTGGCTAGAGTCTACTGTAAGACTGCCAGAGGGGTTATTTAGTATCTACAAACATTTCACCTCACTTGTCGGCTTTTTGAGGTTAAAAGAGGGCTTATCCCAGATAGGCAGGAGGCAATGTCTTTGATGGGACTTTTTTATTCAGTTAACTATCTTGTAAAGAAATAATTAAATTAACATAATAAGTATAAATGCTTAAAATTTGTGCTTATTATATCTTATGAAATTGCGAGAGCTTGACGTAAAAACGATTGACCGCGTGGTAGAAATGGCTTGGGAGGATCGAACACCCTTTGCCGCAATTGAAGCCCAGTTTGGCTTAAAAGAATCAGAAGTTATAGCCCTGATGCGTCGAGAAATGAAGCGCTCTAGCTTTGTGATGTGGCGTAAACGAGTCACGGGGCGTAGGACTAAGCATTTGGCGAAAAGGGACTTTGTTGAAGGGAGATTTCGCTGTAAACAACAGAAGTGAGAGGTCGATAGCAGGAATTATTCTATGTGTTAGTTTGATGACTGGTAAATGATCAATGATCAATGATTAATGAAGCAAAGATCGATAGCCAAGGTGCTGGGAACATATTTGTCGTTGTGTGCGATCGCCCTGTTGATGTTATTTCCCCTGTTGTGGCTGTTGGGCACATCGTTTAAATCTCCAGCAGAGGACATCTTTAACTTTCCACCGCAGCTATTGCCCCAGCAGCCTACCTTGGATAATTTTGTTACCGTTTGGAATAGTTATCCTTTTGGACTATATCTTTACAACAGTGCGATCGTTGCTTTGTTGGCAGTGGGCTTGAATTTACTCCTATGTTCTCTGGCAGCATATCCCCTAGCAAGGCTTAATTTTAAAGGACGAGAATTAATTTTTGCCCTAGTCTTAGCTACAATTATGATTCCCTTCCAGATTGTCATGATTCCCCTATATATTATGGCGGTTAAGCTTGGTCTAAGAAATACCTACTTTGGTATCGTCTTACCTAACTTAACCTCCGCTTTTGGCATTTTTTTATTGCGCCAAGCCCTAAAAGGTGTTCCTCAAGAATTGGAGGATGCGGCGAGGATTGATGGTTGTTCAGAGTTGGGTATCTGGTGGAATATTATGATTCCTGCTATTCGTCCTGCTTTGTTTACCCTGGGGATATTTGTCTTTATTGGTTCTTGGAGTGACTTTCTTTGGCCCCTAATTGTGCTTGATGACCCTAATTACTACACCTTACCCCTAGCGGTAGCTAACTTAGCAGATTCCTTCTCCCTCGACTGGAGATTAGTCGCTGCTGCTTCGATTATTTCGATCGCTCCCAGCTTATTGATATTCCTGTTATTACAACGTTATATTGTGCCTACGGATGTTGGGAGTGGAGTCAAAGGATAGCGGGCATAACCTATAACCTATAACCTATAACCTACATCGTCTGATGGGAATTGAAATAGAGCGAAAATATTTAGTAAAAACAGCCGAATGGCGATCGCAAAAAGCAAAGTTAGCAAGTCACGTCGCCAATTTTGGTCAGAAGTATTTTCAGGGGTATATCCCAACTAATAATGGCACCACAGTTCGTCTACGTATTGTCGGTGAGCAAGGTTACTTAACAATTAAGAGTAAAGCAGAAGGTCAGACAAGAGCAGAATTCGAGTATCTAATACCTGTAGCAGATGCTCAAGAAATGTTGCAGACTTTGTGTATTAAACCTCTAATTGAAAAAGTTAGATATAAGATTCCAGTTGGTAATTTTACCTGGGAAGTTGATGAGTTTTTAGGAGATAATGCAGATTTAATTATTGCTGAAGTTGAGCTAGAAAATGAGCAGCAGAAGATTGAGCTTCCTACCTGGATTGAACGGGAAGTAAGAGATAAAAAATATTATAATTCCTATTTAGTTAAACATCCTTATAGTCAGTGGGTAGATAAGTAATAGGTAATAGGTAATAGGTAATAGGTAATAAGTAATAAGTAACGAGCGATAGTCAAAAAATATTAACTAATAGCTAAAGACTAATAACTAACAACTTGATTAATGAGCGAAACCCTGATTATTTTTACTCGCTATCCCGAACCAGGTAAAACCAAAACACGCATGATTCCTGCTTTAGGTGCGAAAGGTGCCGCAGAATTACAGCGTAAGATGACTGAGCATACTCTAGGAAATGTTGAGCGGCTAGCTGCTTTAAGAGATTTAATTGTTAAAGTTTACTTCTCAGGTGGCAACCAACAGTTAATGGCAGAATGGTTGGGAGAAGATTGGCAATATACTCCACAAGCTTCAGGGGATTTAGGGAAGAAACTGCAAGGAGCATTTAAGGAGGCTTTTCAATTAGGTAGTCAGCAGGTAGTAATTATTGGTATTGATTGTCCTGATATAGATCAAATAACTTTAAATCAGGCTTTTAACTCATTACAAAATCATGATTTAGTTTTAGGGGTGGCTGAAGACGGAGGATATTATTTAATTGGGCTAAATCAGGTTTATTCTGAACTTTTTACTAATATTGCTTGGGGCTCAGATCAGGTATTAAGGCAAACTATAGATATTGCTCAAGAGTTAAAATTAAAAGTTGATTATCTTCCTACATTATCTGATGTTGATTACCCTAAAGATTTACCAATTTGGCAAAAACATGTTAACAATTTTGGTAAATAACTGCTTAATAGTTAAAATAAATGCCCGAAATAAACTTTAAAATTCAATGGTCTGACGGTATAGAACAAACTTGCTATTCCCCTTCCTTAGTAGTTAAAGAATACTTTAAGACCGCAACAGAATACGAACTAAATGAGTTTATAGAAAAAGCCCGTACTGCTCTTAATATAGCAAGCGATCGCCTGACTAAAATAAATGCGATCGCAATTTGATTAATTTAATACTGTATCTAAAAGTTTTTTGAGAGATACAGAAACTCTTCGGGCATCATCAGATAACAAATATTTTCCTTCAATTATATACACTTGTGCAGGGCTTAAGTAACTCCATCCTATTGTTCCAATTACTTTCTGGGTATTTTTAATCAAATCTTTTAAATCTATGAGAGTTGGATTATTAATAATAGGATTATTTTCATTATGAGCAATTCTCTTATCTCTAATATTCTTTAACTTTAATATTCTATCTTTATTTTCTCCAGTAAAACAAAGTATCTTAAAATGTTCGACTAGCATTTGTGTGTATAAGATATCATTATCTTTATTGAGTGAACTAATAAGATAATCTGGAGCATCTATTTTATAAAGATGTCGTTGCAAATTAGGCTTTTCAATAATAGGAATTAAGTTATTAACATTGTTTTCTATAAAAGATAGTATACTTTGAAGGCAATTAGTAGGATATTTTTTGCTCGGCTTATCATAAATTCTAGAAACTGCCATGACAGCTTCGGTTAACAAAGAATTTTGAATTATTTGAAATAACTCTATATAATCATGATTTTTATCAATGTCTGAACCTTTAGCGCTTATTTCCTGAATTAAAAAATAGGCTCGTTCCATTTTAAATATATCACGGACAAGACCAGCTTGAAGTTGATTTCTTAATTCTTCTCTAGAAGACATATTAACTATCCTGATTCTCTAGGTATTTAATAAGAGTAATAATAATGTATATGTTTAATTTTCATGCCGTTTAATTTCTTTTACTACTTTATTGATTCCTTCTATAAAAAACGTAAAGCTCTTGGAAGTATTGTTATATTGACTCATATGGGGAGAGATAGCTTTAGAGCCACTAATTTGCTGATAGCTAGATGCAATCTTTTTGAGCTCTTGTTTTGGTGCAGCAAGATTGTCAGGCTCTCGGTATTTCTTCTTGTTTTGTAGCTTACTTAGCTTGCCATCTTTAATTCCTAATCCTTTTTCTACAGCTTTTAAATCCCCTAGATACCATGCTTCTAGTTCGTGACAGGGAATTCTGATTAATGTATCTGAGCGGTTTACTTGACTACAAAGTTGCTGTAAATTTTGTTTGACTTTCTTACAGTCAGCGCTGTCCTTATCCCTAATAATGATAAATCTTTTAATATTTTTTAAAGCTCTTAACTTTATGGGAATTGATTTTTCTAAGTCCTGCTTTCCTTCATGAGCAATACATTTATATTTAATTTCATCAGGAATTAAATTAGGCAGCAACCCTTCTAACATTGCTTTCATAGAAGGTTCTTCGACAAGAAACATTATATGATAGTAAGAATTAATCATGGATTAGCATCTCCAAATAATCCTTGCTTCCAAAGATAACCTGGCAAATCACCCTCATCTATTAATGCTTTTAAGGTTTCATCATTTGATGCTTTATAAATGTTAGTAATACCCGATCTTTTTTCTAACCAATAAATGCTATCTAATTCTATTGAATTTAAGAAATCAGGAGAATGAGTAGTCACAAAAACTTGTCCTTCCTTTCTGGTATATGAGGCAAATTCTTCTGCTAGTTCCGACAGTAAGGACGGATATAGTTGATTTTCTGGTTCTTCAACGCATAACAGAGGATGAGGATCAGGGTCGTAAAGCAAAACTAGATAAGCAAACATTTTAATTGTTCCATCAGAAACATATCGAGCTATGAAAGGGTCTTGAAAAGCACTATCTTGAAAGCGCAAAATAAGGCGACCATCTTCTGTATTTCTAGCTTCTACTTTTGAGATACCTGGAACTCTTTGTTTCATTTTTTCCAGCACATTATTGAAAATATCTGGATGAGTCTCATATAGATACTGAGCTACTAAAGGCAGATTATCCCCTGTTTTTGATAAATGCTCTGCATAACCAGCATCTTTATTACCTCTGGCATCAGTAATATGAAAATCAGATACATACCAACTTTCAATTAATAGTCTAAAAGAACTAGCTGCTTTAAATCTTTTAAATTGTCCCAGTCCTTTAATTGCTAAAATATCTTGAGAATCTAATGTTTGTTCTTCTCTTTGTAATTTTTCATCAGGTTGAGCAAAATCTTCTTCATTAAGAATTGCATAACCTTGACCACTTTGAAAGTCTAGAAAATGAAAAGGAGAACCATATGAGCCTCGCTTATACCGTAATATTTCTCTTTTAACTACAGCTCTATTATTTTCTTGCCCAATAATTAATACATAAGTAACCAACCTTTCCTTATCGACAATTGGCATCTTAAATTTTATTTCAAACTCTATATCTTCATTTTCTTTCCCTCTGGTGATAACCTCTTTGAAACCCCCTCGAACTTGTAAAGCTTGCCTCACATTATTTTTCAAAGAATCCCTGAGAAATCCAAAAACATCAAAAAAGCTACTTTTACCACTTCCATTAGCCCCTACTAAGACACAGAAAGCTGGCATATCATTAATTTCTATATTTTGAAGGCAGCGATAATTTTTAATCTTTAGTGATTCTATTCTCATAAGCTGCAATACACTATATTTGTGTAAATATTCTGACAATAAATATTTTATTTGATGATATTGTAATTTTATATTTTTAATCCTTCAAAGGATAAATAAAAAGGTGCGGTCGCCCGCACCTTGATAAAATCAGTAATAAATTAGCCGCTTGATTATTAATTAATCAATCCCTTCAATCTTGTCTTCCACTTCCTGATACAACTCCCGCAGTCGATCAAGGTTTTCTTCACTGGTTTCCCAGTAACCGCGACCATTGACTTCCAGCAAAGTACCAACTATCTTACGGAAAGAATTGGGGTTCATATCCATCAGACGTTTACACATTTCAGGATCGTCAATGAAGGTGGTATTAACATCTTCATAAACCCAGTTATCTACCGCATCGGCAGTAGCAGACCAGCCCATAGTGTTTACCAAACGTTTAGATAGTTCCCGAACCCCTTCATAACCGTTGCTCAACATACCCTCGTACCATCTCGGGTTTAATAGTTTAGTCCGAGCGTCTAAACGTACTGTTTGAGATAGAGTACGAACTTGCGCATTAGCGGTGGTGGTGTCGGCGATGTAAGCGGTGGGCTTTTTGCCGTCATCTCTGAGGCTAGAGACGATCTTAGTTGGGTCGGAGTCGAAGTAGTGAGATACGTCCGTTAGGGAGATCTCAGAAGAGTCTAGATTTTGGAAAGTTACGTCGGCTTTCTTTAAAGAAGACTCAAACAGCTTGCGACTTTCGTCCATCACCCCAGGATTATCGGAGTTAAAGGCAAAGGATTTACGGTTGAGGTACATGTCCTGTAACTCTTTTTCCTGTTCCCAACTGCTATTTTCCACCGCTAGGTTAATGTTGGAAGAATAGGAACCAGAAGCATTAGAGAAAATGCGTGTGGCTGCCTGACGGACGTTGATACCCATTTCCGCCGCCTGTTCTAAGGCATGTTTGCGGATAAAGTTCATCTCTGTGGGTTCATCGGCTTCCGCTGCCATTTTTACCCCGCGATCCAACAGGTTCATTTGATTAATGAACAGGTCGCGGAAAACTCCCGAACAGTTAACCACTACGTCAATACGAGGGCGACCTAATTCTTCTAGGGGAATTAACTCTAGCTTGTTGATACGACCTAAAGCGTCTTGTACGGGACGGACACCAATCATCCACATGATTTGTGCCAAAGATTCACCATAGGTTTTGATGTTATCGGTTCCCCAGAGGACGCAGGCAATGCTTTCGGGATATTTACCATCATTATCGAGCTTCTGACGTTCGATTAGGCGATCTACTACAATTTTTGCTGATTTTACCGCCGCCAGAGTGGGAATGGACTGGGGGTCTAGAGCATGAATGTTTTTCCCCGTGGGCAGTACCTTGGGGTTACGGATGGGGTCACCACCAGGACCAGGCATGACATATTCCCCTTCCAGGGCTTTTAATAGTCCACCTAATTCATTGTCTGCACATGCCTGTTCTAAACAAAACTCTAGGTATTCCATCAAAGGCTTGAGTGCCTCGCGATCAACGTTAGGATAGCCATGTTCCTGTAGGGCTTCGACCCAAGGCTCTTTTTTACCAATGTTTAAGAAGTTGAGCTTAGAAACCATCGAGACGCGACCATCGGCATCAATTTGCGCCCGCACTAATGCCCCTACCGCAGCACGAGTAGCCTCGGTGATGTCGCGAAATAGCTGCACATCTGCCAGAATACCCCGATCATTGTTAGCGTATATTTCATCGATCTCTCTGCCAATACTGTTGGCAATGATGCGAGGGAGGGCAATAATCCCCTCATCTTCGCGGTCAAGGTTAGAAATATTAACCAGAGTGGCGATCGCTTCTTCGGCAGTTGGGGGTTTACCGATAACGTGCAAGCCGCAGGGTAAGAGACGAGATTCAATTTCCATTAGCTGCTTGTAAACCAAGCCGATAATAGTATCCCGTTCCTCTTGAGTCATCTCCTTGGCGGAATGGTCAGGGAAAGCAATATCCTGATCGAGGTTGCAAAGCCGTGCCTGATCCATTACGGTATCAACGATTTGAATCCCCCGTCCGCTATCTTTCAAGCTTTGATAAGAACCAATAAGTTCCCCCAGTGCTTTCAATCCTTTATATAGCCCTGCATTTTCTGCGGGAGGAGTGAGGTAAGAAATAGTTGCGGCGTAGCTACGACGTTTAGCAATAGTCGCCTCAGAGGGATTATTAGCGGCGTAGTAATAAATGTTGGGAATTGAGCCAATCAGGCTATCAGGATAACACTCCCCAGACATGCCCATCTGCTTCCCTGGCATAAATTCCAAAGAGCCATGGGTGCCAAAATGTAGCACTGCATCAGCCTGCCAAACATGTTCTAAATAGGTATAGTAAGCCGCAAAACCGTGGTGAGGAGAGGCGGATCTAGAGAACAGAAGACGCATCGGGTCACCTTCGTAACCAAAGGTAGGCTGGACACCAATAAAGACATTACCAAACTCTTTCCCGTAGACTAAGAGATTTTGCCCGTCGCTGTTAAGATGCCCAGGAGGAGCCCCCCAGTTTTCTTCTAGTCTCACGGAGTATGGGGTTAATCTTTCATACTGCTCTACGGACATACGGTAAGCCACGTTTAGTTCAGGAGAGGCATATTGCGCCTGGGCATCATGAATTACTGCCTGCATCAATTCTTCGGCAGAGTTAGGCAGATCCTGGATGTCGTAACCGTTACGACTCAAGCCTTTCATCGCTTCGTAAATCGAGCCAAAGACGTTGAGGTAAGCCGCAGTCCCCACATTGCCTTTATCAGGAGGGAAGCTAAAAACAGTAATCGCTACCTTCTTCGCCAGCTTAGGCTTTTTACGCAGCCTTGCCCACTTCATTGCTCGACGGGCGATCGCCTCAACTCGATCCTGGAGAGCGATCGTCTTACCAGTCGCGCCATCCCGACCAGAAGCAATAATCGGCTCAATTGCCCCATCCAATTCAGGAATCGCAATCTGTAGTGCCACCTGTACGGGGTGCAAACCCAGCTCACTGGACTCCCACTCTTCTGTAGTTTGGAAGACTAGAGGCAGGGACACCATGTAGGGACGGTTAAGGCGCTGTAAAGATTCGATCGCCTTGGGATGATCTTGTCTAGCGGGACCACCCACCAGAGCGAAGCCAGTTAAGGAAACTACCGCATCGATAATGGGCTTGGTTTTGTCTTGATTCCAATAATACTCGTCAACGGGCTTAGAAAAGTCCAGTCCCCCAGCAAATACAGGAATCACCCTCGCACCCATAGACTCTAGTTCCTGCACCATCGCTACGTAGTGGGCATTATCCCCTGTAACTAGGTGGGTACGCTGTAATACTATACCAACGCAGATTGCCAGAGGATCTTTTAAATCTTCCGAGATATCAGTACGGTTATTAAACCAGTTTAAATATTCCTGAACGTCCTCAAACATCTGGGGGGCTAGGGGATGCCAAATACCCATGTCAGGGTAAACTATCGGTGCATCATAGCTTGACTCTTGGTTATGCTGTTCTGGATAAACGTATTTATCAGAAAGCATTAATAGAAAATTGGCTAAATTATCAGAGTTGCCCCCCAACCAATATTGGAAGCTCAACATAAAGTTGCGCGCATCTTGGGCTTTCTCTACTGGCAGATACTTGAGTATTTTGGGCAGCGTCCGCAACAGCTTCAGCATTGAGTCTTGGAAAGAACCACTGGAGTTTTCCTTCCGCTTCCTAATAAACTGCGCGATCACGCTCTTAGACTGCCCCAACTGTGCCATGGAAAAGCTGCCCAGCTTATTGAGACGCATTACCTCTGGCATGGAAGGGAAAACAACCGCTGCATCTAAACGATCGCGATGGGGCTGCACTGCTGCAACTACTTTTTGCGCTAAGTCTTCAACAAAAATCAAAGAGGCAATAAAGATGTTTGCCTGGGCAACGTCGTTTTTAAAATTGCTGTAGTTTTCTTCGTCTCTTAACTCTTCAATCAGATAACCACTGAGTTCAACGGCTAAATGAGGATTATTATTATTTATAGATCTAGCTGCTTCAGTCAAAGTACTTTGATACTGAGGCTCCAGCACAACATAGACCACCCTGAGTAAATCGCGTCCGTTAAGAGCGTCTGGCTTAACGTGACGAACGGTGGACTTGACCTGGGTGAACATATAACTTGATTCTCCTTATGTTTGATGGCGATTTGTATCGAGAAATTCTCAGGCTAGGCTCGCTCCTCACCTAATCGGACTATTTGCTCACGTAATGTATATTTATCAAAAAGCGTTACTCAAATTTCGCTAATTCTTTGATTCGACACAATTCGATAACAATCATTAAACGTTACATTACAAACTTTAACAGAGTTTATGAGTTGCCAATCAAGGATTTCGCAATATTACTTAATATTTTTATTGTCTTGACAAAGCTTACACTTTGATGAACAAATTATTTGTGGTGAAATTCGGACTAAAGATTACAGCGATCGCCAAATCATCAAGATAGATCATTCTGGTTTAAGATCATTCTCAAAGATCTGTAGAGTTAGTGATTTAAGAGCTGGAATGCTTTCGGGGGCAATTGTTCGCAGCTCGTCAACAACATCATTCAACAATCCCAAACTTTCCTCCATTTGCCCTTGAAGTTGCAAAATGAGCTGTGGGTTCAAATTATTAGTTGCCAGACCATGATCATTAATTAAGTCTGTAAATAATTCTGCTACCGTCTGGTAATTTCCTGTTTTCATAGAATTTAGCTGTGGTAGATACTGCAAAGACAGTAGATTCTGGTAATCCAATACATTTAATTTATTAATCTCGAAAACAATATTAGTCAAGATTAATAATCTCGATTGGCTCAATAAGATCTGCTGCTTCAAAGCCAAAGATCTGGGCGTAGAAGTAAAATTCACTATCCAGGGCTTTTTTAATATTTTCCGATAGCCTAAAGCCATGGGATTCTTGTTCAAAGGAAATATAAGCCACAGGTAAACCTTTTTTTTGAATAGCTTCAAACATCATTTCTGCTTGGTTGGGAGGGACAACCTGATCTTTTAAACCCTGAAAGAAAATTACGGGACAGTCTAACTGTTCAGTAGAATAGATTGGCGATCGCTCTTGATAGACTTTTTGAGCTTCAGGATACTTACCCACCAGGCGATCAAGATATCTTGATTCAAATTTATGAGTATCTTTGGCTAAAATCTCTAAATCGCTCACCCCATAGTAGCTAGCACCTGCCTTAAACTGTTGACGGAAGGTCAATGCCGCCAAAGTCGTATAGCCCCCTGCGCTGCTCCCTGTAATCACCAGGCGATCGCCGTCAACTCGCTGCTGATTAACTAGATACTGTGCCCCGTTAACACAATCATCCACGTCAACAATGCCCCACTGACCATCCAGCCGCTGACGATACTCACGACCATAACCAATACTGCCGCCATAATTAACGTCCAAATAACCAAAGCCACGACTAGTCCAGTATTGAATCCGTAAATTTAAATCGACGGTGGCGGCTGCGGTTGGACCCCCATGACTTTTGACAATCAACGGTGGTAATTCTCCTGGGGGTGCTTGATAGTCCTTATTCTGTGGTGGATAATACCAGGCGTAGGCATCCAAATTATTAGTAGTAGGGAAGGTAATTGCCTCTGGCAACGATAGATAACCAGGGTCAATCTCTAGCTCCATTCCCCGCTTTAATATTTCCTCCTTACCTGTGGCTAGATCCAGCTTAATTACCGCCGTGGCTTCGGTGGGAGAACCGCCAATAAACACCACATAACCTTGATTGCTAGCCTGGAGGTCAGAGATATTAGTGTAGCGAGTCTTAATTTCCGTAAACTGCTGGGTCAAAAGATCGATTTGCCCCAGGTGCCAACAACCCTCAGAGGAATAGGCACAGATGATTTTCTCCTCCCCAACTAAGGTATAGGTCGATAAGCCAAATACCCAATGGGGGTAGGCAAACTCGGCGGGCTTTTCCAGGAGAATTTCTACCTTACCGTTGACTCCACGACGATAAAGATTCCACCAGTTAGAGCGATCGCTGGTGAAATATAAAGTCCCCTCATCCCCCCACTCAGGTTGGCAGATTGATTCATTTTTACCACCAGCGATCAACTCAGTTTCTGCAATCTGTCCTGCCTCATCTAACCTTGCCACCCGCAAATAAGTACTGTCCCAAGGCATATCGGGATGATTCCAACTCAGCCAAGCCAAAAACTTACCGTCAGGACTAAGACGCGGTGCGGCATAAAAATCATCCCCTGCAATCAAGTTTTGCACCTTCCCTGTAGTGATCTCGATGGTCACAATGCTATTTTGAGCTTCGCTATGGGGTTGGTGGGATTCACAAACGCAAATTAGGTGGTTTCGCCTCTGATCAACAATCAGATCCGCGTAGCGCTGATTTAACTTACTCGTTAGAGGATGGGGCTGCTGACCGATTACCTGCTGGTAGATTCTGCCATCTTGATAGTTGGAGAAATAAACCACATCTCCTTTAAGGGTAAATGCTCCTCCGCCATACTCATGTACTCGAGTGCGTACGCTGTAATCCATGGGAGTTATAGCTTGGGGCTCTTGGTTTGGCAGCCAACGCACCACTAAACTTCTTCCCTGTTCTTGGGGACGTTTCTCTAACCAATAGATATTTCCTTGATGAACCATGACATTCCCAAGACCAATGGATTGAGACACTATTAAGTTTGAGGTTATCGGGGATTTCCAAGAACCGAAGGGAGTAGAGGAAGTCTTCATAAAGATTACAGATGCTCAAGGGCAAAAGTCGATTGTTTCCAATGCTTAATTATTTTTACAGCTTTCTTCGGTTAATTCCCGTAGTAACATCGTTCCATAAAAGGTATGTAGAAATACCCTGGGGTGTAGGACTCTGTTTTGCCTGGGGAACTAACTTGAAGCCATATTATTTAGATTTGATTATTTTAGGATTCTCTGCCGAGTTAGGGAAATACAGCTCAATATCTTTTTTTGTTGTCAGTGTTGCATTTTTAGCCACGCCTTATCTGTATGATCTGGTAGACAAGATAGCAATATTAGCCACCATAAACTTTAAAGAGCATTGGTCTAGTTTTAATAAAGTTTACACAAGTTAATAAAATCGTGTATTGTAAAAAAGGTAGATCAGCGCAACTCAATGAAGCAAGTGGTGGTAGTCAATGACGTTATACAGGCTACTGTAGCAACATTGTCTAGCAATTATTTGAGGGAGGCGTCTACTTCATAAGCTTTAAACAACTTAATATTTTCTTACAAAAATTTACAAAAATTCTCATAATATAGGTAAAATTAAAAGATGTAGTTGAAGAATTCCAATCTTGCATAGTTAATATCAGTAAGCAAATCGCGTAATGAAAACAGCACAAAAATCTAACGATTTAGTTAGAAGCTACCTCAAAGAAATAGGTCGTGTTCCTCTGTTGACTCATGAGGAAGAGATTCTCTATTCCAAACGAGTGCAAAAGGCGATCGCTTTAACTAAGATAAAAGAATCATTGATTGAGACCTTAGGGGTTGAGCCTTCGGTAGAGGAATGGGCTCAGGCAGCAAGTCTAAACCCAGCGGAACTCATGGCAGCAGTCGAGGCAGGGGAATCCGCCAAGCGCAAAATGGTAGAAGCCAACCTTCGGCTAGTGGTTTCGGTAGCCAAAAAGTACCTCAAGCGTAATCTAGATTTGCTGGATTTAATTCAAGAGGGAACCATTGGCATGCAGAGGGGCGTAGAAAAGTTCGACCCGACGAAGGGTTATCGCTTTAGTACCTATGCCTACTGGTGGATTCGTCAGGCAATTACTAGAGCGATCGCCGAGAAAGGACGTACAATTCGTCTACCAATTCACATCACCGAAAAGCTTAATAAGATTAAAAAGGCGCAGCGTCAACTGGCACAGAAAAACGGCAGAACTGCAAGCATCTCTGAGCTAGCGGAAGAGCTAGATTTAACGCCCAAACAAGTAAGAGATTATTTAGAGAAATCACGCCAGCCGATATCCCTCGATGTTCGCGTGGGAGATAATAACGATACGGAATTAGGAGACATGCTAGAGGATTCTGGTCAGTCCCCTGAAGACTATGCGACTTCCTCTTCTTTGAAAAGGGATTTAGAGAAATTGATGGCAGATCTGACTCCACAGCAGAGACATGTCATCAGCCTGAGATTTGGTTTAGCTGATGGGAAGCCCATGACCTTGGCTAAGATTGGCGAGTGTCTCAGCATTAGCCGTGAACGGGTCAGGCAAATTGAGCGAGAGGCTCTATCTAAGCTGCGTAAGCGGAAAGTTGCAATCAGAGAATATTTAGCAAGCTGATCGGGAAACTCTCTGATAACAGTTCGGTTCTACGTAACAAATAATTTCTTATCTGATGATTAAATAGGTAGTGTTGGGGATAGGAAATCCATCTAGGCGATTTGATTTCTGATTACATTAGATTCAGTCAGGAGAATAAAACATTGCAGAGTAATGACAGCCCACAAAACTATTTTAGGCATGGAGAGGAAAGTAATAATCTCTGGAATTATGTCAAATCCCTCAGTCCAGAAACTATTGCACAACTTTCTCAGCCTGAATCATCAGAGATTTTTCAGATTATTGAGCATAATATCATGGGACTCTTGGGTAACATGCCCGCAGAAAATTTCAATGTAGAAATTAACACCAGCCGAGAAGATTTAGGACGTTTGTTGGCATCAGCAATGATGAGCGGTTATTTCCTGCGTAATGCTGAACAAAGAATGGGTTTTGAAGCATCTTTGCAGAAGGGCTTTAGCGACTAATAAAAAGCTGATATAAGTAAGTTGAAACGATAATTTCATGCAACTAGCAACCTTTAGCGAATCAGGGTAAGGGTTGCTTTGCTTTATATATAATTCTAAACTAAATCTTATAGATTAACTGCGTATTATATTGGCTATGTCTGCTTCTCTACCCCACAAACGCATTGGAGTTGCTGTTATTAAAAAACAGGGAAAGATTCTCATTGACCGTCGAAAAACAGGAGGCGAGATGGGTGGGCTGTGGGAATTTCCTGGGGGAAAAATTGAGCCAGGAGAAACAGTAGTCGAATGTATTAAACGCGAGATTAGAGAAGAATTGGCTCTAGAGATCTTAGTTGGCGATCTCCTAACAACAATTACCCATGTCTATCAAACTTTTAAAGTAACTTTATATGTCCATGAATGTGAGTATTTAGGCGGTACACCCCAAGCCTTAGCCTGTGAAGAAATTTTGTGGGTTGAACCATCGCAAATTCATCACTATCAATTCCCCCAAGCCAATATACAAATTATTAACCTGCTCCAACAGAGAGCGATGAGTAAATGAATGTCAAAAGCACTTCTGAAAATTTAATTATTAGAGAGTTTACTGCTGATAAGCAAATTAAGCTGTTTGGCTCCTTACGAGAGGCAAAAGTGAGTGGTCAGTTAACCTTAACCAATCCCCTTAAAGGAGACGAATGGCATCTATATCTTCATCAAGGAGACGTTGTTTATGGCGCAGGGGGCATTCACCCGATTCGTCGTTGGCAAAGGAACCTGATTTTGAACTTACCTCAGATTCCCTTTGAACTGACCAAGCTGCAAGGGGAACTAACGAAGCGAAAAGCTGACTTGAACAATAATACTTGGGAATACGAGCAAATTTCCCACTGGGTAGAACAGCAAATCATTACTCCACAACAGGGTAAGAATGCGATCGTTTTTGCTCTTAGTGAGATGCTGTTTGACATCACTCAAATCAGACAAATAATTTGTCGTTTGAATCAAGATAATTTACTAGAGCCGCAGCTAGAGCTGATCAAGCTAGAAGAATTAATTACTGAAACAAATAGTGTTTGGATTTCCTGGGAGGAAGAGCAGGTAGCGGATCGTCTGCCGAATATGGCGCCCATTATCCTTCAGCCCCAGCAACTTCAGCAGAAAACTAGCATATCTGCCTATCAAAGTTTGTGTAAACTGCTGAATGGTAATCGCACTCTTCGGGATCTATCAGTTCAACTAAGAACTACATCCTTGCAGGTAGTACGTTCTTTAATGCCCTATATTCAATCTGGCATATTTGGGTTAGTAGATGTCCCTGATCTACTGGAGCCCATTAGTCCTGACAATGCTAACTATGAAAATCTTGACCGCCCTTTAATTGCCTGTATTGATGATAGTTCAATGGTTGCTCGCTTGATGGAGCAAATTATCACTATGGCTGGCTATCGCTTTGTGGCGATTAATAATCCTGTAGACGCTGTAGGGGTTCTGGTAAATCAACAGCCCGATTTAATCTTTTTAGATATTGTGATGCCTAAAATCAGCGGCTATGAACTGTGTGCTCAGTTGAGGAAATATCCAGAGTTTGCAAGTACGCCAATTGTCTTTCTGACCAGTAATTCAGGTATTTTTGATCGCATTCGCGCCAAAATTGCTGGTTCATCTGACTTTATGCGTAAAACCGTGGATGCTGATGAGTTATTACAGAAAGTTGCTGAATATCTAGCTTGATCTAAATCCTTGGGATTACCTAAGACATCACAAATAGCATGAATTTTGGTACTTAATCCTCCCACACTGCGCTCAATACATATGCGAAGCGGTATCCTTTAGGACAAGGGCATAATATATCCTTTAGGACAAG
>JBCBIE010000049.1:0-42199 GCA_038524995.1 Cyanobacteria bacterium J06621_8
ACTATTATGCAGTAACGAGTCTTAAGTGTTTAACGAAAGGGTTAAAATCTTTATCCGAAAAAAGGAGTGGTAGGTCATTTTCTATACAGTAAGAAGCAATTATAACATCAGCGGTTTTTCTGATAGTTATTCCCCGCTTTCGTAGTAGCCGATAATTATCCGCACTTTTCAACGCCATAGTTTTACCAAGCAAATCAAAAATAGTTAATGAATTGAATAAGCTTTTAGCTATTCTATAATCCTCGTCATTCTTAAAACCTTGGAAAACTTCAGTAAAGATAATGTCACCAATAGCTATCGGCTCAATTCCCAGCAATGAATCAAGTTTTTGAGTTTCAGAAGTGTCACGACCATTAAAATAGTCAATCCAGACACTTGAATCTACCATAATCATTACTCAAGCCTCATTGATTCAAGATCCCCTGACCATTTCAACTTTCCTTTAAAAGCCTTGATGTTCTCCTGTTGTTTTAGCCTAATTAAAGTCTTAAGACCAGTTTCCACAACCTCCCGTTTCGTCTTTAAGCCAGTTGCCTTAAGTGCGTCAGCCATTAATTGGTCATCAATAACAATGTTTGTCCTCATAGCATCATAATATGTATATTATTTCTTTATTGTACACAATGTAATATTTGAGCTTTAAATTATCAAGCGATCGCATCCCAGACATTAAAATACATTTTTTAAATCTAAACTAGTAATTCATCCATCAAAGATAGCTGATAATTACTCCGCAACTGCTTAACATAATTAAGACTTTCCATTACCAAATCAACATCCTGCACAAAGTCAATTAAGCAAGCAATTTCATTAACCCCAGCTTCTGCTAACTCAGTTACAAACGGCAGACAAGAAGTCGGAGTGCCGATCAGCGATCGCCCGTTAATAAACCCTTCAACTCCAAACTCTAAAAGACTTTCCATATCATCTTGAGAAAAGTCCTCAACCTTCAGATTTAACCCCATTCCCTTAGCTAAATTCTCCAATAAACCATAATGATTTTTCAAATAATCACTGAAAGGCTGCTTAACTTTTTGTCGGACATTATCAATATTATCTCCCAGGAAAGTATGGGTCATTAAGGTCACTTTTCCCTGGTTTGGGTTATGACCATTTTCTGCTAATGCCTGACGGTAAAGTTGAATTTTTGGCGTAATTTCCTCTAGGGTTTCTCCTAATAAAGAAGTCAAAATATTAAACCCTCTTTTACCCGCTTCCTTAAAAGTTTCTGGAGATTGGCAGGCAATCCAGGTAGGTAATTCAGACTGTAAGGGCTTTGGCAAAATTTGTATCTTAACTGCCTTACCCGCAGCATCAGTAAACTCTACCGCCTCCCCCTTCCATAACTGATGTACCTCGTCAATCCCTTGCCACATTAAGTCCTTTCTCTCACTGTGGGGCTCACGGGATAAAATAAACTCGTCCATCGTCCAGCCAGAAGCAAACGCCACTCCAACCCTACCATTAGAGAGATTATCGACTACCGCCCATTCCTCCGCCACCCGCACGGGATGATGCAGTGGCATCACCACACTACCAGAACGTAACTGTATCCGTTCCGTAATCGTTGCCAAAGCAGCGCTAGTAAGAGCAGGATTGGGGTATAGTCCGCCAAAAGCATGAAAATGACGCTCTGGTGTCCATACTGCCGCAAAATTATGGCGATCGCCAAACTTCGCACTCTCAATCAACAACTTATACTTGTCTGGCTGGGGTAACGTACCATCCCCATCAAAATAAAATAGACTAAATTCCATAAAAATCGAAAAATCAAATAAATATATTATGCCAGAAGCAACTCCGCTAAGTGCAGATTTATGCACTAAGATAAACTGTTAAGGTTCGGAAATGCTTGTTTGCTGTTTAGGGAAGATTTTATCGTTGACGTTAATTATACTCAACTCGGCAAATAATCTTCAATAGATTAAAAATTGAGCTACTGGCGATCTCCTGTGTCTTTATGCTTAATTTTATGCTTCGGAGTCAGGGATTTTGAGTTTTAGCTCTCGCAAAGTCGCAGAGGCGCGAAGAGTCGCTATCAATTATGGGTTATTCCTGTGCGATCGCTTATGTCTTTAAGCTTGAGTTTTTTCAGGCGATCGCCATAATAATACGCAAATATCTTCGTCGTGTTATGAGATTAGAAGCAATAGGTCAATTAATTGAAATGACTATAAATGCTCAATGTTAAGCTAGAAAAGTACCAGAATCAGGGGGGACATCCTGCCAACGCCCCTCACCGACAGCCCGCACAGCTTCCTTAAGGCTCACATCTCCTGTATAGATTGCACGACCAACGATCGCCCCTGTGACTCCAATAGGCTCTAAACTGAAAAGACTCAATAAATCCGTTAACGAACTCACCCCCCCCGAAGCAATTACTGGGATCTCAATCGATTCCGCTAATTCCCTCAACGCTGCCATGTTAGGACCCGATAAAGTACCATCCCGCAGGATGTCGGTATAGATAATTGCTGCCGCACCCTGTTGCGCCATCCGCTGTGCCAAATCAGTTGCCGCAACTTCCGAAGTTTCCAGCCAGCCTCTGGTAGCAACTCTTCCGTTACGGGCATCAATACCTACCACAATCTGTCCAGGAAACTCTTGACACAACTCCGTTACCAAGTCTGGCTGTTCTACTGCCACCGTCCCCAGGATCGCCCGCTGTACCCCCGTAGCCAGTAATCGAGATACTCCAGTGCGATCGCGCAAACCGCCCCCCACCTGAACAGGAACGTCAATTGCACGAGCGATCGCCTCAATTACGGACAAATTGAGAGATTTTCCCGCTTTTGCTCCATCAAGGTCTACCACATGCAACCTTGTTGCCCCTTCTGCTGCCCACTGGCGGGCAACTTCCACGGGATTATCGCTAAAAATCGAAGCCTGATTATAGTCACCTTGATAGAGACGTACGCATTTGCCGTCCAGCAGATCGATTGCGGGGATAACTTCCATATTGATTAATAATTAAACTATTGCTCTACTGAAGATTACCAAAAAGCTCTAAGCTATAGGCTACAAGATTAAAGGATTTGATACTCCATCGTCTGTACGTTGGGCTTATAGCTTAAGGCTTATAGCTGGGGCGAAGCCCCTTTATTTAAGCATGCTCGTGCATTTTTTCCGCCCATAGCTGAACCGATTCCGAAAACAAGGAATGATAATTTTGTAGCTCAATATTATTCATCCCCATACGTCGCGCCCGATCAAACAGGGTAACTAGCGATCGCGTAGCTTCTGCGGCGGCACTGGAGGTTGCAGGAGTGACTTTTAATAAAGCTTCCAATTCTTGCTTGATTGGTTTTAAAGAACCATCGTCTTCACTGACGAAGGGACGTATTGAGTCCTCTTCTTCCAGCAGTTGTCCTTCGGGGGGAATATAGGTATGAGTACGGGAATCATATGCCAAAACATCTCCCGTTTCAATGTTATAAATCCAGGCGTAGATCTTTAATTTACCCTGATGCAGCTTAGCCCTAACACAGGGATAGGTCTTAAGATTATCAATCTGAATTAGTACGTTTTCCGCGACTAAAACTTCCATTAAATCATCTCCTTCGTAGTGAGGATAATTTTCCAAAACCATACGACGAGTTGATTCAGCATGCTGAAGCCAATCATAAACCAGGGGCATATCCTTTTGCAGCTTATTGAGCTTAAGTAAGCCCTTCATCGCCCCGCAGTTAGAATGCCCACAAATAACGACCTGCTCTATTCCTAGAGCGTTAATTGCATATTCAATAGTTCCTCCTTCACCGCCATTAGCTGCGCCAAAGGGAGGGATAATATTGCCTGCATTGCGAATGACAAATAAATCTCCTACATCAGTTGTAGTAATTAAGTTAGGGGCAACTCTAGAGTCAGAACAAGTAACAAATAAAACTCGCGGTTTCTGCCCATGGGAGAGCTGTTCTAAAAGCTCCTGATGGCTGCTGACGTAGGTTTGCTTAAACTTATCCAGACCGCGAATTAACTTTTTCATGACCCCTAAATCGATTACTCCTTATTTCCATTATGGGCTAAAATCTCCGAAGATTAAATCAATCTTAAGAGTAGGTCAGTAAAGTAAATCTTATAGGGGTTGTTCAATATTGCGATCGCCTGATTCTCTAATCAACACCATTTCTCAAGCTACATCTGATAGAACTTTGAACAGTACTTTAGGAGAAAATAGAGCCGTAGGCTGTTCGAGCATATGTGCAACTTCCATAAATGTTTGATAGACGTAGTTATCGTGACAAGCAGAATGAATTACTTTCTCAATATACTTATGGGTCAATCGCATTTGCAAATCGGGTTTGTCTCCCACAGTAGTTGACCAGCGTAAATCATCACTGGTAGCCATTAGCCAGGGTACATCATTAACTTTCTTGAGCTGTCTTTGAAAGCGACGGGATAAACCAAGTAAATTTAGACTAGTGCCCGCTGCTGTTTGTTGTTTTAGACAATCCCTTAAAGTTAAACCAGCTAATGCCGCAACAGTCATTCCCTGACCGTAAATAGGGTTAAAGGAACAGGCAGCATCACCCATAACTATCATATTTTCAGGGAATCGCGGCAATTTCTCATAATGCCGAAAACGATTTTCCGTCCGCCGATAACCATAAATAGGCGATAAAGGTTGAGCATCTTTGATAGTTTCGTAAATTTCACTGCTGCGGAGGCTGCGGGCAAACTCCAGAAAATCAGCCTCATCCGTTGGCGGATAATCTTTGCCAATTCCTGCTAGGGTAACGATCCAGGTTTGATCTTCTACGGGGTAAAGTACTCCACCACGAGAGCAATCTTGAGGTTTATTTGCTAGGATTATCCCTTTCCAGGGTGCGGTAAATTCTGGTGCTTTTTTATACCAGCGACTTGAGTAGCCCAGAAACGAGTTGATTACTGTCTCCTGCGGTTTGGGATAGCCAAAACTTTCTAGCCACTGAGGGGTATGTGAATTCCGTCCACTAGCGTCTACTACTAATCGAGCGAATAATTTGGATTCTGGAACCTCCTGGCTTTTGACCTTTACGCCAATAACGCTTTTAGTATCGTTACTGAGTAATAATCCCGTTGCCTGATGCGCTTCTAAAAATTCTAAGTTACGGTATTCTGCCAGTCTGCGACGAATACTATTTTCTAATAAATTTCGACTACAGGTAATCATAGTCATGCCTGAATGAAATTTAGGTGCCCAACCAGAAGCAGTTAGATATCGCCAATCTTCTGCCAAATCGGTTTCTAAAGCACCGTTAGCAACTAATTCCTGACTCAACCCTGGAAATAGTTCTGCTAAAATTTCCTTGCCCTTAGTTAGCAGGGCGTGAACGTGGAGTGATTGAGGTACCCCTGGTCTAAATTCAGGCTTTTCAGGCAGGCGATCGCGCTCTAGGAGAATTACCCGATCAAAATGCTCTACTAAAACTCTTGCGGCTATCAGCCCAGTAATGCTGCCACCAATGACAATTGCGGAATTGGTTTTTTCTGTAGGGGCATTTGTACTGGTATTCATCGGCGATCGCTGGTTATTTTTTCTTGCCTCCCATCTTATCTTTAGTCAAGATTCACAATTCTTAAAACAAATTATAGAGATTACTATCAGGCAAGTTTAATTAATATTGTTGATTTCGTTAACGGCGATCGCTGTTTAACCTATAACCTATAACCTATAACCAAAGATAACTAAGGCAACCTAATTAGGATCGAGAACTGCTATAACCCTAATTCTGCTTTTAGCTCATCCCAAGAAACAGTACCTTCTATCTCTACTGTTGCTAAAGCAGCACGAGCATCTCGGATATCTGCTTCATTCTGTTCTTGCTTTGCCTGTAGGAAATGGAGAAAATCAAGCACCTCAACAATTAAAGGTTCGGATACATTATCTAATTCTTTGATTAATCTATCTTTTGGAGTAACGATTAGTCTATGGAATTTGCTCGTATCATAATTGAGCCTGTGTTTGACATTATAAAAGCTGAATTACAATCTATGGGGATACAAATATTTTGAAAATGATTTTAGATCATGATTGGCGATCGCATTTTCAGCAGATCGCCTTTATCTGTCTGCCAGAATCTAACCATTATCCCCTAAATCGAATTCCGTCCAGGCGATCGTGAGAATCCTTAGCAAATTTGAGACATCCCATACTAGGAATTAACGCCATAACAGATGTGATATTGAGATTTTTTGCTACATTTTTTAATCTCACTATAACCAGAGCTAAGATGCTAAAACTTTGTTTAAATTACCTACCTAGTAGATTTTAGATTTGTTATCTTGGGTGAGTTCACCTTCAGTACAAAAGAACTATGAAACTTGCTCTTCAAAAATCTCATAAGTCTATCAGGTTGTTACAAGATGTTGAATTGAACGATTTTACTGTTTTAACTGGGGTTAACGGTGCAGGGAAAAGTCATCTATTAGAAGCAATTGAGAATGGATCGATTAAAGTTGATGGAATAGCATCAGGTGGTAATTTAATTCGCCGTTTTGACTGGTCTAATTTAGTGCCTAATGATACACAAGCCATAAATCCTTATACATTAATACAAGAAAGAGATAATCATTGGAAAGATATTTCATCACAAATAACTCGTTCTAGAGATTCTTTCAAACAGTTTTTAGAGCAAATTAAAATTACAAATAAATCTGATGATGAAATCAAACAAATGGCTTCTATGACAGAACTTGAATTGTCAGAAAAATTAAGTGATCATCAAAAGGCACACCAAATATATGTTCATTACAAAAGTATTTTAGATAATTTCAAAAAGCAATATTCTCGGAATAATAAAATTATTTATTTATTAATAGAACGATTTGAAAAAGTATGTTCAACTCCCTTTATATATCTAGATGAAGATGAATTTTATAAATACTATTTTGCTCAATGTAATCCAGTAAATATTTTTCAGCAATCTTTCGGTCGGTTGTTTGCAGCATATGAGAAATTAAGAGTTGAGAATGAGTTTAGGGAATTTCGTAATCAACGAAAAGGTCAAAATATTGGGTTTTTATCAGAACAAGAATTTAAAGCTCAAAATGGAGAACCACCCTGGGATTTTGTAAATGATATTCTCGAAACAGCAGATCTGGATTTTCGCATTGATAAACCAGATGGTTATAACAACAAGCCTTATCAACCTAGACTGATTCATCAAATTAGTGGTGATTTGATTAATTTCTCTAATTTATCTTCAGGGGAAAAAATTCTTATATCATTTGCTTTGTTTTTGTATTATGCAGAAGATAAAAATCAGATAGTTAATTATCCAAAAATCTTGCTATTTGATGAGATTGATGCTCCTTTGCATCCTTCTATGACTCAATCCGTTATTAATACAATTCAAGAGGTACTGATAAATAAACATAAAATCAAGGTGATATTAACAACGCACTCTCCTTCAACTGTTGCGTTATCTCCTGAGTCATCTATTTATGTAATGACTAAAGATGAAAATAACCGTCTTCAAGAAACGAGTAAAGATAGTGCGTTAGCAGTATTGACTGCTGGAATTACTACTCTGAGTATCAATTATGAAAATCGCCGTCAAATATTTGTAGAGAGCAAAAATGACATTGAATATTATGAATTAATATTTAATAAAATCAAACAGCATCTTATTCCCGAAATCTCCCTGAGCTTTATTTCTGCTGGAACAAAGGGAGAAAATTGCGAACAGGTAAAATCAATTGTGAAACAGTTAGTAGATTGTGGAAACTCTAATGTTTATGGAATTATTGATTGGGACTCATATCATGCTAGCAAAGATAATATTAAGGTATTAGGAGAGAATAAACGTTACAGTATAGAAAATTATATTTTTGATCCTCTTCTGTTAGTTACATTTTTACTTAGAGAAAAAATAGTGACTCGTGAAGAACTGGGCTTGAAACAGACATTTATTTATACCGATATTCTTAAACTTAATAATAGCGAAATTCAAAAAATTGTTGATTGGATAATAAGCAAGGTTAAAATCAAACTCCAATCATTGAAAAATCAAAACTTACTTGATAAAGTTGATATGATTGAATGTCAGTATATTAGCAAGATTAAAATTATGATTTCTGCTTGGTATCTTCAAATACAAGGTCATAGCTTGGAAGGATATTTAAAAGAAATATTTCCTCAATTAAAAAAGTTCCATAAAGAAGAAGGACTTAAATTAGAAATATTATCTAAAGTGTTTGATGATTTACCAGATTTACTTTCAAAAGATTTTGTAGATTTATTTTTGGATATTCAAAATAATTAGTGAAGCTCAGTCGAGTATAATGAAAATTTAATAATATTTGGCTCATGAAGTTTGATGTAACTCTACTGGCTTGAACTTCTAATTTTCTAATCTTTTATGTTGATTAGTAGATAAGGATTCACAATACTCTTTTAAAGCTTGATTAAAGTTGAGATGTCCCTTATGGCTCACTGAATAGACTCCTCGCAACGCCAGATAGGGAACAAATAGCCCAGAATGTTTATGCTGTAGAGTCAAGCGAGTTTGATCTTTGCTGATAGCTTCAAAAGTAAACTTCTGGCGGACTTTGAATAAAAATGGTGCTAGCCAATGACCCTCCCAGACAAAACTTTGAGGAGAATTGACGTTTAAAAACCTTGCCCTCAGCCAATACTCAGCAAACTTAGCCAGGTCTTCATGCAGGCTGCTCTCGCCACCGACTTTTAAATCCCCTTGAGCTTGCAAAACTAAGGGATTCCAGGCTTGATTGCTAGCAAAATAAGTAACCTGTTGCCAGACTGTCTCTGATGGGGCATTAATCACGATATCTGTTGTCCATCCTGGCATTAAAGATAATTTTGCTTGAAGATTCATGGCGTTAGTCTGAGAGCAAATTTATGATCTATTAGAATATTATGTATTACTTAATATGAAATGATAAGAGCTTATTATGCCTAATCCTTCGCAAATGAAGAAATTTTAAGAGCTAAAAGCTAAGAATGAAGAGCTTATAACAATATTGTTTTATAAGTCATTACTTAAGTAATAGGTAACCTGGATCATTAATCCTCCAGCTATAGCTATGACTCATTGGCATGCCATAGACTCTGCCGCAGCACTCGAACTACTCAACAGCGATGCTCACCAAGGTTTAGCAGCGGATGATGTTGCCCTCCGACAGCAGCGTCTGGGTAAGAATGATTGGTTATCATCCAATATCTATATTTTACTCTCAACTTAACTCAACTAAATTATAAAATTTGCTGTAAGGATACTGTTCCGCTAAGTGTTTATATTTTTGGCTCCATTTATCGCCAAATCTATGATCAAATTCAGATTTAATTGCCGTCAATTGATTAGTAAATATTAGATAACTAATCTGCAAAAAAAGCTCATCGTTTTTATCTGCCGCTTCTATCAGAATTTCTGCCCCATCAATTTGATAGAGCATTTGAATTATGTTTCCTGTGATATTCTGATAACTATCAAACTCACTGTACCATTCACTGTAATCACCACTAATAATAACGTGATCAGCAATCCAGGAACCGACTAAAGTATTGCTATATCTATCGTGACTCAATTGAGTAAGCAGCAAACAAAATGCTCTAGTTGCAATACTGCTCCAACCAATGCCGCTAAACTTGATATTATAAGCATTTAATCCAATATCAAATAGCTGTCTTTTATCGCGATTAATATAATAAAAGTATTCTCCCATTTTTTAACATCTATCTTTCATAAAAATAAAATAGCCTTACTCTAGTAACTTTAAATGCTATTTATGAAAATAAAAAATCAACTTCATTTATTGCAATATCTAGATAGGAAATAATTAGCAAAATCTCTTTCCTGCTTTACAGACTGTTTCTGATGAGGCTTTGATCACGATATCTTTCATCTACTCATGCATTAAAGATAATTTTGCTTGAAGATTCATGATATTAATCAAGGGACAAATTAATAATCTACTAGAATAATATTCTCTTTCTTCAGTAACCTGGAGCATTAATCCTCCAGCTATAGCTATGACTCATTGGCACGCCATCGACTCTGCCGCAGCCCTAGAATTACTCAACAGCGATGCTCATCAAGGTTTAGCAGCGGATGATGTTGCCCTCCGACAGCAGCGTCTGGGTAAGAATGAGCTAAAGCAGACGGTGGGGCGGAGTAAGTTAAGCATTCTCTGGGATCAGTTTACTAACATTATGCTGGTAATGCTGATTGCGATCGCCATTATTTCAGCAATCTTGGATTTACGTAGCAATAGCTTCCCCAAGGATTCGGTGGCAATTTTTACCATCGTCATTCTTAACGGCATCCTAGGCTATGTTCAGGAAAGTAAGGCGGAAAATGCCCTGGCAGCACTGAAACGGCTTTCGGCTAATCAGGTCAGGGTAGTTCGTGATGGCATTACTCAACAGGTGGAGGCTACGGAACTAGTTCCAGGGGACATTATGCTGCTGGAGGTGGGAGTGCAAATTGCTGCCGATGGCTACCTACTGGAAAATCAGAGTCTCCAGGTTAATGAGTCTACCCTGACGGGGGAAGCAACGTCAGTTAATAAAGCTGCTGAGGTGGTGTTTGCGGAAGATACGGCATTGGGCGATCGCACGAATCTGGTTTTTAAAGGGACGGAAGTTACGGGGGGAAGGGGCAAAGCGGTAGTTACGGAAACAGCCATGGCAACGGAGATAGGTAAGATTGCTACCATGCTGCAAACCGTAGCCATTGAGCCGACTCCTCTACAAAAGCGGATGACTCAACTGGGTAACGTTCTGGTGTTTGGTTCCCTCAGTCTAGTTATTCTGATTACCGTTGGTGGGTTGCTAACTTCAGGCTGGCAGATTTTTGATGAAATTCTGGAAACATCGCTGAGTATGGCGGTGGCGGTAGTCCCCGAAGGGTTACCAGCGGTGGTCACCGTTACCCTGGCGATTGGCACTCAGCAGATGATTCGCCGTCGGGCACTGATTCGGAAACTGCCTGCGGTGGAAACTTTGGGTTCTGTAACCACCATCTGTTCTGATAAGACAGGCACCCTGACCCAAAATAAAATGATTGTCCAGCAGATTAATACCGCCTCCCTGGAGATTCAGGTTACGGGGGAGGGCTACCAGCCAGCAGGGGAGTTTCAGGCTGCGGACTGTCCCCAGCCTGAACAAGCACCAGCAGTACAAAGGTTACTCCAGGCTTGCGTGTTGTGTAATGATGCCCTGTTACAGCATTTAGGGGATAGAAAGCAGCCAAATCGGGAATGGAAAATTCTGGGAGATCCGACGGAAGGGGCGTTACTGGCTTTAGCAGGTAAGGCAGGGATGTTTAAAGATGAGTTAGAGTCCCAATATCCTCGACGGGGGGAAATTGCCTTTGATTCTGAGCGTAAGCGAATGTCGGTGATGGTAGAGAATCCTGAGAGTGGGTCACCCTATCTGATGTTTACCAAAGGCTCAACGGAGTTGGTTCTCAATAGATGCGATCGCCTGCAAATTCAGAATCAAACTTTAGGAATTACCGAGTCTCAAAGGCAAGAGATTCTAGAGACTAATACCCACCTGGCTAGTATCGGCTTGCGGGTTTTGGGCTTGGCTTATAAACCTCTAGATATAATTCCGACCGCTGCGGAAACCGAGGAACAGGGACTAATCTGGTTAGGCTTAGTGGGGATGCTTGATGCGCCACGCCCCGAAGTAAAAGCCGCTGTGGAAAGCTGTCTTAAGGCTGGTATTAGACCAATAATGATCACGGGAGATCACCCCTTAACCGCCAAGGCGATCGCCAGTAAGCTCAATATAGTTAATAATGAAGCGCGATCGCTGACGGGAAAGGAGTTAGCTAAAATGTCCCCCGCAGAACTAGAGGAAATCGTCGATCAGGTGAGCGTCTACGCACGGGTAGCACCAGAACACAAGCTGCAAATCGTCCAAGCCCTGCAAAAACGCGGTCGGTTTGTCGCCATGACGGGGGATGGGGTTAACGATGCCCCCGCACTAAAACAGGCAGATATCGGTATCGCCATGGGGATTACAGGGACTGACGTGAGTAAAGAAGCCAGCGATATGATCTTGCTGGACGATAACTTTGCTACCATCGTGGCGGCAATTGAGGAAGGGAGGGTTGTCTACGATAATATTCGCCGCTTTATTAAATATATTTTGGGGAGTAATATCGGCGAAGTCTTAACCATCGCCGCTGCGCCCCTCCTCGGTTTGGGGGGCGTGCCCCTTTCTCCCCTGCAAATTCTCTGGATGAACCTAGTAACAGACGGTTTACCCGCCCTAGCCCTCGCTTTGGAACCAGCAGAACCTAGGGTGATGAATCGTCCCCCCTACAACCCCCAAGAAAGCATCTTTGCTCGTGGTTTAGGGTCATACATGATTAGAATTGGCATTGTATTTGCCCTGCTAACCATTATGCTGATGGTTTGGTCTTATAACTATTACCTGGACAGCAGCAATCCCGAACGCTGGAAAACCATGGTCTTTACCACCCTTTGTTTAGCACAGATGGGTCACGCCCTGGCGGTTCGTTCCGATACCAGACTGCTGGGAGAAATGAACTTTTTCTCTAATCCTTATTTACTAGGTGCGATCGCTCTAACCACCAGTCTCCAAATACTAATAATTTATTTTGCCCCCCTGCGTAACTTTTTTGAAACTAATATCCTTAGTCTCCAAGATCTCTTAATCTGTCTTGGTTTCAGCATGCTAGTTTTTGTTTGGGTGGAGCTAGAAAAGCTTGTACAACGTCGTTTTTTTAATCGCCGCAAATAATACCAGTTTTGGATAAGAATTTTATCAAAAAGCTATAAGCTAGAGGGTCTTAGACCCGTGCCAAAAGTAGTGTGGTAGTCTTCAATTAGAAGAGGTTCAAAACTTCTTCTAATTGGCTTAAAGCTTATGGCTTATGGCTTATAGCTGGGGTGAAGCCCCTTTATTAAAAACTTGAACCTGGCTGAGTCAGAAACTCTTGTTCTTTAGCTGTCGATTCTCTGCCCAAAATCTCGTTGCGATGGGGAAAGCGATCAAAAACCTCAATAATTTCTTGGTGCTTGCGAGCAAATCTTAAATTTTCCTCCTGACCTAGTTTAGTAAATAATTCGACACTTAGGGCTTGGTCAGCTTTCTTTTCACTGTGCATTAAGGGCATAAACAGAAATATCTGCTGCTCAATAGTTAGATTTAGCTGATAGTTATTGGCGAGCGCATATTTGGTAAGTTCCACTGCTTGTTCGTCAGTAGCAAAAGACTGGGGTGTCTGACGATACATATTACGGGGGAACTGATCAAGCACGATTATTAATGCAAGAATGGAGTGGGGAGTATTCCGCCATTGATCTAATTTTCCCTTTGCTGCTTGATCATAAATTACCTCAAAATGCTGCTGAATTTCCTGATCGAATGATTGACTTTTCTTAAACCAGAAGGGTTTAACTGACTCAGAAAACCAGAAATTTAGTACTGCTGAAAATTGATATTCGTTCATGGGATCTCCTTAATCCTCAAATAAACTTGGAGGACAACCAATTAGCAATGGCAAATTTGCCACTAGCTTCAGCGTAGCGTAAAGCAACCACAACAGAAATCAGTAGATCAGAAAATATTAATTAGAAACATTAATATTAATTACTCCTCAGAATCTGCACCTGCGGCAATTAAAAGTTTAGCTACATTTTGATAATTTCTCACTGTTGCCATCATCAAAGGAGTCATATCATGGTGGCTATCCCGACAATTAAGATCTGCGCCAGCATTAATTAAAATTTTGACAATGGCATAAATTCGACTTTCCATAGCGATTATAAGTTCGGCAAAGCCATGTCTTGCCATAAATTGATTGATTGACTCCGCATAAAACACCGAAATCAACGGGGGGTTTTCGTGCATTCCAGTTTTATCGACATTTGCCCCTGCATTAATCAGAGTTTTGACTATTTCTACATTGACTCTTCGACAAGCCGCCGCTAAAGGGGTGTCATACTGATAATTTCTAGTATTTACATTGCACCCAGCATCAATTAATATTTGTACAATTTCTGCATTACTGTTTTCCGCAGCATGTACTAGCAATCTAAAACCTGTGCCAAATTTAACCTTAGCACCGTAATCGATGAGCAAACGCAATATATCTGTATGGCATTTTTGTGCTGCTTTGCTGAGGTGCGACATTCCTGGATTGGCGTTAGCACTATTAGGATTTGCCCCCGCATTCAAAAGTAATCGCACAATTGCTGTAAATCCTTGATCTACAGCAATACCCAAAGCATCAAAGGAGAAAAGCATTTTTGTCTGGGCGTTGACATCACATCCCGCCTCAATTAAAGCTGTGACGATATCTATCTTTCCTTCGGCAACAGCGCCAAGTAGTATGGGATAGCTTTTTTCTCTTACTTGGGCTGTTTCAGCTACTATCAACTGACGAAAAAATTCCTGATCACCTCTGATTGCTGCTTCGGATAATTCATCCCATACAGCCTTACTATCTTCCTCCGATATATTGCGATCGCCTTCAAGGTGATTGAGAATATGATGAATAATATTATTGAGGTCATTACTCGTAGTCATCGGGATCAGGCTGCCTAGTTTCTGAATCTGCTAGCTGTTCTTCTATTTGTAGAAAAGTTACCTGTGCGATCGCGTCTTGAGAAGATTTGTGTACCGCTAAACCGAGTAATTCTTTATCCTTCACAGGATAGCAGGCAGGAAGATATATCCCCAAATCTTGAAAAAAAGCATCTACAAACTGTACTCTTGGTTCAGTACTGCAATCATATTCATCATCGGCATCGTCTAGATCGTCATCTTCTTCGTCCCAGTCGTTAAAATTAATATCTGGCTTCTCTCTTAAGAGCGATTCAAATTGAAAATCATCATCACAATATTCCTCAAAGGATTCTAAGCTATTTCCTTGTTCAAATAGCTCATATCCAATAGAACCAGAAGTGTCTTCTTCCATAAGATAAATAGCCTTAGTGTTGAGTTTTTTTGATAAAGTTTTTGTTTCGTCTGGAACATCATCCAATTCATCTTCGAGATAGAAAATAGAACGTAATATTACAGTCCATTGACTGTCTTTAACTGAAACGAAAGGAATTACGTTAGCTAGTATATCCCCTTGGGCTGCATTACGATAAAAGTTATTTTCTTTTCTTTGTATATTCAGACTAGCTACGGGAATATTCTTGGTTTTCATCAATCGGGTATCAAACCTGGTTTTTGTTTTACAACTTTGAGATATGGCAATAAATTCTCGAATAGTATCTTCCAAAGAAGCATTTACTGCAATCAAACTATATTCGGGATGACCTTCATAAATCAGATTGATAAAGTCGATTACACCTAATTTTGCAGTTTGATTCATATCCAAATTGTTTTTGGGGTAACTTTAGCGGGTTTTATGATCTACGTTTAGAATACCCATTTAGTGGAAAAATCACCCAGCTTAACACGCATCAAAAAACCTATAATTACAGACATTTCAGTTTGGCTAAGACAGTTAGTTAGAGGCTAGAAGCTAATAGCTAAAAACCAATAAATAATGTGTCTTAGTTAAAACCTGAAATATGATAAATCCCCTAGCTGAAAGGAAAACTAGCTGAAAGGAAAACTATAATTTATAGTAACGGACAAATATCACTTAATTAGAAACCTCTGCCATTTCAATCGTACGATTATCAATATCCTTTACTAGAAAATTTAACGGCTGATCACGGCGAATTTTATACTTTAAGCGTCTTGACTGTATTCTGAGCAACAACGCTTCCAAACAATCTCGGTCAAAGCAAACGTGACGCTGACGTTCTTTGTAGCCGCCGCTGGCACCAGCAATAATGTGTAGTTGAGTATTTTTACGTAGCTGATACCATAAACCTTCCGTACCGTTTAAAGTTGTCGTCCCTGGGTTAGTTGACATATATAAAGGGTCTAATCCCCCTGCCCCCATTGCCTGCTCATAATTATAGTAGTAGTGGAGGGGAACGTCCGCCGCTGGTAAATCTAGTAATCCCTCGTAAAATCTTTGGGCGTTGGATAAATCTGAAACCATCACTGTGTATACTTTGGGAGCGCCACTGAGAAACATCCACATTGCCCCTGCATAAGCAACTAACAGCATCACCATGATGCCCTGAGTCGAGAAAAGACTATCCAGGGCGATTGGCGGTAGAAATGCCCCAATAAAATTCATGGCTGGTAAATCTAGATTCATCGTGTTTGCTATAGCCTCCATCAAGACTGTCTCAAGGTAATTTTTATAATTTGATTTAAAAACGGATAATTTATTATTACTGAATCATTACTTAGTTAAGCCATGTTGCAGTGCAAAACGAACTAATTCCGTACGGCTATTAGTACCTGTTTTACCAAATAAGCGGCTCACGTACTTCTCGACGTTACGAACGCTAGTACTTAACTCACGGGCAATTTCTTTATTCATTAAACCCCGCCCTACTAAATCTAAAACGCTTTGCTCTCTGGGGGTTAAATCAATTTTGATTGGTGGAGGAGTCACCTCAATTCCTCCACTGCCGCTAATCTTATCATCTAACTTTGCCTTGATTTCCACTAGTTCTTTAGCGATCTTCTCTAATTCAGCACTGCTATCGTTACTACTGCTGCTATTAGAGACGGTTTTTGAGAGTAAATTTTTGACGATCGCCTCTAATTCTTCGGGATCAAAAGGTTTGGAAAGATAGGCGTCGCACCCTGCATCATAACCCTGAATGCGATCGCTTGTCATGCCCCTAGCAGTAAGAAAAACCACAGGAATCCGCCGATAGCGAGGATCTTCTCGCAATTTTGCCAAAAACTCATAACCACTAACCTTAGGCATCATAATATCAGAAATAATTAGGTCGGGCACCTGGGACTCAATAGTTTGCCAAGCCTCATCGGCACTACTGGCGGTTGCTACCTGCCACGCTTCGTTATCTTCTAGGTATGCTTGTACTGATTCTCTAATACCAGGCTCATCGTCTACTAGTAGTAAATGCTGTGTTTCTGACATGGGTTAGTAGTTTTTATTAATAAGATAATAAAGGCAAAATATAACACCGATACTAACCCATTATAGTTAATGAGCCGTATCGATGTTCCATGAATCTTATTAATGATGTAAGTTAGAACTAATTATTAGAACTAATTAACAGCAGCGATGTCATTCAGTCTACGGGGCTTGAATCTTATCTAATTCGGTCTTAACCTGTTCCACAACATTAGTAGGTAGGGGAATATAGCCCAACTCTTCAGAAAGTTTTTGCCCCTCGGTTAATGACCAGTTAACTACTTCTTTAAAGGCATTTAGTTTATCGGCATCGTCGTAGTTTTCATATGCCAAAATCCAGGTGTAGGTAACAATCGGATAGGAATTTTCTCCCTCAGGATCGGTAACAAAAGCCCGTAGATTTTCAGGCAATGTTGCAGCCCCTAAAGCATCAGAAGCGCTTTCACTGGATGGTTTAATGTAGTTTCCCGTCTTATTTTCTAAGGTGGCAGTGGGAATGGCTTGCTGTTTAGCATAGCCAAACTCTATATACCCGATGGAACCTTCCGTCTGGAGAATTTGTGCTGTCACCCCTTCATTACCTTTTGCACCAATTCCTGTAGGCCATTCGACAGTTTTACCACTGCCAACTTTTTCTGACCATTCAGGATTAATTGCACTGAGATGTTTGGTAAATACTCCTGTGGTTCCACTACCGTCAGAACGATAAACTACGGTAATCTCGCTATCGGGTAAGTTAGCGTCAGGATTTAAGCTGGCGATCGCAGGATCGTTCCACTTGGTGATTTTACCCAACAGAATATCGACGTAAGCCTGGCGAGATAGTTTTAATTCAGGCAAATCAGGTAGGTTATAGGCTAATACAATACTGCCTGCGGTCATGGGAAGTAGTGCCACACCACGGTCTACTGCGGCAATTTCTTCATCCTTCATCGCTACATCGCTGGCACCAAAGTCAACCGTCCCTTGGGTAAACTGTTCGACCCCAGCACCACTACCCACTGATTGATAGGATACTTTAATGTTAGGATTCTGCTTATTATATTCAGAAAACCATCTTTGATAGAGGGGGGCGGGAAAGCTAGCCCCCGCACCAGTTAAGGAGACTGATTTCCCTCCAGTGCTGCCACCTCCACCAGGATCGGGATTATTGCTGGTCTGTGTTCCCCCACAAGCGGTAAGTCCCGTAGTTATGGCTAACAGGGAAGCTACTAGAACTTTTTGTTTAAATGAAACTGTAGAAATCATATGGGTTCTATTGTTTATTAACTGCTTAATGTTAGGGAGCTTGAGTAATAGCTACATGATTTATAAATACATACCAGCAAAAAGACACATTTTTGTTGGTATTGCTACATTAACTTACCGTCTTTCGTTTACTTGTAGATAAAGAGAAGGTTAACTGTTGATTAATTAAAGGTAATGTGGTGGTTCTCTGTTAGGCGAGGTATTCCTCGGTTGGGCTTGGGAACATTGAACATTAAACATTGAACATTGAACATTGAACATTGAACAATTTAAAGCTGCCTTGCGATGGATAATTTGCACTAGCTAAAAACTATATGCGAAGCGGTACCATATGCGAAGCAGTTAGCCGAAGGTGTACCACAAGGGCATAATATATCCTTTAGGAATCCTTTAGGACAAGGGCATAATATATCCCTTTAGGGACGAGCTAATAACCCTTGAACAAAGCTAGCTCATGCCAGGCGTATATTATTCTGGTTTACCTGCGATCAGATTTGCTTGAGATTTCAAAGCCTCAGCAATAAAATCAACAAAAATCTTAATCCTGGCTACATTGGATGTACTGGCATGGGTCAGTATCCATAAATCTTGGGCAAATTCAGGAATAATCGGATGAACCTTCTGGAGATCGGGTTCACTATTGCCCATAAAACAATATAGTAATCCAATTCCCAGATCATTAAGTAGGGCTGCCGATATTCCCATGAGAGTATTAACGCGGTACTGGAATTCAACCTGGGGTAATAATTGATTAAGCTGATTACCATACATAATATTTGCCAAACTCTCCTCTAAGCCAATCCAGGTATGCTCAGTAATATTTTGGATTTTCTCCTTGGCAGTTAAATAGTTTTTTGAACCATAAATTGCGATCGCTGCTGGGGCAATTTTAAGCCCAGTAAGGTGTTTTGGGGGGTTATTGGTAGTCCAAATCGCAAGATCAGCATCTCGCTGCGTCAGGTTAAACGGCTGATTGGATTCGAGACTCTCTAATTCAATATCTGGGTACTCCCGCATGAAATCAGCAAAGCATGGAGTTAACAAATAATTTAGTAAGCTGGCGGAGGTTGCGATTCTAATATTTCCTCTAAGTCGCTGCTTCTTTCCGCTAAGGTTACTCTCAAGAGTAATAATTTGTGACTCAATATTGACTGCGGTTTGATAGATGGCATCTCCCGCTGGAGTTAGGATATATCCCGCTGACAGTCTCTCAAACAGCTTAACTCCCAAGCCTTCCTCAAGGGCATTTAGGCGACGAAATACGGTGGTGTGATGTACATTCAGCCGTCGTGATGCCCCTGCTATACTCTTCCCACGGGCGATCGCCAGTACATAGCGTAAGTTATCCCATTCCATTAATCCAGCTTTGCATTTATGCAAAAAATTAGACAGTTTATAAATATAATTTTTGCACAAAATAGCATAAGCAATCAAAATGTAAGTTAAGCACAGCTAATAACTACAACGTCTCTACAGACTTGATCGCCACAGTATAATATTCACAAAATTACTAAAGCGTTTTGACTTTGCAGAGTTCGACGCGACCACCTTCAAAAACCTGTATTTTTAACTCATATCCTTCCATCAATGACATCCCGAGAAGCGGTTCTGAATCTGCTTCATCTTCAGGTTTAATTCCGCAATCAAGTCGGGAGGGAGAGAAAGCCAACCATTAAAGCCTGTGTCTACAATCGCGTTTTGCCTAAAAACCTTACCATTAGCACGACGAATTGAGAGTGGAATAATTGCCTCCAATTCATCGTTAACGAACCCAGTAATCATCTAGTTTTCCGACTACGTCCACCAAACTGTCGAACATAACGAGAACCAATGCGAACAACCCAAATTTGAGCATTATGATTACGGGTTTCGAGACGGTTGCAGGCAGCAATTTCGCTCTGATCAACTTCAAAATCTGCGGTTTCAATATCGAGCGCCACAATCTTGCCGTGATTTCCTTCCTCAACTTGGGCTTTTACTCGAGTTTCATAAATTTCATCACCACGACGAGCAAATTCTTCTTTGCTGTAGCGGGGTTGTTGAACTGTCATCGACCTAACCTCATTTCAACTTTTTTCTTGTATTCCAATTATATAAAGCCTCTATCTGCGATCGCTCTTCAAAGAAAGGCTAACATAAGCTACTACAGCTACGTAACTTCGCCTAGGGCTTCTTGTAGAATTTCATCGCTGACACCATGTCGCCTCAGACTGGCGATGAGTGCGGAAACAGTATCTCCCTCTAAACGCTCTAAATCGGCACGAAGACCTTGACCGATATAGGTACGTGCTAGAGGCTGGTATCCCGAAAATCCCAGTAAAGGCGCAATTCTTTTCAAGTCTTCAATCACATCTTCAGGCATCCGAATTGTAATTGTTGTCATCGGTCGATTTTTGTCTAGCCGTTTTTTTAGTGACTCAGGTTTCATAGTATTCACGTTCCTTACGTGTTGCTTTACGGGCTGAAATAATGCGAATCATGTCATCTTCACCCTCAATAAAGACGACATACAAAAGATTCCAACGTCTATCAAGACCAATGATGGCATCTCGCGCTTCATTATTGCGGCTGGCATCTATTACTACCAAAAACGGATCAAAGAAAGCTTCAGCAGCTTGTCCGAAGGTTATACCATAATGTTTTTGAGGATTTATTCGAGCTTTTTCATCGTTCCAAACAAACGTTATGCCATTGAGTACAAAATACACGTCCATATACTGTAGTGTAGACAAAACGTATTTACAATGTCAATATGTTTTTGAGGATGGTCTTTTTATTGATTATTAATTAGGTTTACTAACCATCTGTCAGGTGGTTGTTTTCCTTGCTAATTTTACAGTCGTCTCATTCTCTATCTGCTGGTGGAAGTGTTGGTGGTTCTAATTCAATTTTTCCTTGAAATAAACTGATAGTGATTTTCCAGCCTTTGCTTACTATCCAAAAAGGAATCCCTAGTATATATAGTCCTGCAAAGGTAATAGTAATTGTTTCCATTACATTGATTGTTGTTTAGTTTTAATGCCTAATTTTTGGTAGTCGTTCTTGTTTCATGGGCTGCCAGCGGTCTTTGATTTTTTGGATTAGCCAAAACCAGAGGTGATCGTAAATTAAATACTGTAGAGTTCTTGATTCCACTACAAAGTTTGTCCAGAAATTTAACGGGCGATCGCCATACCAAACGCTCCGAATCTCAATCAATTCTCCTTGCTTTTCTTCATCTAGCCAACAAATAATAAAAGGAAATTTAACATTATAAATCAAAGATTTTTCAAACTGTATACAACTATCATTTGATTCAATAAAAACTGATACTAAATTTTCTATTCTATTAAACTGCATCTTGGATTTTGACAGCAATTCTAACAAAAAGTCAGCTCTAGACTGCAACTCTGATAAAGAGTTTAATTCTGACCATGACCTACATAGTAATAATCCTCTAGCTAACTCTCGTGACAATATCCTAGATTGGATTCTTAACTCTGATAGAGGCTTATAGTGAGACTTCGATAAATATTTTTCTATCATTAACTCCATTAGATCTAACTTTGATATAGACTTTCTCAATTGGTGAGATATTTGTCTCAGATATACGATCTCCAAGAGATATTTGAAAATTTTAAATATCATTAATCTTCTCCTTTCCTTAATAAACTACAATTGACAAATCAGGAATCAACTCATCACCAGAATTACCCTCTTCCGCTAGCAATCTGTAATAAGCCTGGGTGCGGCTAATTGCTGTTCTTCCTTCCGCCAGAAGTTCATAATATTTCCTGCGGGGTGTGCCGTTTCCTGCTACTTCTTCCCGCAGTTCACTCTTGATTAAGCCTGCATCTTCTAAACGCTTCAGGGTGGGGTAAAGAGATCCAATCCTCAATTTACGCATTCCCACTTCATCTCGCGCCTTGTTAATCCGATCTAGAATCTGCAAGCCATAAGCCTCCCCTAGCGTCAGTACGATCACTAGTTCCAGTTGCAGGGGAGTCAATACGACTACCTTGTCATTGTCTTTACTATGCTCTTTTGGTTGCGCCATAATTTATTCGCTTATGCTTTATAAATACTTTTATCAAAAACATGATAAAAATGCTTGATTAATCATAGCACAATCATTTCACTGTAGATTAAAAAGAGATACTCTTCGTCAAATTTAGTACAAAAATATCATGCGATAGCGTTTGATAAATCTAAGACTAGTACAAAAAAACCTTACGATAGTGTTTTAAATCAAAGAACTAATGTCTGAAACTTTGTTCTTTCCGAATTTCTATATCTATTGAATATTCAATGCTAAATGTTTAATGCTCAATGCTCAATGACAAATGTCTAATCTCCTGAAACTGCTCAACTAACGGCAACACCTTTTGCTCTTCCGCCTCAACATAACTATAGATACTGATAAAATTACGCTCGATTTCCTCGTAAATAATATCCAGCTTAGAATTCAACTTAGTTGTCAGCTCATTCTCAAAGCGAGCCTTTTCCTGATCTAGCTTGTCCTCAAACTGCTTGATAATCTTGCGTTTTTTTAGCACCAGGGTTCCCCCAGCAAACAATAAACCCACCCCAGCGAAAGCAGTACCGATGATATCTAATAATACAATTTCCGTTAGGGCGGCGATCGCCGTACCCGCAACGGTAGCCGCACCACCACCAATCAACCGAGGGGCAACGCTAGCATTGATTGATTCAATGGACTGAAGAAATGTTTTATCATCCAGCAAGACAGCAACCTTTTGCTGTACATCTTCAACTATTTCCTGACGGCTTTCTAGAGTGTTAACGGTAATGGCGGTGGTGGTAATCTGGTTAACTTTAATATCCTGTAGATCATCGATTAAACTTTGCAAGAGTTGTTTAATTCCCCCGACAAAGTGTTTAATGCCATCCTGGGAAATTTCCCCCAAGCTAGCTTTTAACTCCTGTTCACAGCTTTGCTTTAACTGATCCATCCAGGTGGGGGCAGATTTTTGACCCCGAAATAATACGGAAAAGGAACCTTTAACCAGAGTAAATAGAGATAGCTGTTCGCGAAAATCGGCTTTTACCTTAGCGGTAATAGCGTCATATTTACTTAACAGGCGATTGATTAATGACTCCAGCTCAAAACCAGACTGTCTCTTATTTTGTTGCAGCTTGGCTTTGATCTTGCCTACTACTGCCTGATCCTTTGTAAGCTGCTGCTGTAAAGAGAGTAAATCATTACTCAACAACTCAATAATCTGCTCGCTGGTTTTTTGGACTCCCTGTAGCTTTAACTTTTTAGTGCCGCCATCTTGCAGCGTTTGCTGAATATAGCTTCTAACCTGCTGAAACCCGCTATTTTCAGCTTTTCCATTAACTTCCCATTCCACGGAGGTAGCAAACACCACTGGGGATTCGATTCCTTTTTGGGCAGCTAATTCCCTTAGCTTTTCCTTATTTTTCGCTAGTTCTTCAGGTTTAGCTAAATCTGCCTGTTGCAGCACAAACACCACTTTTTTACGCCATTCACTGCTAACAAAATCCAGCAACTCCCATGCGCTACGGGTATAGGGATTTTTGGCAAAAAAGACAAAAAAGATCAGATCGCTATTGGGGATAAACTCCCTGGTAATTTCCTGATGATTTTCCACAATGGTATTAGTCCCAGGAGTATCAACCACGGAAAAATCTTTCAAGACTTCCTTGGGCAGACTAATCTTACGCAGGTAGGGATTAATCGTTTCCTCTTGCTGGGCTTCTCCGTAAACAATCTGCTGAATTACGTCGGTACAGGGTTCAGCCGCAGTTTGACAGATATCCCCCTGCAACAGGGCATTAATAAAGCTGCTTTTCCCCGCCTTAACTTCCCCCACCACCACAAATAAAAACGGCTCATTAATATTAGCTATTAGATTACGAATCGTTAACTCTAATTGCTGATTATTAATTTCTGTAGCGAATAATTGCAACCGACTGAGTAAGCTAGCCAAACTAGACTGATATTCAACCAAAGTGCGATCGACAATAAGATTATCCATATCAAATTAGCCTGGAGAACACCAAATCATTGCTTATAAGATAGTTTATAACCTAAAGTTCAAGATCTTAAAATCCCAATATAATATAGTCGTTCAACTCAACGTTTAAAAGCCAACAAAATTAATGAGTCCTCAAAGAGCAATATTGTGTGGTTACTACGGCATGGGTAATGTAGGAGATGAAGCGTTACTAGTGTCCTTACTGCAAATGTTGCCCGAATCCGTGGAACCGATTGTTTTATCTGGCAACCCCCAGAAGACGAAAGAAAGATATGGCGTTGCTAGCTGCGATCGCACTTCGGCGTTAACTCTACTTAAGATTTTATCTCTGTCAGATTTTTTTATCTGGGGAGGGGGCAGCCTGATGCAGGATAGTACGAGTATTATGAGTCCTATTTACTATGCAGGGTTGATGGCGCTGGCACAACAACGAGGTTTAAAAACTATTGCCTGGGCACAGGGTATTGGTCCTCTAAAAAGATCTTTTACTCGCTGGTTAACTAAACAGGTATTATTAGGCTGTGATGCCATTAGCGTGAGGGATGCCGCTTCAGCAGAATTATTAAGTAGTTGGCAGATCGATTATCAAATTGCCCCCGATCCCGTTTGGGCGCTCAAAAGTGCCCCTGCACCTGAATTACCCGTTACCGACCAGCAGATAGTCGCCGTTATTTTACGTTCCCATCCTTTACTGACGGCAGAGCGTTTACAGATTATAATTCAGGCAATTCAAGACTTTCAGCGCCAAAGCAATAGCTTTATCCTGCTGCTGCCCTTTCAACCTGCCCAGGATCTGGCGATCGCCAAGGAGATTGCAGCGAAGTTAAGCGACAGCTATAAAGTAATGTCCCTTGATGATCCTAAGCAAATTAAAGGGCTATTTAAACAGGTGACGATGGTGATTGGAATGCGTCTCCACAGCCTAATTATGGCAGCCGCCGAAGGGTGTCGTTGTTCTGCCCTAAGCTATGATCCCAAAGTCTCTCAGCTAATGGCAGAGGTTGAGCTACCAGGTTATGAACTAGCTAACTTGCCAGTTGATCCCCAGCAGATTAGCCATGACTGGCTGACTCAATTGCGACAGCCAGGAAAAGCACAAATACAGATTCAATCCTTAAAAGATCGTGCTTTAATTCAGCAACAATTATTAAGAAAAGTAATTTTAAATTAGTCAACTATCTTGGCATTTTTAGAGACAAAGTATAAGCTATATCTAATCAAATCTAAAGCTAAACCAAAAGAATTAATTGTCAGCTAAAATTTGTTTCTATACTAAATTTATCAATTAGCATTACTAAAGCTTGCTTAATCATAAACACTACTTAATTTTTTGCGGGTAATTACGTAGACTTTTAAATTTTTGCCATTGCTAGATTGTCAGCCAACCTAAAGACCATCAGAATCATGAGTGAAGCCAAAAAAAATAATTTTTTTAATCTCGAATCTCTATCGTCTAACTCAAGTCAGTCTTTAGACCAGGGGATAGCTAATCAGTCAGAAAACTCAGAGCAAGAAATAACAAAAAAGTATAAGTTTGAAGAATCTGATAATAATTCATTTATGGAACAAGCTATTGTCCCAGAGACAAATCAGGTTCAAGAAAATAATCAGCCAGAAGTTGGCGAATCTTCAATCCCTAAGATGGACTGGCAAAAAGTTGCCCATAAACTCCGAGAATACAACCGTAGGTTACTTAAAAAGGTATTTCGACTGGAGCAAGAATTAGCCGAGATTGATAATAAATTTAACAGATATGTAGAAAAATCTCAAAATAGCGATTTGTTGCTGGCAAAACAAGCCGAAGAAATTAAAGCATACCAGGATCAGCTTAGTGTACTGACTCAAGAGTTGGTTACTGCTCAACAACAAGCAGCCCGTCAAGAATTAGTGATTCAGCAGCTTTCAGATAAACATGAATTAGCCCAAAAACAAACAGCCCAGCTAGAAAGAGAATGTACTCTCCTACAGGAAAAATCAGCTCACCAAGCTTTGGAATTAGCCGTTAAGGATGAAGAAAGCATAGAGCTGCAAAATCAACTGCATCAGCAGCAGCAAACAGCCCAGGAAAAAGAAGCTGAACTAAAAAGATATCAGTCAGCAGCCAAATCGCGCCAGGAAAAAGCGATTAAGCAACAGAATAACTATCCTCATAACCGCTTTGTCCAACCTTGGTCAACTAACGCTATTCCTGAGCCCAAGATTGCTTTTCCTCGAAATAATTCATTAGCCATCAAGGAAAAAACCTCTCACAGCAAAACGAGAGAAGCGAGCAAAACTGCCGCCAAGATTACTACCTGGTCGGCTGCCAATGGGAAAGAGAAAAAGCCCCAGAAATCCACCCCAACTAAAAAGCCCCAATCTTTAGCTGCCGTTGATTTACCCACTTTTCCTCGTCCTCAATAGTTAATGCTAGCGGCGCTGATGTTTTCTGGTTCCAGTCTCGCATTTATGTAACTCTCGATACCAAAATTTTCATAGATGATCAGCTATGGTCAACAGGTATTGACTGCTCACTATCATAAATGATCGGTGATTCCAGCTATTAGTTCCTAGCTATTAGCTTTTAGCTACCTTAGGGAGTAGCCCCAAGCAGTTGATTTATTTAGCCAAGAAGCTGTAACGCTTTATTTTGAGAGGGAGTATGCGGATTGAGCAGTTGCAAGCCTTCATCGCAATTACAGAAACGGGAAATTTTGGACAGGCAGCTAAAAAATGTGGGGTAACTCAGTCAACTATTAGCCGTCAGATTCAGTCTTTGGAGCAAGACCTAGGTTTGCCTCTGTTTCATCGTGGCACTCAGGCGAAACTGACTCTGGGAGGTGAAAAACTATATCCACGGGCTCAAAAAATCTGTCAAGAATGGTATAAAGCCAGTAGAGAATGTGCCGATCTTATTGCAGGAAAGCAGCCAGAGCTTTGTATTGCGGCAATTCATTCGGTATGTGCCCATTATCTGCCGCCGATTTTGCAGCAGTTTTGTCTGGATTATCCTGAAGTTCAGTTAAGAGTTACTGCCTTAGGGAGCGATCGCGCCCTTAAGGTGTTGCGAGATGGTTTGATTGATGTGGCGATCGTGATGAACAATCGCTTCCTGACTTCTTCTGCGGAAATTGAGCTTGCGATCCTCTATGAAGAGCAGGTGGATGTCTTGATGGCGGCAACCCATCCTTTAAGTAAGCTAGAAAAAATCCCTCCCCAGGAATTAGTAAAATATCCCCAAATTGTCTTCAAAGATGGCTATGGGATGCAGCGCTTAGTTCAAGAATGGTTTGAAAATCAAAACATTCAGATTAAGACGGCAATGGAACTTAACACCCTGGATGCCTTTCGTGGCGTAATTCGCCAAGGAGAAATGATTGCCCTGCTGCCCCATAAAGCCTTGATTGATTCCTATAATGATCCCACCCTGGCAATCCGCCCCATCTCTCAACCTCACTTTAATAAGAAGACTAACCAGCAATTAGCAGGCGATCGCGTACTTACCCGCCAAGTAGTTATGGTCACTACCCGCGATCGCCTGATGATCCCTCCCATCGCTCACTTCTATAATTTAGTAAAAGAATTGAACAAATCAGCCAGTTTAAAAGCATCCCATTTAGTTAGTTCTTAACTGACACAGTATTGATAAGATAGAAAGCATTATGAGTGACGAGTTTCGAGAATTACTAAAACGAGTGGGCAGTGGAACTCACACTAGCAAAGATCTTTCTCGTGTCGAAGCCGCCACTGCTACCAGGATGATGCTAACCCAATCTGCCACCCCCGCGCAGATTGGAGCTTTTTTGATTGCCCATCGGATTAAACGCCCCACTCCAGAAGAATTAGCAGGTATCCTCGATGGTTATGATCAGCTAAGTAGTCACCTCCAGATTTGCCCCCAGCATCAGCATCAGCCTGTAGTTCTCGGTAATCCCTATGATGGTCGTGCTCGTACCGTTCCTGTTACCATCATTACAACGTTAATTCTAGCCAGTGCCGCCGTGCCAGTGGTACTCCATGGCGGGGACTGTATGCCGACGAAATATGGTGTTCCCCTGATTAAGATCTGTCGCGATCTGGGTCTAGACCTAAGTAATAATACCTTGGCTCAAGCACAGCATATCTATGATCGTACTCATTTAGGCTTTATTTATCTGCCGCAGCATTTTCCCGAGGCGGCTGATTTTGTTACCTATCGCGAACAAATCGGTAAACGTCCTCCCCTAGCCAGCGCTGAATTAGCCTGGAGCCCTATTAAAGGAGATGCCCATCTAGTTGCAGGCTTTGTTCATCCCCCTACAGAGACTCGTTTCCGTGAGACGTTTAAAATTAGGGGTACTACTAAGGATTTTACTCTTGTAAAAGGTTTAGAAGGCAGTTGCGATCTCCCTCGTAGCCGCACGGGGATCGTTATTTTAAGCTCTGATATAGATGAGTATGAACGTTTATTAGTTGCTCCCGCAGATTATGACCTCAAGGGGGCGGATATTACTTTTGAATCTGCCCCTCAGGCGATCGCCCTCATGCAGGAAGTGATTCAGGGTAATAATAGTCAACTGTTTCCTGCCGCTATTCTTAACGGCGGTTTTTACCTGTGGCGCTTTGGGATCGCTAGCACTTTAGACTCTGGGCTTGCCCTGGCGGAAAAGATGCTTACTCAAGGGGAAGTAGCTGATAAATTTGCTCAAATTCGGTCATTGAATAGTGAACTTTTAGCAGCTAACGTTAATTTTTCTTAAGCAGTCTGAGATGGACACTCCTCTATATCGGGCAAATTACATTACTCCCTCAGGAACAGGAAGCGAAATCTGGATCTCGCCACCCCACCAGTTTGCTAGAGAGCATCAAAATCATTGGTTTCCTGGCTGGGATCATCCATTAGCTAATCTCGTCATCGTTTTGCAAGAATCAGCAGTTTCTTTTAGCAACAATACAATTCAGGTTACTCAAGAAAAAGATCGTCGGCGAGGGAAGTTTCTTAGTTTTAGTTTTGATTTGGTTTCGGCTTTGCAAACAGAAGATTATCTTGGGGATTTATTTGATCCTCGTACAGGTTTCCCCATTTTTAGTAGTTCAAAGATGGTTTGGGATGATAATGCTGCAATTAAAGCATTATTAAATTATCCAGTAATTACCTGGCAAAATTGCTCTTTAGTGCAACATCCAGTTTGGAAAAGCAAGGTCTACCCTGGAACAGTGGCAACTTCTGCACCCCAGACAGTGATTAAATCCTGCCTGGCTCAGATCATGCCCCAATATGGCTGGGAGAGTCAACGAACTTTGACAAGGCTGCTGGACAAAATTTAGCCTCTGGCTCGAAAAAATTCAGCCTGCACAAGTAGCTCAAACCCTGTGGGATAAGGCGCGAAAGCCATAGTAAAAGTATCTGCCTGAAACAGACAAAGATTGATAAGTAATAAATTATGTAAAAAAATATTGCATTTGGCAAGACGTCCTTTTTTATAGCATAAAGTGTTAGGATTCGTATTGAGATTAAAATCGGCAATTCAGTTCGTATTCAGTATTGATTAGGTTTTTCCATAAAGTATTGATTTGGTTCTTTTCCGAAAATTAAACTCTCTACATCTACATGCATTCAGGAGACGTTCAGTTCATGTCAATTTACGTAGGTAACCTTAACTATGAGGTTAGCCAAGAAGATTTAAACGAAGTATTTTCAGAGTACGGTAAAGTCAAGCGGGTTCATCTGCCTACTGACCGAGAAACAGGGAAGAAACGAGGTTTCGGCTTTGTAGAAATGGAAACAGAGGCAGAAGAAGACAAAGCAATTGAGACCTTAGATGGCGCGGAATGGATGGGTCGCGAAATTAAGGTCAATAAAGCAAGACCCCGAGAAAATAAAGGTTCTTTTAGTGGTGGAGGTCGTCGCGATCGCTTTTAAACACCTAAATCAAACCTAAAATTGTGCTTCTGGAGAGTAACTAGGTCATAAATACCTCACATACAGTCGCAATAATTTTGCTGATTGTGTTCCTTGGTATCGTAAACTAGATACTCTCGGAAGCTTTTTATTGTCTAATGAGGAATCATACCTAAATGGCTAAACGTCGTAACGCGAAAAAAGAAAAAGCAGCTCGTAATAAAATCAATGCTCGTAAATTCCGTAAGCAAACTAGCGGTTATGGAAATCGTTCAAGAAGAAATTACAACAATAGCGGAAATAGCGAAAATACAACAGAATCTAATAATAATTCTGGCGATTCTACCACAGCTAATAATTAGATGCCCCAGAGGCATATTTTTGCCCATTCAACTTAATATCCAAATATTGACGTCCTCTACGCTTACATCTAAATCTGAGCTTAGAGGGCGTTTTTATTAGAACATCTACCATTTATCAATGTTTAATGTTAGATGGTAAATGATAAATGCTACTTTAAGCCCGTAAGGAACGCCACAAAAATTTGGGCAAAGAGATCATTCTCCGCCATCGCCAGGGTTCCTGGTAAAGACGATAAGACCATTCTAGATTATTGTTCCTCAACCATTCTGGGGCTCGTTCTTTAGTACCTGCCCAAATATCAAAACTTCCCCCAACACCAATCCAAATTGCCTGAGGACATAGGGAGCGATGAGCATTGATCCAGAGTTCTTGTCTCGGTACGCCGATCCCGACAAAAATAACGTCGGGCTGACGAGTTTTTAAGGTTTGCTTCCATTCCTCTTCTGCTGCCCCTGAAATATACCCATCTTGATTCATTATGTTGAGGTTAGGGAACTTTGACTGCCAAGTTAATGCGGCTTGTTGGGCGACTCCAGGTTTGCCACCGAAAAAACATAGAGAATTATCAGAGGCGGAGTTTCCTAAATATTCAATTAAAGATGCTGCCAGCTCAATCCCAGGACAACGCTGGTGTTTACGACCCCTGAGACGCATGTAGACAATGATCCCTGCTCCATCTGGGATTGTTAATTCCGCATTGGCGATCGCAGCCGCTAAATCAGGGTTGTCCTGCGCCATCATACTCATTTCTGCGTTAAGGGTTACTACATGAGTCCCCAACTGCTGCTTAAGTCGCATTATCAGCCAGTCAGTGTAGTTATCCAGCAGATGAACCTGAAGATTCAAAATGGGAAAAGTTGGCGGATTAGAGAAATTAGTATCAGAGGACAACATAAATTTTACTCAGTCGAGAAAACAAGTCTTGATTGTAATTTAAGTTACACAAAAGCTCATAGCTATAAATAACTTTGAATGCATTAAAGTACAATTTTTCGGTTTTGGTTAGTTGTTAGTCGTTAGTTGTTAGTCGTTAGTGGGTAATTCTCTTGGTGTACCCCACTAATTTGAGAAAGGATATAGCTTCAGTATTATCCAAATTTAACTGCTGTTCCCGTAGCCGTTATCAGTAATAAAACGCCCTTTTCATCTACATTAATGGTTCCTGTGTCAATTTCAATACCCACTATCCCATCGGCATTGAGTTTTTCAGCTCGATTAATTAATTCGGCGATCGCTTTTTGTTGTCCCTTTTCAAACACTCTTTCATAGCTCCCTGTCCTGCCGCCAATAGCATCGCGAATGCCTGCAAAAAAGTCTCGGAGGGCATTAGTGCCGTAGACCACCTCCGCCGTGACAATTCCTAGGTAGCTCTCGATAGTTTGATTTTGAACTGTATCGGTGGTAGTGACTATCATTGATCTTAATCAAAATTAATTGTTACTTGACTCTGCAAATATTATTTTAGATTGAGTTTCAGTATTTACTATCAAAGATAAGAATAGCAGGAACAGCTTTAGGCTAGATTAAGCTGAAGTAATTAATGACACAAATGACTTTTGCCAGATTTCAAGGAATGTGGTTTGGCGGGATTGTGGGGCAAGCCATAGCTAATCAAAAGCTTAATGAGCAAACCCAGCCCAAGACATCCCCTCAAAAAAATATTTCAGTGCTGGAATTCCCCACCCAAAATTGGCTGAGGGATCGCAGGCAATTGTCTCAAGAGTACTTAGAAACTTACCTGACAGAAAAAACTGAAGAAAAAATTCAAGAAAACTGGCACAGTCAACAGTCGAGCTTACCGAAAGCTGACCAGCCTCTGAGACAGTCGGCAATCAGCAACGAGCATCCCCTAAAATTCTTATTTCGGTTGCTGGTATCTCCCAAGCAGTTTAATTTCCCCCCCGAAAGTCATTCTTCCTACGTCATTCTGTATAGTTTAGTTAATTCCCTCCTCTGCCATAAGCTTGAGCCATTAAACTGGCGCAATTTAATCCAAGAAGCTCAACAAAAGCTCGATTCTCCTTCAGTAAAACTAATTGAGCAATTACTATTAGTGAGCGAACTCGCCAGCGAAGGTATCAGCCGACCGCAGCTTACGGCTAAACTAGGAGCTGATGCGGATTCTTTAGAGACAGCGATCGCCTGGTCATGGTATTGTTTCATCAGTAATCCTCAAGATTTCAAACTATCAGTTCTTAGAGCGGCAAATACCGATTCCCCTCTAGCTGGTATGATAACGGCTCTTACAGGTACCTTATCTGGAGCCCATAACGGAATATTAAGGATTCCTCTGAATTGGAGAATGAGGATTGCTCAACCTCCAGACCATGAATTAGAAGAGCAAATGTTGCTAAAACTTTTTAAAGTCTGGTTAGGAATTTATAATCTCAGCCAGGAGCAAGATTTATTTCAGCCCTGGCTTCAAGCTGTGGCGATTTCTCCCACGATTCAGTCCCGAAACTCTTTAAAAATAATTTCCCAGCAATGAACGTGAGTCCATTCACCAATTTCAGATAAATCTAGATAAATCTATGGGTAAAACTGATAGCATAGCTAAATTTTTAGCATTATCTTTATCTTCCTCATCCTCACTGTCTGTAACACTGTTGCTTCCCTATAATTTAAATTATGGGTAGACCCAGAAATTACAGTGAAATTCTAGTTGTGTTTGGCGTAAATCTGTTGCAGAATTTATACTTGGTATTCCATCAACAGCCAAATTGATAGATAGATTATCTGATAAATTTTTTTCCATGTGCTCAGCTTCCCCAAATCGACTTACTACTTGTGCAACAAACTATCGCTTTTTTTTCGTTTGATTTAACGTTGGTTAAAATTATATTAGGAATTTTATACCTGATCACAAACCTCACCTATGATGAAAAGTTGGCATTCACTGCTCCAGAAACTTGAGGTATGGCTTTTCCAAAATCGACACCAGGGTATTTTATGGTGGGGTAAAAGATTATTGAAAAGAAATGTTAATAGAATCCCAACTAACTCCAGCTTTGGGCAGTCAAGGAGAAAAAAACATCAGACCAAACTTAGAGATTTTGTGCTGATGTTGCTAATCAGCATTATTGTCATTACTGGTGTTGTAGGCTATCGCTTCTATAATCAACCACAATTAACCGTAGGCAAAATTTCTCCCCTCACAATTAGAGCTCCTCATTCGGCTGAATTTGAAGATACTAAGACCACACTAGAGAAACGAAAGGAAGTTCAAACAGGCATCGTGCCGATTCTCAAGCAAAATGAAGAGTTAACCCAGGAAATTAAGAGTCAACTGGGTTCATTCGTTAGTAAGATTGATGAACTGCGAAAAACCACCGCCCCATTTCCCTTTATTACTTTAGAAGCATTATCTTTACCTAGTCAAAAATATATCCGATTTTGTCCCGAAGATGAATTTAAAGCAGTGTTGGCTTCTGTCGCTAAAAACTGGAAACTGCAAACCATTAAAGCAAATTCCCTAAGCTTATCTGTAGAGAGCGGTCCTGACTTCAATATTAGCCTGCAAAAAGTAGCAGCAGAGCTATTATCTTATCGTGCTCAAACCTCAAAAACTGAATTTAACACTCTGATTGCTCAAATCACTTTAACCCGTTATCGGTATGCTCAAGCTTGGGCTAAGCTGGAACCCCAAAAAATTGAGAGTTTAAGCGATAAAGATTTGGCTATTCTCCTAGATTTAACTGAAAAAGAGTGGAAAAGCACTAAAAACAGCACTTTACTGGCAGCTGAACGCATTTTGATTCAGGGCATTCCCCTGGGTATACCTTCTAACTTACTAGAGCAGGCTGTTACAGCACAGCTCAATCCTGAAATTCCCCCCATAACAGAGCGTTTGGCTAGTAACTTACTTCTAGGAGTACTGCAACCCAATCTGCAAGAAGATAAGGAAGCCACCCGTAATATTGCGGAAAAAGCAGCAATGGCGATTAATTCTGTGGTGGTGAAAGTAGAAGAAGGAGAGGTAATTGTTAAAGAAGGAGCTAGAATTACCCAAAATAATTTTGTACTCCTTGATGGTTTTGACCTGAGTCAAAGAGGAATTAACTGGTCAGGACTGAGACTTTCGGCAATGTTTGTCACTGCTATTGTGGGCTTGTTCTTGATCATCCAGAGAAATGTTTATTCGTCTATTCGTCATCGTGACTATCTGCTGTTGGGTCTTTTGGGGATCAGCGCCCCGCTGTTGAGCGTCTTTGAAGTTCCCTATACCAGCCTGCCCGCGATTGGGTTATTAATCAGCAGTTTTTATACTCCAACTATTGCTATTTGTGAGGTGGGAGTGGTTACAGCGCTGGTCATGTTTAGTAATCAGACCCTCGGCTCAACGTATCTCCTTGCTGGTCTGGTGGGTGGCATGATTGCGGCAGTTTTTGCCGGAAAATTGCGATCGCGGGAGATGATTGCCAAATTGGGCATAGCGGTGGGATTATCTCAAGTGGGTGTCTATCTGGTGCTTAATTTAATCCAGAGCGCCAGTCCTGCGAGCATCTGGTCGGCAATTTTACCAGATGCAATTATCTGTGGCTTGTTTAGCATCGCTTGGATTGTGGTTGCTATCGGTATTTCACCATATTTGGAGCGCTTTTTTGACTTAATTACTCCCATTCGCCTGGCAGAGCTTTCCAACCCCAACTTACCCCTGCTGAAGCGTTTGGCAACGGAAGCTCCAGGAACTTTTCAGCATACGATGTTTGTGGCATCTCTGGCAGAGGCAGCAGCCAGAGAGCTTAACTGTAATGTGGAGTTAGTTAGAGCAGGCACTCTTTATCATGACATTGGCAAAATGCACGATCCCCTGGGATTTATTGAAAACCAGATGGGGGGAGTAAATAAACATGACGAAATTGACGACCCCTGGATCAGCGCTGACATTATTAAAAAACACGTTAGTGAAGGCTTAGTGATTGCCCGTAAGTATGGTCTGCCCAAGGCAATTCGCGATTTTATTCCCGAACATCAGGGGACTCTGCTAATCGCTTATTTTTTCTACCAGGCTAAACAGCAAGCTGAGGCTCAGGGCATTATCGTCACGGAGGAAGACTTCCGCTACGATGGACCAATTCCCCAATCTCGGGAGGCTGGTATCATGATGTTGGCGGATGGCTGTGAGGCTGCACTGCGCTCTTTGCTGGATGCTACCCCAAAACAAGCACTAACTACGGTACAAAATATCTTTAAGTCTCGCTGGCAAGACCGACAGCTAGTTGATAGTGGATTAAGCTATGATGAGTTGCCCATAATAGCCGACGTTTTTGTCCGAGTTTGGGAACAGTTTAATCATAAGCGGATTGCCTATCCCTCAGGAGCTCTAGATCTGGCTAGCAAAAATCAATAAAGGGGCTGGGTTCCCCAGCAATAAGCCTTAAGCCCTAAGCTATAAGCCAATCAATGGCGATTTTGAACTATGGACAATGAGGTATTAAACCTCTTAATCTTATAGTCTAGAGCTCAAAACTTAAAGCTTTTTAGATAAACCGAGTCTATTATTTATTAGCAGGTGTCTTTACCTTTACTTTAAGTATGAAAACATCGACCCAGGAAGCGCAATTAAATCAAGCCAACGCCAGCCTACAGCAGTCAATTTCCTGGTACTCTAGTTTCCGTCGTCACGGTAACTCACCCCCCAACGATCGCCTACAGGGGGCAGTTAAATCTGACCTCCAGTCTTTGCAAAATGCTTTGGGTCGGCTGGAGAGGAAGGCGATTCGCATCAGCACCTTTGGCATAGTTAGCTGTGGTAAATCTTCTTTAATTAATGCTCTTTTGGGGGAAGATGTGGTGGCAACAGGAGCCCTTCATGGAGTAACCCAATCTCTAACGGTGTTGCCGTGGCAGCCTTCCCCAGAAGATGGGTTGGAGGTGGAATTGATTGACACCCCTGGTTTGGATGAGGTGGCAGGGGAAGAGAGGGCGGCAATGGCAAGCTCCATCGCTCAAAAATCCGACCTAATCTTATTTGTGATAGCAGGAGACATTACGCGGACGGAGTACGAGGCAATCTGTGAGTTGCGTCAGACCCAAAAGCCTTTAATTCTGGTGTTTAATAAAATAGACCTTTATCCTGAGCAAGATCGTCAGCAGATTTATCAACAGCTACAAAAAATTAATGCTGCCCACAGCGGCGGTGATTTAGCCGAAATTATCGCTCCCCACGAAATTGTTACGGTAGCGGCTAAACCCCAACCAATCCAGGTAAGAATTGAAGCAGCAGACGGTACTGTCTCCTCTGACTGGGAATACCCTGAGCCACAAGTTAAAGCTTTAAAATCGGCTTTAGAGGAAATCCTCAAGCAGGAAGGCAAATCTTTACTGGCTTTAAATGCCCTAGTTCAGGCGCGGGATGCCGAACAGAATATTGCCCAAAAAACTATCTCCCTCCGTCAGTCAGAAGCAGAGCAAATTATCAATAAATATGCCCGCTATAAGGCGATCGCCGTTGGCTGTAACCCAATCATCATTTTGGATTTACTTGGGGGCTTAGTCGCTGATTTAGCCTTAATTCGAGAACTTTCAAAGCTCTACGGCTTACCCTTCACTACCTACGAAGCCAGCAACCTTTTAAAGCGCATAATTGCTAGTTCAGGAAGTTTATTACTAGGGGAAGTTGGCAGCAGTTTCTTCCTCGGCGTGGGCAAAAGCGGAGCTATCCTTTCCAGTGGGTTTGATACTTCAGGAGCCATTACGGCATACGTAGGTACTGCTGCTGCTCAGGGAGCGATCGCCGCCTACGGCACCTTCGTTATTGGGCGTGTCACCCAAGTATATTTAGAACAGGGATGCACCTGGGGAGATATGGGTGCTTCAACCCTGATTAAGCGAATTTTATCTCAGGTAGAGCCAAATACAATTATCCATCGACTAAAACAAGAGTTGATGCCCTAGCCTCTGCAAGACACTAAAAATTTAATTTAAATCTCGTCCATTTAGAAAACTGTAGTTTTATCTCTAATGCCTATTCCCTGATCCCTATTCCCTATTCCCTATTCCCTCGAACAGATATCTTAAAACTCCTGATTTCAAAATAGATGAGGTTTACAACCTATATTCGTTGTTCTTTTCGGCAACCTTCAAGATTCTGTTGGCATCCTGTTGATGATTGATTAAAGCTGCCTGATTTTTACGAATGCTTAGGGAATTCATTTGCCACCAGAATTCAGACTGCGCCTCTAGGGGAAAAGCATGAATTATCCTCAGTAAGGTCGCAACATGGATATCTTTCTTATTAGTCTGGTTAAGATAGCGAGATAACTGACTGTTATGTAAGCCAGAACGTTTGCAGATCAAGGTTTCTGTAAGATTATACTTCTCTATTAATTCAGCGATAATATCTCGTATTTCCATGTTTAGGTCTGCTTCAGAGTAGCTTGTACTAGTTCATTAGTTCATAAAAAACTAAGCACCATGTACGTATTTTAACTCTTCGGTAAAAATAGAATTATTGCCGTTCAGTAAAATTTTCTTGTAATATGTTAGATATTGAAATACTTTTACCGTAAAGTAAAAGCAGAGATGGTGATAAATGACAAACAAGACAAGTTGAAAAAACTTCAGGCAAATAATCTCAAGCTATTCCAAGAAAGAAATATTAAACCTGCTGAATTTTTCCTTAACGCTAGTTTAGAAGATTTATACCAAGCTACATCCATTAAAAAATCTCGCTGGAGTCTTTATTTCAATCAAAAAAAGAATATGTCTGAGGAAACAATCGCTGATGTTGGTCATGCTCTGGGCATATCGACAATTGAGGCTTTTGCTCTAATTTCTCAGCGCAGAAAAATGATGATTGACAAGCGTAAGAAAAAACGGTAAATAAAAATATTTTTTATCTTTCGGTAAATTAACTTGTTTTTGCTGGGCAATTTCTTAAACTGAATCTTGAACTAGGACATAGACTGATTAAATCATCATGATTGACCTAGAAAAATGCAAACAATTCATGGCGTACCATGAGGGGATTAACCCTGAACACTTAACTTCAGAGATCATTAGCGATGCTCCTGATCAGGTGATATTGATCATCGATGCCAAGACCAAAAAGGCTTACAAGTTTTATCAGACTAATAGGACATTAAAATTATGGAAATGACCCAAGATAACAAGATTAATCATCAAACTCAAGATTTACTTTATAGTCTGTCGGGTAATCCGCGAGATCAAGTCCTTTTGAGTCCCTATGCTCGGACTGTTAAGGAATTTATGCTGGCAATGATTGAGGCTCGCTACAATTATGAAGATAACAATGAACTTTGCAGTATGGCGATTCAGGCAACGGACAAGCTAATTGAGAAAGTAAATCATAAGCTTATGCCATGAGTCCGATAAATCTTGATCGGGTAAAGAGTGATAAGGAACTATAGTCATTCTAATTAATTTCCTCGTGGTCTAAGTTACTTGTTCGAGGCTTTAGGCTCTATCAAACCAAAACAGTGCATTTATTCGTATGGTTTCTATTTAGAATGACTATAACTAATGGATAGCAATTTAGAACAACTGCATGATACAGACTTTAATCTTTGGATTGAAGAAATCAAGAGAGCTATTCAAAATCGAGACTTTGAGCATATGGATTGGGATAATTTGCTTGATGAAATTGATGACATGGGCAAATCAGAGAAGAGATCCCTTGATAGCTACATGCAGCGATTAATCGAGCATATCTTAAAGTTAAAGTACTGGGATGAGGAGCGATCAAGGTGTAGTAATGGCTGGAAACAGGAGGTTACTAATTTTCGGAATCGGATTAAACGCATCTTGAGAAAGAATCCCAGTCTAAAAAATTATCTTGATGCAGAATATCGAGATCTCTATCAAGATGCGATCGCCACTATGTCTTTTGATTTTCAGATTCCTCAAGATAGTTTTGTGGAGGTAGAGCAAATTATGCAACAGGATTATTATGGTTAACGCTAGTTTTAGCTCAGAATATAGCGATTCTCATTTGAATGATGCACGTTACAATTGTTCGGTTTTGGTTAGTTGTTAGTAGGTAATTCTCTGGGTGTACCTCACCAATTTGAGAAAGGCTATATCGCTATTAAAAAACTGTAAATGTTAGTCAGATCTTAATATAGAGAAGCAGATCGATTGAGATCGGCAACCATTACTGAAATAATGCAGTGACTGACTGAGGTAGATCTGATGAGCGATAAGTATCCCAAGTTTTCTCTCTGGGCATCCCCAGGAACAATGATTGTCGGTATTTTATTACTGTCTCTATCCTGGGGAGATTTTGCCGCTCCAGCCTTGGCTCAATCATCCCCCTCAGCTACCATAGACGAAGAGATCCAGACTAAAATTGAAGCTGAAGCTGATCGTTTGTTTAGCCGTACTTTAGTTCAGTTTAACCTGATTGTTTTAGCTACTTTAGCCCTATTGATTACAGCAGCGATCGCTTCTTTATGGCTGTTACGGCGTTCAGTATCACGAGAAATTGCCTATTTAGTGAGCCAGAATCTTCAAGAGCTAAAGCAGGCTAAATCGGAACTTAGCCAAATTACTCAAGATTTACGGCAGGTTCAAACTAGTACTCAGCAAGTTAATCAAGAGTTAGAAGCTGAGGTAGCTGATTTTAGACAGAAATTAACTGCACAGGAAACTAACATTAGTCAGCTAGCCGCCAACTTTGAGGAGTATCAGCAAAAGGGATTGCAAACCATCAAAGAGATTGTTAATAGTCATCAAACAGCGTGCAGTAAATTATTTGAGCAATGGGAAAATCAGCTAGAAAAGCTTCAGGGAAGTACCGCCCAACAGCAAGAGGAGATGCTGCAAAACTTAACTCAGCTTACCTCTGAGTTTACTCCCCAGCTAGAACAGCTACAGGGAGAGGTTGCCACACAACAACACACAGCAATCGATAATTTAACCATCTCAGTTAGTAAGTTTAATGAGCAACTTAAAGAACTTAAGAGTAGAGCCGAAGTCAAACAGGAAGAGTTAATTACAAACTTAACCAGTCAAGGTAGTAACTTTGCTCCCCAGCTAGCCAAGCTACAGATCTTAGCCAAGCAACAGCAATCAAAGATTTCCCAAGAGCTCGAGGAAAACCAGAGTAGCTTAATTAAAGAGCTGGCTCAACAACAAACTAAAGCCAAACAAGAAATTGATGCCCTAGTCTCCCAAATCAGCCAGCTTAAAGCCAAATTCGCGCAACACGTGGCGGAAATAGAGACTAATACTGAACAAAAAGTGAGGCAAAGACAGGATGACACGATTAAGGATCTGGAAAACATCAAGACAGAGCTAATCACAAGACTAGATCAAGAGCAGTCTCAGCTAAAACAGGAGATCGAGCAAGTTGGTCATAGACTCAAACAGCTTTCTACCACAGCAGGCGATCGCATTACCACGGCGCAAAACGAAATTGAACAGCGTCAGCAGTCACTAGAAAAAGAGCTACAGCAGCTACAGCAGACACATCAAACCCAGCTATCCCAGCTATATGAAGCAGCCCAGGCAAAGAAAGAGCAAATCCTCACTACGCTAGCTCAAGTTAATCCCCAGGAGCTAACGGATAATAGCCTCAAGGAAATTCAAGAACAGCTACAAACCCTACAAGAGCCCATAACCACCCTGCAACAGAATCATCCCCAGCTATTCCTCAAGCCCGATGATTTCCTCACTGAGGGGGGTGAGCTATTAGCCGCAGGTGATTACCAAGAAGCGATCGCCCTATTTGATCGCGCACTGGAACTTCAACCCGATAATCCTCAGACATGGCACCAGAGGGGTTTAGCTCTCAAAGGAATAGAAAGATACGAAGGAGCGATCGCCGCTTTTAATAAGGCAGTACGGCTTCAGCCCAATTTAGCCGCAGCCTGGTGCAATCGGGGCATTACCCTCAGTCGTCTACAGCGCTATCAAGAGGCTATCGACAGCTACCGACGAGCAATTGAAGTTGAGCCCGATTATTATCAAGCCTGGGTGGATCAGGGGGTAGCTTTAGGTCGATTACTCAAGCATGAGGCGGCATTTGAGTCATTTGAACGGGCTGTGGAGATACAGCCTGACAACGCCCTTGCCTGGATGAATCGCGGCATGGCTTTAGAAATGCTTGATCGCCAGGAAGATGCCCTCGGCTCCTTTGAGCGTGCGGTAGAGCTAAATCCTGAGTTGTTTAAAGCTTGGAACTATCGAGGTCAGATCCTGATTAAACTTCAACGGTATCAAGAGGCGATCGCTAGCTTTAATTTGGCTTTGGAAGCCCGTGATGATTATGCGATCGCTTTTTATAATAAAGCTATTTGCTATGCCCTTTTAGATCAGGTTTCATCAGCGGCGAATAACCTACAGCGAGCCATCACTCTTAATGTGGAATATCGTCAAAGAGCCCAAGCTGAATATTATTTTCAGCATTTAGATCAAGATAAACTAGCAGAAATACTTCAGTCATAAGGTTAGTGGACTTTGCTTTAGAAGATGTTTGAAAAGTAAAAAGAAGCACATGAAACAAAAAAGCTCTCTGGACTGTTAGGTTGAATAAAGTTAAACAACTCGATTGTGCAAGCTGCTGTTCCCGCAGCGCCCCTCTCGTTCAAACTAGAAAGCAATGACTCTGGCTAACACGACAGAACTCACTCCTGTGTAGAGTAATGATAAAGTTGGATACTTGCATCGCCTCAAACCTCTATTTACTCGTTGCCAAAAGATGACTTTAAAAAAATAAAGTTGGAAACTAAGATCGAATTTAAGTTTTTTCTATACAAATTTAGGCGTTGGTGAATGCGTAATGCTAAAAAGCTTAAAATGAGTTGGTAAAGTTATAC
>JBCBIE010000050.1:0-41644 GCA_038524995.1 Cyanobacteria bacterium J06621_8
TCTGACCTACTTTTCTCATCTTCTACCTATTCGTGCAAGAGGTCTAATATATCTCTTGCAGTATTCACTTCATATTTTTATCTACAGTAAGATCGGCTTTAAAATTGTGAGAGCTAATGTGTAAAACGTGATTATCATCAATCGAAAGATCAGGATCTAATTTTTTCCCAGCTATTTTTTCGTATGCTTCTACACATTCATCAAAGTCTTGGATAAATTTACCTCATAGATGATTATTTGTGTTGCGCTTTAATCATATTGCTAGTCTATGTCATTACGGGCTTACGATGACCCTCGCCTAATTCCTGCTAGATGTCAACTTAGAGGAATTTCTAACAAGTCTGCTCGATTTCTGCCCACAACCAAAAAATGGCAAGAGAGGAGTTAAACTGATGTTCTCGAATAACCGTGAATTCTATTGTTAAGTAGTTCACAATAGTGTTAATTTCCACCGCTACTTGATTATTTAAGCACGCTCATAGCATTAAATATAAGGCTACATTACTCAGTGTCCAATATTCTTAGTACTCAAGTGAAGCAAGGCATTCAAGTTTTTGCTACAAAAGTATAGGATCGCTAAAATCGGTTTCTCTTTGGCTTCATGTCTGATTAAATAGACATGTAATTTCCTTAAAGAACTATTCATTAAACCTGTACAACTCTAAGAGAGTGTACATTTTATGGGCGAAGAGAGACTCGAACTCTCACGATTTCTCGCCACATTTTGAGTGTGGTGCGTCTACCAATTCCGCCACTCGCCCAATATTGATCACTCAATAATTATAGCTCATACCTGGTAAATGATACAAGCAAGTCTCAACAGAACATTTTTTAGAATGCTTAGTGTAGAAACAATACCTTAAGCTTTTTCTTAGAAGTAGGAGTTAAACTCTAGATGAGAGTAGATGAGGCAAGCAGGGAAAAACTTAGGTAAATCATCAGTGCATCTTATTTCATGAGTTTGACGAATCAAAACAATCAATCAAAATCCAGCACCGTTAGACTAGAAGGAATCAACAAAACATACGGGGAGGGAAACACTGCAATTAATGCCCTAGATCAAGTTGATCTGATAATTAGCGAGGGAGAATACTGCTCAATTATGGGTGCTTCAGGGTCAGGAAAATCAACGGTAATGAATATAATTGGCTGTCTTGATCGTCCTTCAGCGGGAAGATATTACCTCAATAACCTAAGCGTGGCTGAATTAACCGATGAAGAGCTTGCCGCAATTCGTAATCATCAGATTGGGTTCGTTTTCCAGCAGTTTCACCTACTGCCTCAATACACCGCCTTAGAAAATGTGATGTTACCCATGATTTATGCTGGTATCCCCCATCAAGAAAGGCAAGAGCGGGCATTTTCAGCCATGGAACAAGTCGGGTTAAGTAACAGAATTAATAACCGTCCAAATGAGCTTTCTGGAGGACAGCAACAAAGAGTTGCCATTGCTCGGGCAATTGTTAATAAACCTTCTCTGTTATTAGCCGATGAGCCAACTGGGGCTCTAGATTCAGTAACTACGAGAGAAATTCTCGATATTTTTGGGGCTCTACATGACAGCGGCATTACCATAGTCATGGTTACCCACGAGCCAGAAGTGGCAAGGGGGACGCAAAGAATTATTTGGTTCCAAGATGGACAAGTCATCCATTCTCACCTTACTCCTGAGGAAATGCTAACAGTAGCCCTGTCGGGGTAAAAAGAAGTATTAGGCGATCGCTTTTTGGCTGGGCAAGAATTGACTCTCTTCGACAATCAACATCTATTTTGCTAAAGTTTTTAATCGAAGACTAACCAAAGATTAAGCAAAGTGTAGTTTTGTATACTAATATATTAGGTAACTCTAATGAATTTTATATTCATTGGCAGTAAGCAATAGAATCCATAGACTAAGTTAGCTTTAACCGTTGGGTAATTACTCTGTTCGTCTCGGCGTACAGCATGCAAAAATGAATCATTCTCAGCTAGAATCTGCTCAATCCTTACGTTATGATGCTCAAGCAATTGCCGCCCACTACCGTCTTCGACCCTGGCAGGTAGTTTGGCGAGCGATCGCCGTTGTCTGGTTATTTGGTAACTTTATTTGGCATCTCTACTTAGATAAGCTGACGAACAGAGAAGAAGTAAATCAAGTCCGAAGAGCTAAAGAATTACGCAAGATTATTACCACTCTTGGTCCTACCTATATCAAGGTTGGACAGGCACTATCTACCAGACCTGATTTAGTCCGCAAAGACTTTCTGGATGAGCTAACAAAGCTACAGGATCAGCTACCTCCATTTCCTAATCATATTGCTCATAAAATTATTGAATCTAATTTGGGTCGCTCAATCTCAGATGTTTATCGGGAAATCTCTGATAATCCAGTAGCAGCAGCCAGTCTAGGACAGGTATACAAAGCTGAACTCCATAGTGGGGAAACGGTAGCGGTGAAGGTTCAGCGACCAAACCTAAGACCAAAGCTGAGTCTAGATCTATATTTAATGCGGTTGTTAGCTGGCTGGACTGAGCCTTGGCTACCGCTAAATCTTGGTCATGACTTGACTCTGATCGTTGATGAATTTGGCTTAAAGTTATTTGAAGAGATAGATTATCTTAACGAAGCGAAGAACGCCAAAAAATTTGCCGAAAACTTTCTTGGTGATCCCGAGATCAAAGTTCCAGTAATTTATGATCAATATTGCGGCAACAGCATTTTAACTCTGGAATGGATTGACGGCATTAAGCTGACGGATTTAGAGAAATTAGAAGCGGCAGGATTAGATGCGGATAATTTAATTAGGATTGGAGTTACTTCAGGCTTGCGTCAGCTTTTGGAGTATGGCTTCTTCCATGCCGATCCCCATCCTGGAAATCTCTTTGCTACTTTGGATGGGCGAATGGCATACATTGATTTTGGCATGATGGATCAGCTGGCTGAACCGATGAAAGAAACCATAGCCAGTGCGGTGGTGCAGTTGATTAACCGCGATTATAAAGCATTAGCCCAAGACTTTGTCGATCTTGGGTTTTTAACTTCTGACACAAATATAGAGCCCATCATTCCCGCTCTAGAAGTAGTTTTAGGCAACGCAATTGGCGAGAGCGTCAGTCAGTTTAACTTTAAAACCGTCACGGATGAGTTTTCAGAGTTGATGTATGAATATCCCTTCAGGCTACCAGCGAAATTTGCTCTCATTATCCGCTCTATCATTACCCAGGAAGGATTAGCCCTCAGCCTTAACCCCAGCTTTAAAATTGTTGAGGTTTCTTACCCCTACGTGTCCCAGAGATTATTAACTGGTGAATCACCCCAATTGAGAAAACGCCTACTTGATATTTTGATTAAAGACGGCAAATTCCAGTGGGAAAGACTAGAGAATATGATACAAATCGCTAGCTCTGACGATGGCTTTGAGATTTTGCCGACAGCTCGTTTAGGCTTGCAGTACTTACTCTCAGAAGAAGGGAAGTATTTGCGTCAACAATTATTAATTGCTCTAACTGATGAAGATCGTCTTCATACTGATGAAGTCCAGAGAATCTGGGGCTTAATTCAAGGGGAAATTAAACCTCGAAAAATATTAGACCTTGCTTTTAGTACCTTTCGTCAGATTTCCACGGCTGGAGTAGTTACGATTCTCCCGTCTGCTCCGACCCCAAGGTAGAGTGCTGGATAATAGCTTCCCATCAAAATCAACATATAGAAATCATGTTTTACTTATCAATATCACCTTTTTCGCTAATTATTTTGGGAGCGATCACATCGATAATTTTTGGCACTATATTTCAGAATCTACTGGGGCGAAAGTTACGAAAGTCCTATGAAAGTCCTGAACAGGAAGATGCTTTTAAATTTAAGTTTAAGAGAGATTGGTTGCTCATCATTATCTTCGATGGAATCTGCTTGGGCTTTTGGATGGTTTTAGGAAGCGGTCTTGTGATTCTAGGGTTTGGTGTTATTCCCGCCTTCGGATTTTCTTTCTTACTCATAAAATCGACCGCATTTTTCATGTGGTCTCAGATTAATAAAGTTTTCTTACAGCTACAAGAAGGCGGCTCGGAAGCTCTAAAGCTAGATTAGTCGATGATTAGCAGCCCTTATCAGAAAAGCTAAACTGATTCAAAACTAAACTAAATTGTTCAAACTCTTGTCGCCAAATCCAGAGAATGTAAAAATAGGGTGAGTTATTAAAAATGAATAAAAGTTAAGATATAAGTTGTAATCTAAAAATTTACCAATCTAGAGTTCAGGAGCAGTTCTCATGGCAGAAGAAAATAAAACCAACGGCACTCAGGCAAAGTCCACTACCAAAACCACAGCTACCAAAACTACAGCTACCAAAACCATGGCTACTAAAGCTACTGCATCTAAAAGCACCGCGACAACCACCAAAGAAAGCAGCAAGCAGGCATTAGCCATTACCCCCAAGACTGAAACCTTACTTCCCCAAAATCGTCCGATTGAGCCCAGTAGCCTGCAAATAGTAAACAGCTATGTCTCTGTCGGCTCCAACCGTCCTGTTACCAAAGGAACAATTGAATTTAGTAGTTCTTTGGCTATATCTGGAAACCGCCCCATTGCGGCTAGTACTCTTCAGGTAAGCGACACCTATATTGTCATGGGAAACCGTCCCGTAGCTTCCAATGAACTAGACGAAACTTCCACATTAATGGGTTATTTAGATTAAAACCTATTTCTGTTCCTGATAATGTTAAAGCTGAAAAGTACAAGCTAATTGATTAGATCATCTTTTTAGCTAGCTTTTCAGCTTTTTTAAATTTTTTAGAAGTTACAATCATTGATTTTTTTCATTCCTTATGATGTAACTTCTAAGGTTAGATATCGTAAATCTTTAGAGTTATCTGTTAGAGATAGTATTTTTCTCTTGGACGACAGCATTTAGGAATAATCCAGCAAAAACCAATCCACGAACTGTTTCAGTAGTGACTATCATTCTAGATATATTACTGATTGGATGAATATCTCCGTATCCAATAGTTGTTATTGTTATGGCGGTGAAATATAGCATTTTCAAAAATCTACCTGGGATCTTATAAGTAAGAAACCCTATTGTAGCCCTCCAAAATCTTCTGGTATCATCATTTAATGCATCAAAAAAAGTTAACGTTCCTTTCATTGGGAGCAGGTCAAAGATGTAAGAAGAATAATACTACTAGGCAAAAATAGCATTATTTAAATAGGCGCATCAATGTTTAAGTACTTGGGATACGTTTTCCGAATTCTACTGTGCCACAGTCCTAACTAGTTCATCTTATTGCTGCCGACCTACTTAACATCAACAGTGACGCGAAGCTTATGCGAAGCGGTCCCGTACCACAAGGGCACTTGTCCTCGAATGGGGATAACATCAAGCGGGATTGAGATTTCCTTTAGGAAATCCTTTAGGGCAACAGTAACCAAGGCAGACATATAATCGTTCCAATTAATTTTCTCATTGCGTGGTACAAAAAAATCACTAATAAATTATGGGCTATTTTGATACTCTCATTGATAAATTTGCAGAAAATCCTGAACTTGAAAAAGCATTTGGTCAACATATTCATTGGGGTTACTGGGAAGATACATCTGAGTCTAAAGGCACTTTATTAGATTTAGGTGTAGCTGCTAACAATCTTTCTCAAAAAGTGATTCAACTAGGCGGGATTAATGATGGTGCTAGCATCTTAGATGCAGGTTGTGGTTTTGGTGGGACAATCAGTATGTTAAATAATGATTTCTCTCAATTAAATTTGGTGGGAGTAAATATTGATGAAGCTCAAGTAATTAGAGCTAGGGAAATTATTAAACCGAAAAATAATAATTGCATTGATTTGGTTTGTGCTAATGCTTGTGATTTACCCAAATTTCAGCAATTGTTTGATTATGCAATTGCTCTGGAATGTATTTTTTCTTTTCCATATAGAAAAACTTTCTTTCAAGAAGTTAGAAAAAATATGAAAATAGGAGGTAAATTGATAGTAGTAGATTTTATTATTAATGATAAGATTTACTATTTTTGGCAAAAATTTGAGAAACAAGTATTAAACCGTTTGATCACTGATACCTATGGTTCTAAAGCAACAGATAAGATAAAATTTATCTGTTTGAAAGATTATGAAAAAATGGGGGTAAATACAGGTTTTCAACTAGAAAAAGTAGTTGATATAACTAAAAATGTGCAGCCTACATATTCAGTAATCAATAGGTTAATTATTAATAGTTTTAATGATTGGATTACAGCTAAAGGATTAGAGTATTTTAGTTTGTTTGACTTGATTAAGTATGAAATTTTAGTGTTTAATCGATGTTAAACCATTTCCATTGGCTAATGGCTAATGGCTAACGGCTAACGGCTAACCCAACAGATCAATGTTCTTATCTAAAACTGGCATTAAGTAATTAATGATTAAAGCCGTAATTTTCGACCTCGATGGCTTGCTAATAGATTCTGAACCACTCTGGCAAGCAGCAGAAATATTAGTTTTTCAGCAGGTTAATATTCAACTGACTCCTGAACTGTGTTTGCGAACTAAAGGCTTGAGGATTGATGAGGTGGTTGATTATTGGTATCAACAATATCCCTGGACTAATCTGGCTAAATCAACCGTTGAGCAGCTAATTGTTGAGCAGGTGATTAAATTAATAAAGCAGGAGGGGCAACCTTTACCAGGAGTTGAGCATGCCGTTTCTTTTGTGCAACAAAAACAGGTCAAGATTGCCCTTGCTTCTTCCTCTTCGATGAAAATTATTCAGGCGGCGTTGGATACGTTAAATTTAAGCGATATCTTTGTTGAAGTTTATTCAGCAGAAGTGGAAGTTTTAGGCAAGCCGCACCCGGGGGTTTATTTAACCACCGCCCAAAAGCTCAACGTTCCTCCGCAATTTTGTTTAGCATTAGAAGACTCCTTAAATGGTGTCCTTGCCGCTAAAGCAGCCCAGATGAAGTGTATTGCCATCCCCGAACCTGCACAGCTTAATAATCCCAAATTTGTGATCGCCGATCATATTTTGCCTTCTTTAACCGAACTGAACGATCAAGTATGGCAAACTCTAACTAACGCCAGTTTAAGATAAGAATGTTCGTTTTAACTTATTTTCTGAAGCGCCTAAGCTCTGCAAAATTTCTTCCTGATAATCTGAAATGCCAAGGCAGTTTTCAATATTTGTGTTCTTATAAGGCAAGTCTACTGATAATGTCTTGAGAGGGAGAGTATCTTTTTGTAGCGAGTCTACCTTCCACACTCTAATTGTCCCATCTTGACCACCACTCAACAATGTTTCACCATCAGGACTAAAAGCTAAAGCTCGAATTATACTTCCATGATTTCCTAAAATTCGATGATCTTCTAAAATTAGATGACACTTTACTTTATCTTGCTTTAAAAAATTACATTTACATAATCTTACTTTCCCATCAATTCCCCCACTAGCTAACCAACCAGTCTCTCGGCAGTAAGTTAAGATTTTTATAGGATGATCGTGACTAATTCCAGAATAATGTTTAGAATCTTGATCAATATTTAAACTCTCACAATAGGGGTATGAGTCAATAATTTTATAAAATCTCACATCTTTACTTCCTCCTCCAACTGCAAAAATTTTGTCATCTGCAAAAGTTTTATGATCTAAAAAAACTAAAGACCATACCCAATCTCCATAGTTTATGGGATTTTCTTTATTTAGACATTGATACTGAGGTACTGAATCCTCCTGTTGTAAGTTATTTGTTGTTTCCCTTTCCCAAATCAAGACTGTTTTATCTCCACTTCCGCTTATTAAGTAGCGACTATCAGGACTAAAGGCAATTGTCCTTACAGGATCAGTATGACCATGTAGAGATAAAAATTGTCCATTCTCTATATTCCGTATTTGAATCGTTTTATCGTCGCTACAGCTAGCCAAGATTTTAGGATTATTGGGGTCAAATGATACACTTCTTACCCAACTAATATGATCTGATAAATTCTTTATCAAGATATCGTTTGATTTATTATTTATAAAATCAATATCCCATAGCTTAATTAAGCGATCTGCACTTCCACTAGCGAGAATTGTCTTGCCTTCATGAGAGCTAATAGCTAAAGATCTTACTATGTCTCGATGTCCTGGTATTTCTCTTACTCGTTCATAGCTAGTGGTATCCCAAAATCTAATTTTGTAATCCCCGTGGCTGCTGATGATGTACTTGCCATCAGGACTAAATACAGTAGAAAGAACCCAGTTAGCGTATCCTTTAAATACTCGCAAGCATTTACCAGAAGCAATATCCCAAACTCTTGCTGAGTGATCCACACTGCCGCTAACTACATATTTGCTATCGCTACTGCAACGAATAGAATGAACCCAACTTTGATGTCCTTTTAGAACATTTAATGGCTTATTTGGTTTTGCTTTGGGATTTTCTCTATCAAATTGCCAGATTTTAATACTACTATCTTCCCCGCCACTAATAATTAACTCACCATCACTACTAAACGTAATGGCACGAATCCAGTTATCGTGAGCTTTAAATTCATTTATCTTTTCTAAAGATTGAAGAGATGATAATTTACCTTGTTCTGGTCTTTGCCAAATTCGGATGTAACAATCATCATGTCCACTAATCAAAAAACGAGAGTCATCGGGATGAAATGCTACGCATCTAACTGTTAAAGAATTATCTTCATATTCGTTGTACTCTCTTTCAGACTTAGATCTTTCTATTTCCTTGTTTCTACCAATATCCCATACTCTTATAGTGCCATCAACGCTAGCACTAGCAAGTAAAGTTCCCTGAGTATTGAATGAAACCGATCTAACTGATTGTTGATGTCCTTTCAAATCACACTCAAATTTCCATTCATTCCTAGAATTTATTTTCCATATCTTGATAACTTTATCGCCGCTTCCACTAGCTAATAACCTCCCATCTTCTGTAAAATTCAAGGCACGAACAGAATCATTATGTCGATTATCATGTCGGTTTGGATGATTAGAAATTACATTTCCTTGATCTTCTTGTTTAAAGTACCAGATTCTAACATTTCCATCATCACTGCCACTAGCGATCACCTTACCATCAGGACTAAAGCGCACTACCCAAACCCAATCTTGATGTTCTCTGGATTCAGCAACCTGCTCTCCCGTGCTTATATCCCAAACCCGAACATAACCTTCACAATCACCCGTAACTAAATAATGGTTATCTTTACTAATATCTACTGTTAAAACCATTCCTAATTTAGAGTTAATAAATTTAGAACTGGTTAAGTCACAAAAAGATAAATTTACATTATGAAGTTGAGCATCAAGAAAATTCCCTTGCCAGATTGTTAGATGAGATAAATCTTTATCTTTAATAATTCCTTTTTTTAAATGTAGCAGTAAATTGATAATGTTACCTGGAGCGTAAATTGGTTCGAGGGGATAATCTTTAAGAATTTCTAATATTCGATCAAGCTTTTTTTCTACCTTATCTTCACTGCCAAGCTTTTCTTGTAAGCGTCTTATAATAGGATCAATAATGTATTTAGCTTGTTCTGAGCTCAGCCATTCATAGCTATCAACCTTTAACAATGCGTGAGTGTTCAACCAATTAATATTCTCTGTCTCAATCTCATGACAAATAATACCTGCAAATTGAGCTAATAAGTACTCAGCCAGTTCAGAATCTTGCAGTCGATAGCGGTAAAACTCTTCTTCTTCAGACCATCTGTACTTACAAGAACAATCTAATGATTCCCGTAAAACCTTTTCTTTTTTTATCTCAAAACTCTTCGCCAGTCGGTTTATAATATCTACTATTGATTCATCAGAGTACCATTCCAGTAAATCCTCTTTCAGTTCTGGTAACAATACCCAACCACGATTGAGAACTAGCCAGTACAGGATATTCTGCTCTTCCCTCGGCAAATTGCCTATTTTCTTTTTTAAAGCAGGGTTTTCTTTTTTTGTTCCAGGGGGCGTTGGATGAGCTAGTTCTAATGTCGAATTTTCAACCATCTCTTTTGCAGTTGAATTTTGTCCTTTAGGTTTCGAGCTCTGCACTGTTTACTCCAATTTACTAATCTATATCAATATCTGAACAGACAAAAACGTATTACTTTATGTTTGCAATTACGCTATGGGAACCATATTAACAGACTAAAGTAGCATACAATACGTCAAATACACAATTTTTTATTATTGTAAATAAGCTGAGTCATTTTAAAAATTTTGCTTGATTTCAGGCTGAGTTACTTAGCTGAGTCACTTATTAGTAGCTTTAATGATCGTTTATCTTTTATATTTGTCAATTGTGAACATACCTAAAAAGTCATCTTATGGAATAAAACTAATTTATATTAAAGAATAGCTTTGACTGCAAGTTTACTCCTTTTGACGATAGCAGTTTTATTTTAAAAGTCAATCTTTAATGTAATATAGCTTACCCTTTTATTTGAAACTCTCACTTTTTATTCATTTGATTTTTCCTTATATACAGTTATTTGGATGACTTGTGAATAGTAGAAGATTATCTTAAACTTGTACTCATTTATGTATAATTTTCATTTGTTATGAGCTTGACTAGTCTCCGCAAAACCAAACCATTATTACAGAGTTCTTTTTTAGTAGATTTGTTCCCAGTGTAATTACCGTCTAATGTATCTGGCTGTATCAAATTATGTATAAACTCACTTATTTGAGCCTCAGTACAATTTTCCTTGGGAAAGCTACTTTTATAAGTACGTAACAAATACGAGTCTGGGCTATTACAGATTGCTGCTAAATCTTGACGCAATTTTGGTGTAGCTAAATTACTCTCAGTGGCATATTTGAATTCGTATTCTCCACCTATTCCAAAGATAGATTCAAAAAATCTTTCACATTGATTCTTAACATTTGCTTTGTTGTTATCCTTTAGAGACTTATAGATTTTATTAAAAATATCTTTAGCAATCAAGATTTTTTGATTAAAGGGACGAGAATCCGTTGGAACTCCATTACCGAGTTTCTTGATTATTCCTATATTATTTTTATTATTTTTAATGTATTCAGGATCAAAAATACTAATATCTAATAGGATTTCTCTTAAAACATCCCTTAGATTTTCTTTGGTTTTAAAAATATCTTCAGAAATTCTATTTCCCTCAGAAATACTATCAATAAAGCCTTGAGTAACTATTGCCAATTCTGAAGAACTATTGATTACACCGATATATCCACTAGGATATTTAGCGCAAACAAGTTGCCTTAGTAAATCATCTTTCTTTTGTTCTTTAGTCCATTTATTTGTCAAATCCATGAGTTGCTGCTTAGTGACTTCCTGGAGAAAAATACAACATTCTTTTTCTATCCAAGATATCTTTCCGTCTTTCCCTTTGTTTTTTACACTTGTATTCACAAGCGCAGGTTCTTGGACAGAATCAAGTTCTAGCAAGCTTGCAAAAATAGCTCTTAACAGTAGCTCTGACTTGATTCTGATAACTCCTCCCTTCGGCAATTCTCTATCTCCTTTCCAAACTTATATGAGACGTAGTAATTCAAGACTACGGCAACAATTCCCCCATGCTCATTTTGTCCCAATAACCTCTACAGACATTAAATACAGTAGCTTTAGCTTATTTAGAATTTATTTGCATGGGGATTACTTAAATTCCTATCCTCAAATAGGAGCAGCAATCTTAAACCTTTAAAAAAGTATCACGTAATCGTACACAACCAACAACTGAAGCAAAAACATTTATGTAGTTTTTATTTTTGCGATCGCCAAACCACAAGAAGCTAATCACCCTATCCATTGTGCAGCAAAGGGTTCATCAACAGAGTGTAATCTATATTACAAGTCATGGATTTATGTCGAAGAGGAGTTTAAGTACTTATGAAACTAAATAACAAACGATTTACGAAAGTTAGCAATCAAGAAGTTGATTCCCGCCAGCATCATTTAAACTCTCCTACCACTCCTTGGTGGCGCTCATGGCAAGTAATTTTAGCTGGGACTTTGGGAGCTAGCTTAATTTCAGTTCCCATCGTTCTTGACTATTCAGTTTCTCGCGTAATTCACTTTATGGTTGACGACGTTTCGCTCTCGGCAGCAGAACAAAAACAATCCTTGAGAATAGAACATTGTCAAGCCAGCTTTCAAAATTACAAAGAAGGTGATTTTCAAGTCCAAGTAGTCTTTGCCGATCAGCCAGAAATGTTACGTGAGAAAAAAGTAACCAATGTTTTGATGCTAGGCAATTGTAATGATGTGATAGCAACAGGCATCACAGTGGGACAGCAAAGAGGCACTTCATTAATATTGGTGCTGGAATACATTGATGACTTGATCAAATCCTACCGCTTTAAAGGTAGCTCTGAACCTATTGTTGTGACCATCAGTATCGATGAAGCAGAGCCTGGTCCAGGTCAGCCATTAATGGATCGCAATGGCTTACTAAGAGTTAAATCACTTTTAGAATCAATTGCTCAAGAAAATGGCGTTGTCACCATTATTGGTCCTACTCAAGAGCTGCAAAGAGATCTACAGAAACAGTCTATAGAGCTTACTAATACGAAAATTTGCACATCTAATGATGTAACGGATTGCGTCAAGAGCTCTTTTAGAAGTGCTCGTCAACTGGCTAATTAAGTTTTTTCTAAATTTGTCGAAACATCAACGATTTAACGGAGCAAGCATGACATCTAATACATCTAATACACCTCAAAAGCTACTGCAAAAAGCGATTAATTTAACAGAGCAAATTTATTTAAAGTGGATGAAATTACCTCCATCTGCTTTAGAACGTATCGGTAGACGCACTGTAGAAATGACAAGTTCTATTGAGCAATTTGCTCAATCCCGAATTGTCGAGCAACGCTTGGTTCAACTAAATTCCATCGCTACTCGTCATCAGTCTCCTGCCAATAAGATAGTCTTGAAAATTGTCATCATCGTGACTGGTGCTTTTACCTTTACTTCAGCAATGCGCCTCTTTGCTGCCAGTTTGGGTGCCATTGCTACCCCAGCAGCTTTACTAGGTGGAATGCTAGTTAGTTTAGCCGTTGATTTCGTAGCGACTAAAGCCTCAAATAACTATGTTCGTCGTCAATATACACGCCAAACACTCAATAGATTAGTTAAAGTCAAACTTAAACAAGAAAATCAGCTTGCCTATGGTTTTCATGAAAGTCAGGAGAAACTGATATTTGAAATTGAAGGTCGCTGCTTGAGTAAAGAATTTCCCTTGAATGCTTGTTTAGGTGGCTTTCTTAGTACTGCTGAATTTGTAACGGCGTTTTGGATTGTCGGTGAAATTGGTTTCCTTAGCGGTATTCCTCTTCCAGTAAGGGCTATTGCTGCTGGTTTACCAGTAGTTCTTACTTGGGCAGCTGCCTATATTCAAGCACAAAGTTTTGAGCTGCCAGATTCTTGCGCTGAGTTAATTCCTGAATACGAATCTCGGATCTATCCTTCACCAGACATGTCTCCTGATGAGGGTGAGAAATGGTATGTTGACAGATATCAATACATTGCGCGGCTAGATGCTGGAATACAGAATATAATTGATGAGACGCCTCATCTTGAGCATCCAACACCTGAGTTAACAGAAATTGCATTTGACATAGCTTACTTTCAGGAAAGGGCTCAAGATATTAGTCAAGAAAAAGAACAGGCTCTTATTGAACTTGAGAACAATTTTCAGCAGGAAATTATTTATCTAGAGCAAGAGTTTCCGAGTGAAGAAGTCATCACACAAGGTCGTAATTGGAAAGATATTGAGCTACAAAAACGCATCATCGTAGAAGCTCGTGCAAATTGGGTGAAGCAGGAACAGCCAAAACGTGAAAAGCTATTCCAATCCAGAAAGGCTCAGGTAAGTACAAGTTATGCTAACGCTGAACAAAATCTAATTAACCAGAGCACTCAAAGTCAACAAAAATATGACAGAATTTATCAGAGCTGGTTAGAAAAGAACCGTGAATTAAATACACCTGATCTAGATAATAATGATGTTGACATTGACGCTTCCAGTGAGTCACAAATTCCTATTCAAAATTAGTTTTGTGACTCACTAGTAAATCAGTATCCAACATGAAGGAAGCTTAATTGATTTTAGATTATAGAAAGAATTAAGCTTTCTTTTTTATTACATAGACTAAACATGATATGTCATCTTCGGTATATAAAAATAAGAAGTTTTCACCAATTTTAAAGTTTTATCGTTCCCTTGATTTAACTTACTTCGCTACTTAGTCTATGTATATAGCGATTTGCAGGTTCATGAGGCACAGTAACAACAGTAGGCAAACCAGTTGCTTAGATGATTAAGATTAAGGTCAAGTTGTCCCCCATTTAAATGCAAACCGCGATAAGTACCTTCAGCTCAAGGTTTCAAGCTTTTTTTTTAGGGTAACTAGAGAAAGTAATTCGAGATTACAATAGCAATTCTCCCATGCTCATATTCTTATCATAATCTCTACAAGACTTGACTACAATCGCTTACGCTTATTTTATGGCGTGCTTTTGAAGATCATTGCTTGGGGATTTATAAATAGATCACGATATATGAAGATCAATCAAATTGGTCAAACAGATTATATCTTTGGGGGAAATTATGAAGAAGAGCCATAAGTTAAGAGTCTTCTGTTTCGCTTTAGCTATTTTACTAACCTTTATTTACCCTCTTGAAGCTACTGTACACTCTAGAGAGGGAATTGCCATATTTATTCTCGACAACTCTGGTAGTATGGACGAAGAATTACAGGGAAAAAATAAACTTGTTACTGCAAAAGAAACAATCAAAGAGGTGGTAAATAACCCTAGTCTAAACGCGATAGATATGGGATTAATTGAACTTGGGGGGCACTGCGAGGTGAAAGAACTTGTAAAACCTGGACTAAATAATAGAGAAAAATTAACAAGTACTGTAGATCGAGTCCAGCCAAGACCTTATCGTGATGCCTCAACGCCAATCGCTGAAGCCATATACGAAGCATCAGAAATTATTAGAAAATATAGAAACAAGAATGGGGAAGTTCCTGCTAGGATTGTCTTGATTAGTGACGGCGAAGCTAATTGTATGAAGAAAGAGGAATTTCCTCTTCGACCATGCGATATGGTTGCCAGTTTAAAAAATCAAGATATTCTCTTCGACCTAACGTTAGTCAACTATGGATTTGCTAGTAAAAAAGATAAAGAACTGGAATGTATTGCTAGGCTCAGTGATAATTCAATAGTAATTGATCCTGATGATATAACTAGTACCTCTACGATGCTAAGACAGCACATTGATGGAAGTATTGATACACAACCTCAACCAATTCCTGAACCTAAGAAGCCTCTTGATTTACAAGGAATTGCCATGATTATAACTGCATTAGCTACATTAATCGGTACTATTTGGATTATAGTAGTGTATTTTTTGGATAAAAATGATCCTCCAGGCTCTAATAGAAATGACTCTTATTATTAATTAAATTGTTCTGAGACAGGCTATATATGGTAATCAAGCTAATTTAGTAAATTGCTTCAATATTCCTAAAAGTATGTTTCAGTTCGAGATAATTTATAACTCTTCTTTTCTAGGATTGGATGGTAGTAGTTAAGGCTATTATCATCCTTTGTTTTAAGAACTATTAACTAATAGTAGCTCTCAAAAGTCACTAGAGACCTTGTTCAGATAATTATTGATGAAATACAAGAGTCTTTTAACGGCTGGGTTAGCCATAATCCAAATCAAGATAGGAAATATCTTATCTGCCTAACCCAACCATAATTAAATTAAGACTTCAGAACTTTTTCCAAGGCATCCAGCAACAGCAACACATTCTCAGGACGTGAATTGTAACCCATCAAGCCGATACGCCAGACTTTACCTCCCAGTTCACCTAAGCCTCCCGCAATTTCCACATTGTATTCCAGAAGTAGTTTCTTGGCGATCGCCTTACCATCTACCCCATCGGGAATTCTCACGGTAGTTAAGGTAGGCAGACGCAATTCTCGCTCTACATGACAGGATAACCCCAACTCGGCTAATCCATCCCAGAGCATCTCAGCATTACGCTGATGTCTTGCCCAGCGCTCTTCTAGTCCTTCCTCGGCAACAATTCGCAAAGCTTCCCGCAAACCATAGTTAGTGTTAATTGGTGCTGTGTGGTGATAAACTCGCTGTTCCCCCCAGTATTTTGCCAGTAGGGACATGTCCAGATACCAGTTGGGCACTGGTTTGGTACGGTTCTGTAATTTTTCCATCGCTCGACTACTCATGGTAAAGGGAGATGCCCCAGGAGGACAGCCTAAACCCTTTTGACTACAGCTATAGGCTAAATCGACCCCCCAATCATCTATATAAAGGGGTACACCACCCAAACTTGTAACGGTATCCAGTAGTAATAAACAGTTGTGTTCACGACATAAATCAGCAACTCCTTCCAAAGGTTGACGGGCACCTGTGGACGTTTCCGCATGAACCAAAGCTAAGATAGCAGGTTGATGAGTTTTCAGGTTTGCTTTAATTTCCTCCAGAGAAAATACCTGTCCCCAGGGTTTAGTCATGGTGCGCACATCTGCCCCGTAACGCCCCGCCATATCCACTAAACGGTTACCAAAATAGCCTTTAACCCCTACTAAAACCACGTCCCCTGGTTCCACGGAATTAGCCAGAGTCGCCTCCATCGCCGCCGATCCCGTCCCCGCTACGGCAATAGTATGCTCATTCTCCGTCTGCCAAGCATAGCGCAGCAGATCCCGAATCTCATCCATTAGAGTGAGGTAGGTGGGGTCTAAATGTCCCACAGGACTAACGCTAGTTGCCGCCAGAACACGGGGATTTACGTTAGCGGGTCCTGGTCCTAAGAGGATGCGGGGGGGCATGTCTAGCTGTTTAGTCTGGATGCGATAGCGATCGCTAATGCGACCTGTCTTGCTAATTCCTGGAGTTGCAACCATAACGTAATCCTCGTAAATTAATTAATCAATAATGATCCTTGCCTAGTTTACCAATGCCTAAAGCTGATCTGCGTCAGTACCTTCCAGTTTCTTAACCGTTGGCGATCGCTCACCGAGATTATTACTGATCTGCACTAGATCAACCCCCGTAGTCTGGCGTAGCTGTTCCATAAAGCTGGCAAGCTGGGTAGCGGTATTGCCTCCCTTCCCATCAACTACCGTCAGGCTTTCCACTGCTACATCGGGGACTCCCTCCGCTAACATTTTGATCAGGATTTCTAGCTTTTGGAAGAGGAAAATATCCTTGGCGTTTGCCCCCGCGGCTTTCCAAGATTCCGCTAGACGTTGAGTCCCTTCCGCCTGGGCTTTGCCATCCTCAACAATACTTGCCGCAGCCCCCTTCGCTTTGGCGATCGCCTGTTTACATTTTGCTTCGGCGGGGGCGACTATATCTGCCTGTAGCTGCTGTTCAACCTGCTTGATCCGCTCTTCCTGTACTGCTACTTCTGCCTCGGCTTTGGCTACTTTTGCTACTACTTCGGCTTCCGCTTCGGCAACTAGGGCTTCCCTTTTGGTTACGGCATCGCGAATTCTTTTTTCTGCCTCCGCTTTGGCAATTTCCAGATCCCGCGCAATTTGTCGTAGGGAAGTGGCTTTTTGGTTTTCCGAGTCTCTAATAGTTGATTCAGCCTTGGCTGTGGCTTCAGCGATCCGCGCATCTCTGAGTAACTCTGCCTGCTGTTGCCGTCCAATGGAGTCGAGGTAGTGTACTTCGTCAGAAATATTCTGAATCTGCAAATTATCTAACACCAGTCCTAACTTTTCCAGATCGTCTTCCGCCTCCTCTAGTAAGCTTTTGGCAAAAGCAATTTTATCCTCATTAACCTGTTCGGGAGTTAGACTAGCGAGAACACCACGCAGGTTCCCTTCTAGGGTTTGTTTCGCCAGCATCTCAATTTGTTTACGGCTTTTACCGAGTAAGCGTTCGATCGCATTATGAATCGTCGGCTCTTCCCCCGCAATCTTGATATTGGCTACTCCTTCTACCGTTAAAGGAATCCCTCCCTTACTGTAAGCATTAGTGACGCCTAACTCAATGATCATATTGGTTAAGTCCATGCGGAAAGCTTGTTCTAGCAATGGGGTGCGGATACTGCTGCCCCCCTTAACTAAACGATAGCCAACCTCCTGTCCCTCTTGACTTCTAGTTTTAGTTCCTGCAAAGATCAAAATTTCACTGGGCTGGCAGATGTAGTAAAGATTGCGAATAATAAACCATCCTGCCCCCGTACCTAAACCGAAAATTCCTAATAAAGTAGCGATAAGACTCATTTGACTAATGATTACTAAATTACTGATTACTATTGACTGAGAATTTTTCAATGTTTAATGTTTATCGTTCAGAGTGCCTATAACATCAATTCCCAGGGTGTCGTTAACGCTGTTGAGGAATTGAGCGACGATTTCGGGATATACGTTAACTAGGCTAGCGAGGGATTTTCCATCACCGTTATCAATTACGTTTACCTGATCTAGCTTTAATCTTTCAGGAATCGCCACCGCCTCTTTTAAGACAGTTTCTAATTGTTGAATGACAAACAGTTCCTTGGCATCAGTGCCCATAGACTGCCAAACTTCCCCCAACATTTCGTTAACTAGTGCCGCTGCTGCCGCATTTTCCTTTAAAGCTGCGGCATCGCCTTTAGCCAGTAACCCCTGGGCAATTTCTTCTGCTTGTGCTGGCAGTACCTGATCCGCCTCCAATCGCAGCCTCTCTAACTGTGCCCTAATTGCCTGAAGCTGCTGCTGTGCCTTTGCTTCTGCCTCTAAAGCTGCCGCTGCGGTACGTTCTTCCTCAGAGCGTGCCTTTTGCTCTAACTCGGCAGTAATTTTTCTCAGCTCATTCTTTTGATCCTGAATCACAATCCGATCTTGAGCGATCGCCACAGCCGTTTCTTCTTCACACTTAGCCTCAATCTGCTCGGCTTCTGTCAGAGCATTAGATTCGGCAATCTCAGCATCTTTAATCACTAGGGCAATTTGCTTCCGCCCCAGGGAGTTGAGATAATCCACATTATCGGAAATAGTCTGGATTTTGAGAATATCTAGCTGTAAGCCCAGCTTAACCAAATCTCGCCTTACGTCTGAGGCAATGCGCTGGGAAAACTGGAGGCGATTTTCATTGAGGGCTTCAGGGGTTAAGGTGGCTACTACTCCCCGCAAATTACCCTCTAAAGTTTCCCTGGCAACTCGAATAATCTCCTTGCGATCCTGATCCAGAAACCGCTCGATCGCATTACCCACAACCTGAGGATTACTTGAAATCTTGACGTTGGCGATCGCCTGAATATCCAGTGGCGTACCACCCTTAGCGTAAGCATTAGTCACCTTTACCGTTACGGGCATAATGGTTACGTCTATTCGCTTCACGGTTTCTAAGATGGGAATCCGAATGCTGCGCCCTCCCGTAAGCACCCGATAACCGACTTCCTGACCACTTTTAGTTTTACGCTTTCTGCCTGATAGTACCACTACCTCATTGGGTTTGCAGATACAGAGAAACGAGTTAAAAAACCAAACCAATAAGATAGTGCCAAAAATACCTAAAGACACTGCGAGGGGAATCAGCAAGCCATTGAAATCACTTTCCTGATTGAATTGAGGCGATGGCAGCTGCGCCACAATAGTTCTCGAAACTTGAGTTGCTGTATGTTGATTGTTTAGCATCATATTTTTTCCAATATTTCGGAAATATAGCAATACCGACTTAAAGAAGTCAGAAGTCAAAAGTCAGAAGTGTTTAACTGTAAAGCTTTGAATATTTAATAACGGTGACTGTATTTACGCCCACGTCTACTAGGACACTTATTACTTATTACCCATTACTTATTACTTAATTAAGGTAGAGAGCGAGTGACCCAAACTTTGTTATCCTGCATCTGAATAATTAAAATGCGATCGCCTACCTGAAACCCTGGGGTATCATCCGTTACCGCCGTTAAATCCACCATAGAACCTTTAACGTTGACTCGCACTTTACCCTTACTATCGCAATCAAAGGGCAGTTCTACCGTGCCACAAAGTCCAATCACATCCTCAGACTTCATCAAACTATCAATGACTTCTCGCCGTCGCCAAAAATAAATAAACCAGACAATCAATGCCCCAATAAAAATACCTACGGCGATTGATATTCCCGTAATGGTTAAGATTAAGTAGTTCATGATTCGCTATGGTTTTCCAGGCTACTGTCCCCTTTTCGTCCAGTATATTCGCGATCGCCAGAGAGCATCAGATAACTTTAGGTTTGCTACTAAAAATTTATTTTTACGCTATTTTTTAAGATGGAATTTGTACTCTTCTAGCGACATCTTCTCCTAATCGTTTAAAGTGTTTGGGATTTAGCGTAAGTATAATATCAACTTTTTCCTTGAGAGCAGCTTGAGCAATTATCGTATCAAAAATACCTCCACCAGGGAGGTTTAAACTAACCATAGAGGATATGGCTCGTTGATAATCTTTAGTAGTGAGGGGAATTGCTATAAATAGGGCAAGATTATCATTGATTAAAAGTTGAGCGATCGCTGGAGAAATTTGAGGTTTCACGGGCAATCTCGTTAATACGGAGTAAAGCTCTGCAAAAGTATGGGTTGATAAATAACCTTCTATTTTCTCTTGTTGAACTTGTTGTGACCAAGGTAGACAAGCGCTATGACGTGGATGGCTAACTTCAAAAGCTGCTACGAATACAGAAGTATCAAACAGAACTTTCATAATCAGCAATGATATTACTTATTCTTGATTCTCTTTCTTGTTCGATACAGTTTTCTAAATTACTAATGGGTTTAGACTCCACAACTAAAGCAGTTCCCACTTTGTATACTTGTGGCTGGGAATTCAGTAAATTTTCAATGGCAGCTTGTAAATAAGCTTCTGCTGTAATGCCTTGGGCTTGGGCTTGAGCTATCAGACGGGCTTCAATTTCTGGAGTTAATTCAACAGTAATTGCCATAGAGTCTTTTAATTTATAGTTTTTCTTAAATTATAATCATTATTTATTGACGTTTGTTCTGGAGTGATTTTTATTATCTTTTACGGAAGTTAATTAGAATAACTACAGTTTTTACTCTTCAAAAATAAGCGATCGTAGTTTTTTCAGTAGCTCGCGATCATCAAACTCATGAGCCAACCAAAAAACTTCTTTTAATAGTCTTAGGGGAATATTATCAATATCATCTCTAATTTTATTGAAGTGACTATTATAAAAAGATTCTAGGAAACTGCGGTCATGAAATTCTCTAGCTAGCTTAATTATCTCTATTGCTAATTCTGTCGGTAAATTATTGTATTCTCTTTTTCCATATTTACCAACATATTCATCATAGAATACTTCTAAGAAGCTGCGGTCATTAAAGTCTCTAGCTAGCTTAATTAGCTCGATCACTAATTCTGTCTGTAAACTGTAGTATTCTCTTCCTGCATATTCATGAACGTATTTATAATAGAACTCTGGTAAGAAAGTGCGGTCATCAAAATCTCTAGCCAGCTTAATTAACTCAATTGCTAATTCTGTCGGTAATTTACTGTATTCTTCACTTCTATATTTACGATAGAATCTCTCTAAGAAAGTATGGTCATCAAAATATCTAGCCAGCTTAGTTAACTCGATCACTAATTCTGCCGATAAAGCCCTAAACATTGTTGAGGCAAATTTTTTATAGCACGCATATAAAAAATCAAGACAATTAAAATATCTAGCTAGTTCTAGCGATTCTATAATTAATTTACTATTGAATCTTTTCGGCATCATATATATATTAAACATGCCATATATTTTTTGAAAACTATAATCTATATCAGATTCATTATTATGATCATAATTCAAATCATATTTCAAACTACTTAATTTGTTAATTTCAACTATTAATTGAATATCAATCGATTCTGATTTAAGCTTTTTCTGGATTTTTCTTGTCAATATAAGATCACAACTGAATGAATTTAAAGAGCTTAGCTCAATTAATCCATACAGAATGTCATCTGACAAAGCATCACTCACATTTTTAATTGTTTCCAAACGATTTATATTGGAAGAATTACTAAATCTGTCATTTGCCTTTATGCCAATTTTATTTTCCTGACGTTCTGATTGAATAATTGCTGTTATACCACTTAAATTCTCGATGGAAAACCAAGAACGCCATAAAAATGTTAATCTATCCCAAGCTCTTGTTCCATCTTCGTAGGGTAAAATTTTCTCTTCATCAAAGATGTAGGTATTTGGATCTAAAACAGTTCTCAATAAAATTAGATTTAGACTATAGATAGCAATATGTCCCACAGTAGGAAATATAGGAAATGGATTATTTTCTATACTACTAGTTACACCATTGGGAAGTTTATTCTTTGTTAGCAATATTTTAATTTGACTCGTAATAACTGCATCCAATTCTTTTAGAAAATCTGCTTGAGATAAACCGTCTTGATTTAACTTATGTTTTAACCACTCCCGCATCATATCTAGAATCACAGGTCTAGAATATAGTGGGGCGTAAGCAAAACATTCTACTGGAAAATAATCAGGTTCATTTATTTTCTCTAATTTCATAGATGAAAGACTTTCTACTTTCCCAAGTTCACTCAATTCCTTGCATAATTTGCCAATTTTACGCAACATAAATTCAGCCGTTAGAAATTCACCAAACGTATTGTGGAGAAACTCAAAAGAAATATTTGCCAGATTCTTCCTAGCTTCAGTTTCCTGATTTGTTTTAGCTGACTTTGATTCGTAAATAAAGAAAAAACTTCCTAACAAAAGATCTGCCTGAGACAAAGCCTCTCCATCATTTACTTGTTTGGGTTTAGTGCTTTCGCATTTAAAAAAAGTTAAATCATCATCCAACTGTCCAATTTTTATATATAGACTGCGACGGTTAAACATCCCCATTGCAGCAACCCCTAATCGTTCCATTTCACGATCTATTTTTTGCTCTTGAGCTTCAGGTGTAAAATCGGCAAATTCTGAAGGTTTATTAAGCTCCCGCTTAATGAAGCGACGCAATAAGCTGTCGTAAAGCTCAGTTTGATCTATACTGCAAGACTGACGGAGTTTATTATCCTCTGAATCATATAGAGCTAGCATTAACAATAAAAGAGGCTGCTGTGCTAAATTAATTATTTTAGGATTATTGGGAACAAAAAAAGGTTCTATATTTTCTTGCTTAAAATATTGCTGATTGGTTTGATTCCAGACAGAAGACCATTTATCTCTTCTATCTTGATCGAATTCTTTTAATCGAATAATAGTTGCACCATGGGGAATATTTGCCTTGTCTATTAGGGTAATTCTACTAGTGACTACCGCTCTTACAGGTGGTCTTCCTAATTGAACTTCAGTTTCTTGAAATTTCTTTACTTTTTCCAGATATCCAGCAAAAACCTTCCCGCTAGCCTGCAAAAGTTCATCATAGCCATCTAACATAACTAGTGCAGACTGATTAGATAAAGAATCTGATAGTTCCGCCCATTTTACAGATCTCTTCGTATCTTTTTCCAGTTGTTCCTCAATTTGAACAGCTATTTCGTTGTTAGCTTGAATATTGCGTAATTCAACCCTAATTGGTGTGTAAGGAGAAGCCACAAACCTTGCAGCAATCATGTTTACTAGCAGAGACTTTCCTGAGCCTGGGTGACCAAGAATAATTAGTGGGGAATCTAAACTGTATGGGGAACTAAAAAAGGTATAAAGAAAAAACTCTAAATCATTTCTTGTTGGCAAATTATCCCAGACTGTTTCATCCTCTAATCTTCCCCCTGAATATCGAAGAGCTTTGAATGATTGTGGGATAAAAATGTCTAATTTTTTAGGATAAATTAACGATGATGTATTATTATCATCTTTGACTACTGGCTCATTAACTAAGTTTTTATATAGTAGCTGTGATTCTTCGATCGCCTTATTAGCTTGCTCTTGATTTATCTGTTGCGGAATCAGGGATATAACTTCTTCTAGCTGCTTCATTCCTACGTCTATACCTTGCTGCGGGGAGTTATATAACTCTAGAAGCTTTTGCATCGAGCAAGACATTGAATCTAGGCGAACTTTAGTTTCTTTATGTTCGTGAAGATTTGCCCATATATAAAATTTTTCACACTTCTCTGCCAAATTATAATACTGGGCTGAAAAAAAATCATAAGAGGTGTTAGGAAGATTTTTCATCTTTTCCTGAATTACTCTTTGATCAATTTCTTTTGAATCTTCCCAAATTTTTAGATCTTTAATAAAACGATAAAAGCCTTCGCTTAAAGAACTATATAGGCTTAATAGCTGCTCTTTCTGTGCTTCAAATGAGTCTACAGGATGAGGTAAATTGAGTATAGTATCTGTCAAGCTACATTCTCTTGAATCTGATAATCTATCCGCTGAGTCTTGACTCTTATTTAATTCTTCTAAAGCCTTAGTAACAAAAATAACTTTTTCTTCTGGCTTTACCTTAATCTCTCCCATTAGAGTAGGAAGTTCTCGATCAAGAGCCTCAAAGAAAGCAGTGTAGCAAATCAAGCAATAGGCAATTTCCATTCTCCGAAGCTTTTCCAGAGAATCTCCCTCAAATTTCTCTGTAATCTTATTAAATATTCTTTTGGTAACTCTACTTATCCCATCTCTTACAGTGAGAAGATCAGCAAGTTTTCCTAAAGTAACTGTAGTAAATGTTTGCACTACAAAAGGAGAAATAAGAGTTACTAAGCATACCAAACTATCGATATCGTCTATTAATTCAGAGTGATTGTTGGTAACAAACTTGCGAACCTCATTAAAGTTTAAATCAATAGTCATTGGTATGCGCTTTTGAAGTATACTTAATTTGTAATTTTTAAGTTTAGCCTAAGTTAAGCTGACTAGTCTAAGAATCGCTTTTGGATTTAAGAATTAGTGGGATTTCTCGCCTATTAGCAGCCGTGAGGAGAATTGCTGCAAGTAACGTAAGATTATCATTGATTAAAAGTAGAGCGATCGCTGGATAAATTTGAGGTTTTACAGGTAATCTAGTTAATATCGAATAAAGCTCTGGAAAAGTATGGGTTGATAAATATCCGTTTATTTTCTTTTGTTGAACTGGTTGTAGCCAGGTTCGACAAAGGCTATAGCTTGGATGGCTAATTTAAAAAGCTGCTATGAGTACAATGAATTATTTTTATTTTTTGATCGCAATTTTAGCAGGGGCTATTTTTGCTTTACAGCCTCCCCTTAATGCTAGCATTGCTCGTACTTTAAATAATCCTTTATTAGCGGCACTAGTTTCTTTTTCCGTTGGAACGATAGTTTTATTAATAATTAATTTAATAATTGGAATCAAATTCCCCCCTGTTACGAAGTTACAGACTCTACCCTGGTGGGTATGGCTATCGGGGGGAACTATTGGTGCATTTGTAGTTAGCACAGTGATCGTTATTCAGCCTAAGATTGGTGCTGCAAGTTGGGTAGCTTGTTATGTTTTTGGTCAGCTAGTTATGTCTGTTCTGATAGATAATTATGGTCTATTGAATTCGTCGATTCATCCTGTTGATTTTGCCAGGTTATTAGGAGTCTTTTTTCTGGCGATTGGAGCAATTTTAATCGCTTGTTATTAAGCATAGTATGTATGATAATTCTCGCTTGTATGAGATGCATTTAGGAAAAATATCCACTAACAACTAATGACTAACAGCCAATAAAAATCAAAAAAAATTATTATATTTAGTTAATTGAGAATCGCTGGGTTTAAAAATTATTATTGTGATATCTGTCAATAATAATAAATACTGTTACACAACTAATATATTCTAAGATTCAAGTTGAGTTATCAATCAGGTAAGTGACAGAATAAATTGACTCACTCACAATTAATAGTTGATTATTATATTAAATAGCGATCGCTCTATGCTGTTTAAGGATTGTCTCTTACTAAAATATTGAACATTAAGCATTATTAAAATTGGCGATCGCTTGCTTTTCTGTTTTGATAATTAGCTCTGATTTTTGATTTTAGCAATAAAAAACCCAGCAACTAGGGGGTTACTGGGAATGACTATTAATCGATAGGAATAGACGAGCGCTAACTAATCTCAGAGTAAGGAAGTTAGCTATTAGCTGTGTTGATTTCTACTTTTATCACTTTATTTTTTTCTGCTTCATGTTTTGGCAAGGTTAGGTTTAAAATACCGTCTTTATATTCTGCCTTAGCTTCGGCATTTTTAATTCTTGCAGGCAAAGGAATTACTCTTTGAAACTTACCATAATGAAATTCGGAACGAGTTCTACCATGTTCATCTGACTTAACTTCTGATTTTCTTTCACCAGCAATAGCTACCTTATCTGCCATTACTTGAATGTCTAGATCTTTAACTTCCACACCAGGAACTTCTAGCTTAAGATGATAAGCTTTATCTGTTTCTGTAATTTCAGCTGCAGGATAGTTAGACCTGTTGCCAAAGTCACTCCAATTTTCTGAGGTTAAGGCATTGTCAAATAGACGATCTAACTGATGCTGTAAAGATTTCATTTCTTGCCAAGGACTATAATGTATGATGTTCATAAATCAAATGTCTCCTGTTGATTAATAGTTTTATATTTTTGAAGTGAAGCTTTTTTTTGTCTTCGTTATCTATATACTAGTTAGATTATAAAAATAACCGTAGTGAGGTTACTATCCCAGCATTAGTGTAGCTTACCGAACCTGAAACGTAACAGGCGCGATAGAATTGACATAATTGACTTGAGAAATTAGTTAATATCTCCTTTGAACTAAAGATAGGGATTCTATTTATTAGCTATTAGTAGCTTTTATCAGATATAAAACTTAGCTATTATGAGCAATTACTTTATAATAGCAAGACTCTAAAATCAGAAGTTCAGCAAGAGATAACTAAAAAACACTTTTAATAAAATATCTGGTATAAATTTGATTTTGAAGTGTAGCAAAAATAAACAAGAAAGTATTTATTTATTAACTAATAAAAACATACAGTTAAAACGTATTTAAGTGTATGTTATTAATTAATAAAAAAAGCTGCAATAAATATTGTAAAGATTGATTCCTGAGCCCTGAATTCTGTCAGACTCAAAGTTACAATGAAAGCTGTCATTTTCTCAATCTTTTAGGTGATATTTCATGAATCCTGCTTTATCTCACATTGGTTCCCAGATGAATGAGCTTACGGGAGTTAGAGCGATTATGAAAGACGTTATTGAAACCTTAAGAAACAGCGCAGGAAGAGAATTTATTAATCTCAGCGCAGGCAATCCCGTGATTTTGTCCGAAGTGGAGCAGTTATGGCGAGATTGCACCCAGGAACTGCTGAAGCATGATGAATATGCCGAAGTAGTTGGTCGTTACGGCTCATCCCAAGGTTATGAGCCGCTGATTGAAGCAGTGGTTACAGATTTTAATCGTCGCTATGGCTTGAACTTAAGCGATCGCAATATCTTAATTACAGGAGGCTCTCAGGCTCTCTATCTCTATGCTGCTAATGCTTTTGGCGGCTATACAACCGATGGAGGACTAAAACGGATCGTACTACCCCTAAGTCCCGACTACACTGGTTACGGCGGCGTTTGCCTCACTCCTGAAGCGCTAACGGCATATCAACCCCTGCTGGAAATTGATGAATCTCGTCATCGGTTCAAATATCGTCCTGATTTTAGTCAACTGCAAATCAATGAGCAAACTGGCTGCGTCATTTTTTCTCGTCCCTGTAACCCTACTGGCAATGTAGTTGGCGATCAGGAAGTGCGTAAAATTGCTAACCTGGCGGATCAACATAACGTTCCTGTTTTAGTTGATTCTGCCTATGCCCCGCCCTTCCCCGCACTAAACTTTACTGATATGCAGCCGCAGTTTGGCAGGAATATCATCCACTGCATGAGTTTATCTAAAGCAGGCTTACCAGGAGAAAGAATTGGCATCGCCATCGGTGATCCCCAGCTAATCCAGGCGCTACAATCTTTTCAAACTAATGCCTGTATCCATTCTTCTCGTTACGGACAGGCGATCGCCGCACGGGCGATCGCATCTGGTAAACTGGCAGATATCTCAACTACGGTAATTCGTCCTTACTATCAACGTAAAATTGAAGTCTTAGCCAATACTCTGGACTCGTTTATGCCAGATGTCCCCTGGTATTTACATCAGGGAGAAGGGGCAATTTTTGCCTGGTTATGGCTCAAAGATTTACCGATGACCGACTGGGAGTTTTATCAGGAATTGAAGCAGGAGGGAGTAATCGCTGTCCCTGGAAGCACTTTCTTCCCAGGATTAAGGGAAAATTGGCAACACAAGCAAGAGTGTCTCAGAATAAGTTTAACTGCTACAGAAGGAGAGATCGTCGAGGCAATGCAGCGATTAGCCAAAGTGACCCAAAAAGCGTATCAAAAGTTAGCCATTAAATGTTAACCATTTTCATGATTACCCAGCCACGGAAGAGTTCAACAATAATGCGATAATTACAATCGTGTTTTTCAATGACATCGTGACGGAGTAGAATTGCGATCGCTCGTTCTAAAACTTCTTCCCCTAAACCAGTCTCCACAGCAAGTTTGTCTTTATTTAAACCATGAGTATGAGGCGCTATGGCAATAATAATCTCTTGCTGTCCTGGGGCATCCTGTGCCGCTTGTCCCCCAACCCTTTCAAAGCAATAATGCCCCAAATGGGTCGTAAAAAACAGTTCAGGTCTTAGATACAATATAAAATGCCTATCTACCTATAGATATAGCATTACAGACTTATAGATTAGGATTATTTTACCCAGTATCTAATAATCACATGGTTTGTTTAACAGAATCACCATATAGCGATCGCCAAATTGAGGCTTGGTTAAGGGGCTTATACACCGTAGCCCTCGCCGATGGAGAATATGACCCCGAAGAAAAAGAACTAATTAGTCAATTAACTCAAGATTTAGTCCAAAATGATTCAGTAAATAGTCTTGAACAAATTTCCCCTGAAGAATTAGCAGAAAGCTTGGGTAAAGAGCCTGAAACCGCAGAAAATTTTCTCCGTACGGCAGTTTTAGTGGCAGTAGCGGATGGAGTTTATTCTGCCTCGGAATATGATTTACTACACCAGTTTAGCGAAGCCCTAGATTTAAAAGTAGAAGCCCTTAAATCCCTAGAAAACGCTCTTTACAAACCAGAAGAGCCAGCTTCCGATGCTGTAGCAAATCCCTTAACTCCTCCAGAAAAAGATAAATTAGGTGTCGATATCCTATATCCTGTAAAAGACTGGTTAGACGGTATGGAAGTTAAAGACCCCAGGTTGGCAAAATTTGTCTGTAAAGTCATCCCAGCCCAGTGTCCTTTTGAACGGGATATTAACCTATTTGGCAGAACAATCGCCCATATTCCTCCTCTATGCAAGCTTAATCCTCTTTACGAACAGTTTACGATTCTCCGCTTTCGTTCCCTTTCCTATCTGGCTGATGAATGCGGCGAAGATGTCACCAAGTATGTTCAGTGAAGGATAGAATACGACATTAAACTAATTGATTTTTACTGGCTAAAAACTAATGACTAAAAACTAAAAACTAAAAGCCAGCAACTTCTCAACCAAGCCTGCCCACATCAAACACATTACTCAAAAACCCTTAACGTTAACCAATGCAATTCATCGACTTAGCAGAAATAGAAGTATTAGGAGGCAAGGGTGGTGATGGCATAGTAGCATTCCGACGGGAAAAGTATGTCCCTGCGGGAGGTCCTGCGGGAGGTAATGGTGGCTGGGGCGGTTCGGTGATTCTCGTCGCTTCTAACCACCTCCAAACTCTGCTGGACTTTCGCTATGCCAGAATTTTTAAGGCAGAAAACGGTAAAAAAGGGGGTCCTAGTAACTGCACGGGAGCGAAAGGAAGCGATCGCCTGATTGAAGTTCCCTGTGGCACTCTAATTACCGATGCTGATACGGGGGAACTAGTGGGGGACTTGACCAGCGATGGTGAAACTCTTTGTGTCGCCGCAGGAGGTAAGGGGGGTTTAGGCAATAAGCATTTTTTGAGTAATCGCAATCGTGCCCCAGAACATGCCCTGCCTGGCTTAGAAGGAGAAACTAGACGGTTACGCCTTGAACTAAAGCTAATCGCCGAAGTCGGCATTATTGGCTTACCAAATGCAGGTAAATCCACCCTAATTTCTTCCCTATCATCTGCCAAGCCCAAAGTTGCTAACTATCCTTTTACTACCCTCGTACCCAATTTAGGAGTTGTTCGTAAGCCCACGGGAGACGGAACGGTTTTTGCCGATATTCCTGGGTTAGTTGCAGGAGCATCAGAGGGGATTGGTTTGGGTCATGATTTCCTGCGTCACATTGAAAGAACCAGAGTCTTACTTCATTTAATTGATGCCACCGCCGACAATCCCCTGGATGACTATCAAACGATTCAGCAAGAGTTAGTAGCATATGGTCATGGCTTACCCGCACGTCCCCAAATCATTGCCCTGAATAAGATAGATGCGGTTGATGAGGAAATGCTGGAATTAATTGCCGCAGAATTACGAGAATTAACCTCTGCCCCTTTATTTAAAGTATCTGCCGTTACCCGTGGGGGTTTAGAAACCCTAATGCAGAAAATTTGGTCAGTTCTGGATGCTGAAGAATCATCAATTCTAATTTAAAGTGCATAAAATTTTGATGTTCAACCTACTAAATAAACAAGCAAATAAAACACGGCTTAAACAGTTTAGTAAGTGAGACGGAAAAATGACTAACTTCAATCGTAAATTAACCACAGGACTAATTATTGCTCTAACCGCTAGCGTCGCTACCGTAGCTCAACCTCAACCCGCATCTGCTCAAATTTTGGATATCGTTACAGGAGCATTGGGTGGTTTACTCAAAAGCAAACGACCCCAACCCCAGGTAGTTCCCCAAAGAGTTCCCGTTCCTGTTCCCACTGCACCAAAGGCTCCTGACTTTAACGTCGGCACTAACAACGCTAATGGCAACACTCTCAATCTTTGTATTTCCAACTGCTTGCCCGCTGGTTCTGCTCCCGCCCCAAATTATCCAGCCCCCCAAATTATCCAGCAGCCTCAAGTAATCCAGCAGCCTCGCGTAGCTCAGCCACAGCCTCGCGTAGTTCGACAGCAGCCTGTGACTCAGCAGCAACCAGTAGCCCAGCAGCAAACATCTAGCACTCAAACATCTAGCGCTCAAACATCTGGCACCCAAACATCTGGCGCTGTAGTGCAGCAAAATGGTACTGTCAATGGTTCTAGCCAAGTTTCTCAACAATCATCTATTCAATCAAGCACTGTTCAAAACGCTCCCCAAGCTCCTCAGGTTCCCCAAGTTTCCCAAATTCCCCAAATCCCCCAAGCTCCCCAAATTCCTCAAATTCCTCAAATTCCTCAAGCTCCTGAAGCTCCTGAAGCTCCCCAAGCTCCTCAAGTTCCCCAGATTTCACCTGCTAACTTACCTCTTAACCTGCCTCTTAACCTACCTCGCTAAACTGAAGTTTTATTTGCTCTTACTTACTAACAATCAAGCGTTACCTTCGATGTCATGAATGTAACGCTTTTCCTAATTTAAAACCGACATAGCATTACGGATGAAGAATCATCAATCTTAATTTAAATCTTGAAGTGCATAAAATTTTGATGTTCAACCTACTAGATAAATAAGCAAACAAAACACAGCTTGAACAGTTTAGTAAGTGAGACGGAAAAATGACTAACTTCAATCGTAAATTAACCACAGGACTAATTATTGCTCTAACCGCTAGCGTCGCTACCGTAGCTCAACCTCAACCCGCATCTGCTCAAATTTTGGATATCGTTACAGGAGCATTGGGTGGTTTACTCAAAAGCAAACGACCCCAACCCCAGGTAGTTCCCCAAAGAGTTCCCGTTCCTGTTCCCACTGCACCAAAGGCTCCTGACTTTAACGTCGGCACTAACAACGCTAATGGCAACACTCTCAATCTTTGTATTTCCAACTGCTTGCCCGCTGGTTCTGCTCCCGCCCCAAATTATCCAGCCCCCCAAATTATCCAGCGGCCTCGTGTAGTCCAGCAGCCCGTAACTCAGCAACGATCAGTAGCCCAGCAACAAAATGGCACTGTTAATGGTTCTAACCAAGTTTCTCAACAATCATCTATTCAATCAAGCACTGTTCAAAACGTTCCCCAAGCGCCTCAAGTTTCTCAGATTTCGCCTGCTAACCTACCTCATTAAGCTGAAGTTTTATTTGCTCTTACTTACTAGACCTCTTGCATGAATAAAAAGAAGATGAGAAAAGTAGGTAAGATATGCGATCGCGAAAGAAAATATGACCTACGAACAAATCAAAAATTTGAGTGAAAGACAGTTCAAGGGTTTCTGTGGTGTAAAACCACAACTATTTGAGGAGATGATAGGTATATTGAGACAAAAAGTACCTGAATCGGGCAAAAGGGGAGGTCAACCAAAATTAAGCATTGAAGACCAGCTATTAGTCGCCCCAGAGTACTGGCGCGAGTATCGAACCTATTTTCACATTGCTCAATCATGGGGAGTGCATGAATCGACAGTGTGCAGAATAGTTCATCGAGTTGAAGACCAGTTAATCAGATCGAGAAAATTTAGCAAACCTGGCAAAAAATCACTTTTTAACCTGATTGCTGGTTTATACAATTTTGGATTAGATTTAGCGATCGCCTGATTTATGCAAGAGGTCTAATATTAATCGGTTGTAATAGCTATAAGCCTTTCATTAATTAAATGCCCTATACAAATACACCTTTTTCTCAAGCTGTATTTAGAATGTTTAATAATCTAGCCTCGAATTTAGGAGATACCTTACCTGATAATTCTAGTGAAATCACCCTTATAAAAGCTTATCTTTTTGGTGGTTGCGCTGTTCATTTTCATACAGGACCTAGAGTGACAAATGATGTTGATGCAAGGCTAGAGAGAGTAAGGAGTTTTCCAAATCAAACTATAACAATTAGCCCTGTGTATTTCAAAGATGAAAATGGTTTGAGAAAAACATTGATATTTGATAGAAATTTTGATATTTCACTTGCGACTCTAGATCCTGCTTATGAAGACAGAGCATTGCTTTTGTACACAACTGAGTCAAATTTAGTAGAAATATATTTAGTATCGGCTGTTGATATTGCTGTATCTAAGCTAGGAAGATTTGGAGAGAATGATAAAAAAGATATAGAGAATTTGTACAAGAACAATCTTTTTTCAATAAGAGAGTTCTTAGAGTTAGCTTATGAAGCACACAGTTATTGCGCTATAACTCCAGATAAATTAATATTTAACATAGAAGAAGCTACGGAAGCTGTTTATGACTTACTAGAATATCAAACTCGCCACTACGTCCACTCAGAATAATAGAAGAGGCTACCTGATGAGTCTAAGTAGTCTTTTGTTATAGTACTAGCAATTGCTTATCTTAATTTAGATTGCTTTTTTACTTTTTCTGAGTTTATATCTCGGCTTTTACCTTCTCTAGATTTTCGTCGAACTGACGTTGAATAATTTTTAGTCCCAGAATTTTCAGACTGCGAGCAACACAATCAAGTTCCGCAACATCTGGCAGATTTCCCCAGGTAACAAAACCAAAATTAGCAAACAGCTTCAGACTCGGTTGATTATGGTCAAAGATAAATGCCAGCAAGGTTTTTAACTCAAGCTGAGTTGCATCTGCGATCGCCTGCTGTAACAGCCTGCTGCCTAAACCCTGATGCTGATATGCCGTGGCGATATAAAGGCTGATTTCGGCGGTATGTCGGTAAGCTGGACGACCGTAAAAGTTCTGAAAACTGAGCCAGCCTGCGACCCGATGTTGCTGTTCGATGACCCAGAGGGGTCGGTTAGGGGGGCGTTGGTGAAACCAGTCTAGTTTATCAGCTAGGGTAACAGGTTCAGTATCAGCAGTTGCTAGACGACCAGGGATACTCTGATTATAAATTTCAACAATTGCGGGGAGGTCTTCCAGGGCGGCGGAACGAATGTTCATCGAGTAGAATAATGACTTAAAATCAAATATTAAAGCATCTATGAAAGAGCGCATTGCGGAATTATTCGATCTATACGCCAATAAGCTAGTGCAGTTTAGTCGAGAGAGAGGACGTGTTTCTTGGTGGCTATTTCTCTTTATCCTAGCTCTGATTTTAGTGGCAACTACGCCTTTCCCCCTCCATTCCCAGACAACTCCCCTGAAGATAGCTAACGAAATTCATCAAACCGATACTGATAGGGAAATACGAGGGGTGTGGCTTACTAACGTTGACAGTGATGTTCTGTTTTCCGCCGATAAGACTACTGCGGCGATCGCAACTCTGGCAGAATCTAACTTTAACACCCTCTACCCCACGGTCTGGAATTGGGGCTATACCCTTTACCCATCAAAAGTCGCCCAAGACTTTACAGGATTAGCTCTCGACCCTACCCCAGGACTGCAAAACCGCGACGTTCTCGCCGAAATTATTGATCAGGGACACCGCAAGGACATGAGCGTAATTCCCTGGTTTGAGTTTGGCTTTATGGCACCCGCTGATTCAGAATTAGCCCAGCGCCATCCCCAATGGCTCACCCAACGTCCCGACGGTAGCACTATCTGGTGGGAAGGCAAAGTACATCAACGGGTGTGGCTCAATCCTCTCCGTCCTGATGTTCAGGAGTTTATGACCGACCTGATCGTGGAAATTGTCAGTAACTACGACGTGGACGGAATTCAGCTTGACGATCATTTTGGTTATCCTGCTGAATTTGGCTACGATGATTTTACCGTCGAGCTTTATCAACAGGAACATCAGGGGCAGCTCCCCCCAGAAGATGCTCAAGACCCCGAATGGGTGCGCTGGCGGGCGGATAAAATTACCGCCTTTGTCGAAACTCTCTTTCATCAGGTTAAGCAGCATAATTCCCAGGCGATCGTTTCCGTGTCCCCTAACCCCCAAAATTTTTCCCTCAACTCATTCTTACTAGACTGGTATCGCTGGGAGCGCCTGGGCTTGATTGAAGAATTAGTAGTTCAGGTGTATCGTGACAGCAACGACAGCTTTATTAGAGAATTAGAACAGCCTGAAATGTTAGCGGCAAAAAGCCACATTCCTGTTGGTATCGGTATTCTCTCTGGGCTGAAAGGTCGTCCCGTTCTCTGGGATAAAATTGAACGCCAGGTTGAGCTAGCCCGCGAGCGTCAATTTGCTGGGGTATCTTTTTTCTTCTATGAAAGTCTCTGGAATTTAACCGCCGAGTCTCCCCAAAGCAGACAGGCAGCGTTGAAAAATTTATTTGCTCACCAGGCAGAGCGTCCCCATCTAGATAAGTTTAAGTCCATTTTGAATTAACGATCGCTAGCAGGATGAATTTGGGAACTATTATCTGGGGTGCAGCATGGAGAACCCAAGCTAATGGACAGTAAACTCAAATATCTAACCACTGAAGATTACCATCTGTTGTGGGACAAAGCCCAAGTTGCCACCTACCAGCAGCACGAAGTAATTCTTCAGGAGGGTCGTTTATCTGATGCCCTCTATCTGCTGCGTCAGGGGATGGTGAGAATTGAAAGTGCGGCAATTGGTAGAGATGTGGCGATCGCCTTTTTGCAGCCTGGGTCGGTTTTTGGCGAAGTATCTTTTTTGGCAGGGATTCCCAGCCGCAGCAGCATTATTGCTCAAGGGGAGGTGGAAGTTGCGGTGCTTCATCGGCAGGAACTAAACTCTCTTCTTACTGACAGCCCTGGCTTATCAGGTCGTTTTTATCAATCTTTGGCTCATAATCTATCCCATCGCTTATCTCAAACCGACTCCCTGGTAGCTCATCTCAGGCGCAGGGTAGGGGTTGCCCCTGAGTATAATGAGAGGCGGACAGGACAGACGGGACAGGATAAGATACCTCCAGAACTGATTGGGGAAACAGAGCTATTTAAGCGTAATCTCGCCAGCATTGAGCAGTCTCTCCGAAATCGAGAACTTAGTGAGCAAGAAGCACAGGAGAAAATCAACAACGCCTGCAATATGCTGATTAACTCCTTGAGGGAGCAAATTATTCAAGAACCCCAAATTAATCAAGCCATTGGCACCTATATCTTTCGCGAGACTTTTCCCTTTTTTATGCTGAGTAGCTTCTTTGATCGGGCGTTTCGTCGCCCAGGAGACTGCACCAACGATTCTTACATTACCGAACTGCTTTCGCAAAACGAGCCTGAAGGAGATGGACATCTCGGCATCTATCTTGACCGTTGGATTCGCGACTTGCCAACCTGTCTGGCTCTTAAAAATCGCGGCGGCATCATTACAGAAACCATTAAGCAGCTAGCAGAAAATTGGTCAGAGTCTGCGCCCATGCCCGTAACCAGCATTGCCAGCGGTGCCGCAGGGGAAATTCTGGATCTCTATTTCCAAACTTCTCCTCCCAACGTCCACGTAACCTGCATCGATATTAACCATCGGGATCTATCTTCTGCTGCTAATACTTCTCATCGCCTCGGTTTCCGCGATCGCCTGACGTTTATTCAAGAGAATCTCTTTTTGTTTGCCGAGGGCTATAGCCAAGTTGAGATTCCTCCCCAAAAAATCATCTACAGTCTGGGAATGGCAAACTATTTAAGCGATCGCGAATTAATCCGTATTCTGGACTGGATTTATCATCATCTTCTGCCCAACGGCATCGCTATTATCGGTAATTTTCACGCCGCTAATCCTGATCGCATCTTAATGGAGCATCTTCTCGAATGGCACTCAATCTATCGCACCGCTGAGGATTTGGAAAAACTGTTTGCCCGTTCTAAATTTCGCTCTCTACCCCTGGCAGTTCAGTCGGATGAGTATGGAGTAGAACTTTTTGTGGTCTGTAATAAAGCCTGGTCGGAAGAAACCGTCAGCAGTGAGGTTAAATTATAGATTTAGAATGTATTTGGATGTATTTATGGCGATCGCTGCCAAAAGGCTCATAGCTATTAAAAATTACGCATTCACCAACGCCTATAATCAAATTGGAAAGATAAAAACTTAAGCTGTGAATAACCCTGGCAATCAGCAAATTAATACCTCTGGCTCATCTCAACTTATTAGCCAGGAAAAACCCCAGGGAAATATCCGAATCGAACACCTGCAAAATCCTGCTGGAGAAGCTAACTGTTTTTATAAACAGGAACACACGCTTTTTATCTCCCTTGCCCCTCGTCCGATTGAATACGTGCAGATTCAGGATGGCAAAACTCATCAGGGTTTATATCAACAGGGAGAGATTTTAATTACCCCAGCGAATACCCCTTTATTTGTTCGTTGGCAGGGGTCAGAAAATTGTTTGCAGATTCAACTTACTACAGAATACATCCAAAATATTGCCAGAGAAACTTTAAATAAAGACCCAGAGAGTTTAGAACTGCTGCCTGAATTTCAGATCCGTCATTCTCAACTTGAAGCAATATCCATGATGTTATTTGCTGAATGGCAACAAGAACAGTTTAATAATGAGCTTTATCTCGATTCTTTAACGAACGTTTTAGCAGTAAATCTACTCAGACACCATACTGCTACTAAACCTCAAATACCCAGCTACTCAGGAGGCTTACCCCCCCAACAGCTAGGTAAAGTTCTGGATTATATCGATACTTATTTAGAGCGCAATATTAAATTAGCAGACTTGGCTCAAATATTAAACATGAGCTCGTTTCACTTCAGTCGTCTCTTTAAGCAATCAATGGGCATTACGCCCCATCAATATTTGAGCCAGCAACGAGTAGAAAAAGCCAAGCAGTTATTAAAACAAACAGACCGCTCAATTACCGACATTGCTTTAGACTGTGGTTTTAGCAGTCACAGCCATTTAAGTAAGCAGTTCCGAAAGGCTACTGGCATAACACCAAAAGTCTATAGAGCGAATTAAGGTGCTATGTCAGCCTAATTACCTCAAGTTAATTAAACATCAAACCTTCATTGAAGATTATCAGCCGCATTGTAAACATCGATCGCAGGATTAACCTGAATCTGAATCGTGTTGTCGGGCTGATCAGTTCCGTTAGAGGGATTCTCAAAACGGTGGCGTACCGTTCTAGTTTGCCGAACTCGACGATTACCGCCGATGTTGCCCTGTACCCCAGTGGTGACGCTAACGTTGCCCTGACAAGAACCTTTGCTTTCTAGAACCACATCGTTGTTACGCTCAGTCGGCTCACGGGAACCGCTGATATTGTACTGCACTGAGATATCTGCCTGAATGCACTGCGCCATAGCTGGAGATAGGAGCAAACTGCTATTCAAAAGGCTAGAGATTGATAGTAATCTCATGATCAATACTGCAAGTTTCATATTGATGTTACCTCAGCTTAATTGCAGATCTGAGTAGAACTACTGCTATAGATGGTGCCACTGCTTGATCGAGTAGTTTGTCGTGTCGATTGATAGGAACCATGACGACACCCTGACGCACGATGTCTTTGCCAGGGAAAATTCCAGTTCTGCCAAGGACTCCAGGATCTATAGGCACGACGACGGTTTAGGCTCACCGTATTTCCTCCAGTGTTAACGTAAATACTACCGTTGCGACGACTAACAGCCTCCACATTGGCGGTTTTAACTCGAATCTCCCCTGCTATTGCTGGGACAGATGCGATCGCAATACTAGGCAGAATAATACCGATGGCTATTGCACCTATTAGTTGATTAGATTTCATGATGGTATATTTTTTAATTGCAAAATGTGGAACAGTACTCAATGAGCACTGTCCTAAAAGCTATATGCCTATAGCTGGGGTGTAGGTTCTCTAATAGCGACTGCGACGCTCTCGACGGTTAAAGCTGGTATTAGACTGCTGGGTATCCTGGATACAGCTATTGTATTCTCCTACCTGATCACAATACTGATTGCTGCGCTGTACAATTCCTGTACTGCTTTGATCTTGATAGTTATCAGCACCATAACGCCCAGAGTTACGGCGATCGCGATAGATGGAATATTGCTGGTTGCTTTGTTGAGAATTCTGGATCGAAATATTATCGCTGCCAGTAACAATTGATTCTTGAACGGATTCCTGAATTAGGGCATCGTCTGCTTTAACGGGAGATACCCCCAAAGCAATGCTGGAAACTGCCAAAGTAGCCAAGAAGAACTTTTGACTGCGATTGGAAAAAATTTGCATATTCATAGTGTGAAAATAGTCTCTGTAAAATTAACCTTGTCCAGAAACTAGACGCACCGATCAGGTCAGTGTTCCAGAAAGAGAAAATTTATCCAGATTTTTACCATCGCTCTGGGTTCAAAGCCTCGTAATTCATGACGGCAAAGTTTTTGAATGATTTTTGACCAGTCTTTTTTGGCGATCGCTTTAATCTTAACTACCGTATGATAGCGGGGTTTATTGTCAATAGTTGAGGTAAACAAGGCAAAGTATCGATCTCTGCTATATCATTAAGACTGCTCCATATAAGCTTCTTTAGTTTGGTCATAAAAAGTATTAAAAGGATCGTGACGATAGCGATCATATGTATCTTGAACTAAGTCCATTGCTTGAGGTAAGAGATGTCCTGCTAGTGCGATATTTTTGCGTCGATAGCGCATTTTTAAAGAGGTATTCCTCACATCAGGAACTTCAGTATTTTCCCTTTTCTCTTTTAGAGGAAGTAATGCCGATGGAGATAGATTAGCAATTTGCGATCGCATACCAAAAGCTTTTTCCATAACAATTAACTCATTTTCGCTAAATCTAATTATTACTGTAGTAAAGACATATCTTAAATACTTTTGCCAGAGAAAATACGCAATACCACCTTGAATTAAGCCAGGAAAACCAAATATAAAGAATAAAAGTAGTGGAGAAGCTATATCTTTTGGTATTTTAGGATCATTTGTAATGTCGTTCATGACGCTTGGAAGAGTCATGAAAATAGTAGCCAAACAACCATAAAAAGCAGCAAGACAAAAAACGGCAAGAAATGCCAGCAACATGAAATTTGCCTTAATATCATAAGCTGTTACTTTGCTAAATTGTATGACAACACTATTAGCTTCTTTTTTTAAGATAAAAGGACGATAACAGAAAAAATTAGATATCCCTTTAGGTTGTCCTTGATTATTGGGACGAAAAGATATAGATTTTGGAGGATTAGAGCATTCGCAATGTTGGAAAAATTCTTGTTCGTTTAAGTATAGTATTTTCCAAGCATACAGTATTTGAATTAAGGCTATTGCCGAGACAAATACAAATATTCCAAAATAAATATTCTGCTCTGGATTTTCAATTAATCTTGGTAAGATATCAATTGCTTCTCTGAAAACTTCTATTGGATTAAAGCGATTTTCTGGCTGCCAGTTAAATTCTGTTCTACCATTATCACGATTAGATCCATGATAGAGATTCACTATTATATTAGCCACCATTAAAAAACTTATTAGAGTTAAGCCAATACTCGCTAATAATTTTTTTCCTTGGGGTACTTGCCAATGCCACTTATGTTTTTTACGATGCTGAATTAAAATTTTAGCTGCTATTCCACCCAAAACTAAGATCACTAAAAGACTGTATAGTTGATTCCCCAATAAAGAAAGAATAGTAACAGGAAAAAAAGCTAAAAATGAAAATGCAGATATTACTTGACTATCAAATGATGTAATAGTTTGCTTCTTTTGTTGCCATTTGCTCATATTTATGAATCTTAAAAATATTCTAATTTTTAGAAAAAAAATACTTACTTATAATGTTCCCGAAGCAAATAAAAAATAGTTCAATACGAGATATTTTTTTTGGCAATACCTTGTATTTTTAGCTCAATTTACATAAATTAGTGAAGCTTTATGCTGCTCAAATTGCGGAAGTAGAACAACTACAAAAAACTGAGCCACTAGCAATAACTTTAAATAGGCGATCGCATTTTAACTAAATGGGGTAAAACCTTTAAGGCTGCTCTGAATCAAACTGAAATCCTCGCCTACTGGGATCATGGAGACTTTATTATTGGTTTACCTGGTTTGAATCAAGCCCAAGCTCAAGAACATCTCAGCGAATTACTAGCTATTCTGAGGAAACAAGTATTTACTGCCTCTACAGACAATAAAATAGGGTTATTTTGCTGGGTAACTACTTTGCTAAATTGCAATATCTCGTACTTATTCGCCCCCTATTCGCTAAAGTAGTAAAAACTTGCCAGAAATCGAGTAGAGAGTCGAGTAAGTATGGGTGTGGAAAAAAGACGAGGTGGTTATCTTGCTACAACAGAGGGCGTGAAAAAACTCAAAGAAGCCAAACGCCTTAAAAAATATACCTACGCGCAAATTAAAGATGCTGCCCATGTCACTTTGGATCAGGTAAAGCGGTTGTTTAACCCGCAGTGGGGTAATGGTCAGTACAAGATAGGCGAAGATGCGGTTAGTTTAATTTGTGGGGTGTTGGAACTGCCACCAGAAGAGATTGTGGAAGGGTGGTATGCGGTTAATTCTGATAATTCGGTAGAAACTGATGAGGAATCTGGGGTAAAAGATACTCCCTATAGGAAGGCATTAGCAAAAATTGAGCAAGCATATCAGGAAGGAGCAACAGAACTCAATCTGTCTGGTATGGAATTGACTGAATTGCCAGCAGCGATCGGTAAATTGAAGAATTTAACCAAGCTTGTTTTGGGTAAATTTGAGAAGGGAGACGGTCAATGGATTGCCAATAAATTAGCGAACCTGCCAGCAGAAATCGGACAACTCACCAACCTCTCAGAACTTTATCTCGATGGTAATAGTCTGAGCAGTCTGCCAGCAGAAATCGGACAACTCACCAACCTCTCAGAACTTTATCTCGATGGTA
>JBCBIE010000050.1:41744-42148 GCA_038524995.1 Cyanobacteria bacterium J06621_8
ATAGCCTGAACAGTCTGCCAGCAGAAATCGGACAACTCACCAATCTCTCAGTACTTTTTCTCAACAGTAATAGTCTGAGCAGTCTGCCAGCAGAAATAGTCCAACTCACCAACCTCTCAAAACTTTATCTCGATAATAATAGTCTGAGCAGTCTGCCAGCAGAAATAGTCCAACTCACCAACCTCTCACGTCTTGATCTCGATAGTAATAGTCTGAGCAGTCTGCCAGCAGAAATAGTCCAACTCACCAATCTCTCAGTACTTTTTCTTCAATATAATAGTCTGAGCAGTCTGCCAGCAGAAATAGTCCAACTCACCAACCTCTCAAAACTTTATCTCGAAGGTAATGATCTAAGCAGTCTGCCAGCAGAAATCGGACAACTCACCAACCTCTCAGTACTTGAT
>JBCBIE010000051.1:0-41655 GCA_038524995.1 Cyanobacteria bacterium J06621_8
GCATAATATATCCTTTAGGACAAGGGCATAATATATCCTTTAGGACAGGCGCAAGCGGCAGTCGCTATAACGCGGGGAACCCGCGCAACGCGCTGCCTTGGGAACGCGCGAGTTTGACCATTTAACATTGATCATTCTGTTTTTTTCGGGGTTTAAATCACCATTAAATTAATAAATATCCCAATATGCGTATAGATTAGGTCACTTATTACTTATTACTTACGAGCAGACACACAAAAGTTGTCCTCACTTAAATTTGTACGGCTATACCATGGCACTTATGATATTTTTTACCACTACGACACCAGCAGGGTGCTTTAGCTGGGGGTACTGTGCCTGGTAAGATATCGCCATCAACGTAAAACCATTGTCCATTAGTTTTAATAAAACGAGAACGTTCATGGAGTTGACCTGGTTGGTTTAGCTGATAGATTGCTTCAAACTCCACAATTCCTTTAGAGTCATTTCTTTTACCTTTTTGAGTACTAATAATGGTTAGTCCTAGCCATTTTGTTTGGGCAATATTCTTAGCTAATTCTGCGCGATCTTCGGGCTTTCTTTGCTCAGGATGTAGAGTATTAATTAGATATTCAATGTTACCTCGATAAAGAGCAGTATAGCGCGATCGCATGAGTTTTTCTGCTGTCTCTGGCTGTTTCTTACCAGATAAATACATCTCACAACAGTATTTAGCTTGCTTTTTACTGCCACAGGGGCACAATAGTTGATTCATGATTTATGTAGTTTCTCTGATTTGCTTAATAATCAACCTCGGTTAGGATAGCACCCTATTAGTAAGTCCTTGGTTATGTTAATTACTAGTCAGAGAATTCAGCTAGGTTTATTTATAGCAGTATTGCAAACTTTATTATTATCTCATGCTAGTCTCGCTCAAACTTCCCAAACTATTAGGCAAAAATTCTTAGATCTTGATGAAGCAATTTTTTTGCCTCCAGAATCGACTCGACTAGAAGTCGAACCTACGACTTATCCTCCTAATCCCCAAGAGCTTAATCTAGATCAGCTGCCTCAAAGTATCCAGGTTAAGGAAATCACTATTGTCGGTAATGAGATTTTATCTGAAACAGAATTAGCGATTAGTCAAGAGCCGCAACAAGTACGCTCGAAAAAAGATTTACGGCAGATAATTCGCCAGATTAATCAAGCATATCGCGATCGCGGCTATGTAACTTCGGGCATCTTTACCGCTCCTCAATTAGAGTCTAACGGCACCCTAATCTTGACTATAACTGAAGGTAAAATTGAGCAGGTTAAAGTTATTGATGCCAATCGACTCCGAGACAACTATTAACTGAAAATCTCGCCTTTTCCTTTAAATCATTATTCCAGTTGAGCGATCGCCCTTTAGTATTTTTTGAACAATCTCCCAGAAAGCTGTTTACCGTTGGCAGAGAAGAATCAACCTTTATTTTGCGAGGATATCCCCAGAGTTCATTACAGGCAGACAATGGCTTTTTTGCCTCTGCGGAACTCCAGGCTGATATCTTAGAAATAGAACGTCTCAAGTCCACTTTACAATTAACGCCCTTTATTGATTTTGGTACTGTGGGGAATGAAAGCGAGCTAGAACTTGATGAATCTACTTTAATTTCCGTCGGTTTAGGGTTGAGATTGCTCGTTAGCGATCGCTTTCGTGCCAGAGTTGATTGGGGAATTCCCTTGATTGAGCAAGATTTTGGTCAGGACAATAGACCTCTTGCATAAATAATTTAATGAATAAGTCAAATCTATTTTTGACAAGCTATTTAGAGAATTTCAGATAATTGCTGAAACCGCTAAGATTCGTATTCGTGCAAGAGGTCTAATATACAAGAAGATGGAGTTACCTTTAATATTGAACTGCGACCTTTTTAATATGGCAATCCTCGATTTAGTTAGATACATTTCGGTTTTCAAAAAGCCATTAGCCATTAGCCATTAGCTTTTTTCATGTCCCAAACTGGCATTAATTAGCAAATAGTTTGCTATCTAATTTATTGTGGCGCATTTGGGCAATGTCAATGGTGGGAGTGCAAGACCACATGTCCTCTAGTTCCATAGCGGATGCAGCATCAGAAGCTTGCTCGATATCTGCTGCTAATGCTAGTAGAAGCTGTTGTGCTTGAATATGCCCCAATTTTCCCAGACGAATTGCTGCACCTAGAACCCCCGTGACAAAGCCATGCAAGAATGCGATCGCCGTTTCAGTCTCAGTTAATCCTGCTATGTTACCCACTACGCCAAACACCACAGGATGCAGGGAGTAAAATTGATTCAAAGCTCGTTGGCGATCAAGAATTTCTAACTGTGGGTGTTGCCAGGTAGACTGCGCCACCATTAATAAAGCTCTTCCGCTTTGCAGTTGAGTTTTACGGCTGGTGGCAATTAAGGTTTGAGCATGTAGCCGCGCTGCTATGTATTGAATCTGTCCGATGTTATCCGCTGCACTAGCATTAAAAGCATAAATTAACGCTACTAAATCGCAGGTTGCTATTTTTTGCTGTAATAGGATCTGCAAAAAGGAGCTAATGCTTTCTGGGTTATGGATCTTATTGTGTTGGATTAGAGATTCTAAACCATGAGAGAGTGTATAGCCTCCTGAGGGGAAAAACGAATCCGCTAGCTGAATTAGAGTAAGCTGACGTTTAATAGCTGATGGATGATGCAACGATTTTAAAGTTAATTATTGAGCTACTACTTCTATATTTTATATCTATGACTAAATGTGTAATGGTGATGCTGTAAAGATATATAAAACCAAAGCTAAGTATATAGAACAAAGCAAAATTTAACCAAGACTTGGAATTCTTCTTGATAAACTTTCCTAAGAATTGACAACTATGCCATCATCTAAATTGAAAATAAAAACTTTCTTAGAGCCTATTTTTAAAGTGTTAAAAACTTTATTTTTCAGGCACTAAAGTAGTATTTGAGATACTTTTACCCCAACGTATAGATGTTTCAATTGCAGTATGGATAAGTGTTGCAATATCAGTTCAAGATAATGCTACCTCATTGCCATGTTTGAAATTATAAGGTCTTCCACTAATGTTGAAGCTTGAGGTTTGCGCTTGCTTGCCTCTTACCCGATGTATTCCATTATTGTGAAAAGAGTTTCGAGTATATCCCATTGCCGAGAACACATCTATATCAGATGCTGGTAAGCTCTGCTGCTTCTGAACTGCTGATGCATTTTTGTAAACTGTATTATTATCGTTCCCAGTGAGATGTTTGGATAGTGAGGCTAAATAATGATCTAACAGGAAGTACACCCTTGTGATGACAGACATTCTTAGATAATCAGTAAAAACTAGTTCAATCCTTTCTTTATCCACTTCTTGATCAACAATTGTTGCAAATTCATTAATTCGCACTTCATCTTGTGAAATCATTGTCACACCAGCAATTATCCAGAGCGCAGAAACATAATCTTTCTTCATTGCTCCTAACATTATGTAGCGAACATCTTGATTTGCGTTTGTTCCTAATTTCGTCTTTAATTCATTGCGATAATTTTCTACATCTATACACAATTGTGGGACTCCAGCAATAAACTGGTTCCATGTCATACTTGATATATTCACTCTAGTCATAGAACAATTCAAAATATAGGATAACTATGTATTTAGAAGAGATATTTCTAAAAACACGGCTTCTTTTTAACTAAACTCGAATTTAATTGCCAACAGCAAATTCACTTAAAATTTATCAATAATTTACTTTACATAAATTAGTTTTAATTTTGTTCTTTTATATAAGAGAAAGAAAGTTACCTCTGCTTTTCTTGCCAAACTTGGTAAGGACTAACCACCATGCCGTTATCTAAAGCGATCTTCAGGATTGCTCCCTGTAGCTGAGGATGAGCCAGCTTCATTATTTCTACCTTGCTGGAAGTCAGATTTGATTTTGCTCTTTCATAGAGAGCGATCGCTTCTTCTCCATTGTGAGCAGTATGATAAATTAGCCCTGCAACTTCTTTGTATAGCTGAGGATGTTCGTAAAAGTATCTACCCCAAGCTTGAGAAATGCCTCTTTCTGCTGTGCCACTTATTGAAGCCACCGTTCCCGCTTGCATGGCAGCAGAACCTCTTAAGTCAAGTAAAGTAAGAGGCTGAGTTAAAGTTATTAGAGCAACTTCTTTTTCTTTAACAGTAATTGTCCGAGAATCACCAAATATCTCCGTTAGGCAGCAGGAGAGAGTAAATGCCCCATACCAAATGCCCCTGACGTATTCTTCTTTTACCTCCAATGGTTGATGATCAAAACGATGTATGGGCTTGCTGTAGCGAAAATCGAGTGCTTTTGTTCTGTATTTGGTTGTGGGATCGTAAACTCGAACTAGCTCTTGACCTACTTTTAAAGTGTAGATACGAGGGCTAACATGGTTAACTGGTGGCGGAAGATGATGCTCGACCATTAAAAGACTGTATATGAGTACCAATTTACTTAACGTGAATTTTGGATAAGCTTAATTCCTTGTCTGTAAGCGGTTGGGAAAACTCTTAATCCGATGAAAGCTGCTCAATTTATGGCTAAATAAATTCTTGAAAAGCTAATGGCTAATGGCGAACCCGAAGGGCTAATAGCTAGCCCAACAGATTAATGTTCTTATCCAAAACTGGCGTTACTTATTACTGAATTTCTGCAAAAAGTTTATTACTCAACTGCTCTAGCTTCTATGAGAACCATTTCTGGTTTTCCTGCTTTGAGCATTTGTAGGGGAGTTACGCCTCCCATCCCTAAATGAGGAGAAACTAGCCAGTATGCTTTGACAAAATCGTCTACCTCTAAAGCTTTTAGAACTTTTGGTAAGCCAGTAACTACTCGATTTTCTCCTTCCAGATCAAACTGCCATTGGGGATAATAATAACTACCACCGTCTTTTAGCCCCAGCAAAGAATAATTTTTTCTTCTGTAACCGACGGAAGAACGATGAGAAAATCCTAAAAACTCTCTTACTTTTTCTACTCCCCAACAATCAGCTAGTAGGGCCTGTCTACGCTGCATTAAAGCTTGATGATTGGCGATCGCCGCTACAGGTTCGGGGGAAGGACTATAGTAATCCCCCGCAATCTTTTTCGCCAATATTACATCTGAGGACGAGCTTGTTTGAGGCTGAATCCAAGCAGCCAGATCCTCTAGCTGTTCCAGAGAAGAGGTTTCTATAAAATTTTGTACCGTAGCCAGTAATAATCTGCTAGATTGTTCTTTCTCTTTTGAGACGGTAATTATCTGCTTGATTGTTGTGTCCATACTTTGGCATATTTTTATACCTCTTCACCCTTAATTATAAACATCAAAGCAATGAATGTTACGTTGATGTTTTAGAATGTAATGAATGTTGTAAAAGGAAATTGTTCACCAATACTGTTCCAGTTCCTATATTACTTACCTATTTAGCATCATTCCAAGTACCATGAAATCCAGGCGGAATTACTGAAGGGAGGGCGATGCGACACACGGGGGCTTCTGCTAAATGCTCACTATGGTAAATTCTGACTTCGCTACTGTCGGTATTGCCGTCATAAACTACCGTCAATAACCAACCCTGTTCAAGATCATCTTTATTAGGAACTAAAATAGGTTCTGAAGGATAGACATTTTCTCCCAAATCGGCGATCGCCATCTTGCCAGTTACGCGATCAAAACGGGCGATCGCATTAAATAGTTCCTCACCAGGAGCGGTTAATCCTGGGGAATGAACGTTGAGATAGGTGTAACGCCACTCCTGTCCAACTTTAGCGGGAGAAACCAGGGGAAATTCATCACAAACGTCAGATATCTGCCGATTACTGATTACCTGGGCTGTTTCTGGTTCAATTACTAAAGACCATAAGCTACTAGGGGCAAAAGTTTTCGTGTAGCCAGAGGCAACTTCTTTGAGATACTGATTAGTTGCTAAATCTTCATAACGGGTAAATTCAGTGACAATATTACCCTCATGATTGACGTAACCATTGGCAAAATGCCATTGAAACCAGGAATCTGCTGTGCCCTTGCTAACCAAAGACAGATTATCCGCCTCAAAGATTAAAATCTCCGTGCCTAATTCAGGCTTCCATTCTAGAGAATCACCGTAAGGTTTGATACCCAAAGCGACTTGAGCTAGATTTGCCCGCACAGGGGATACTAAAAATAGTAAATACTGCCCCGCCAAACAAAAATCATGAATTAGAGGTATCCCTGAAAGCTGATGGGTTTGATGATGTTCTAGCTTACCCATAGCATCACAGCGATAGAGATTTAGGATCGCATTTGCCCCTGGAGCAATTCCATAATTAAAAATCTTGCCCGATACCGAATCTATCTTAGGATGTGCTGAAAAAGGTTGCTTATCCCCCAGTGTTCCTAAATGATCAGTACCAATAGTTTCTAAGGTATTTAAATCTAGGGCATGGGGCAGACCACCTTCCCAAAGAGCCAATAGACGGTCATTCAGAGCTAAAACTGAAGTATTAGCCACATTTTTGACTGGTTTAAGCCAGTTATTCCAAAATAACCCAGGAGCAGTCATGCCATAGTTAGGATAAATAAACTCGGCTGCCGCCTGTTCCGCCAGATAACCTTTGGTTTCCACATAGCGATAGACGCCACTTGCCCCCTCCTCAGTAAAGTGAACCCCTAAAATCGCCCCGTCACCATCAAACCAGTGTCCCACCCGCTGCTTACCCCAAGAAAGTCGAGCGGGACCATTGCGATAGAGAGAACCTCGAACATCAGGGGGAATCGCTCCTGTAATGATCGACAGAGGGGTTAAATCAAATTCGGCTGCTGGTTTTGCGATCGCCTGTGACCAAGATTTGGGCTTGACGGTGGTTTTCATATTAGTTATTTAATAGTCGAATGATTAATTTTTTTTAAGTATTTACTACTAAAATAGGATAAATATAGTAGCGGACAGCGATATACTTACTAATGAGGGGTAATAAATGATCCGAAAAACTCTCTTACCATTTCATTTGAGATTAGCTTAATCCCTAGAGACACAGCAATAATATGAATTCAGGAATCGACTTACAAGGAAGTTTTGTTCAAACTCTACAAGATTTTGGGCTACCCATTGGTTTGGCAAAAGCAATCTGGCTGCCATTACCGATGTTATTGATGATTATTGGCGCAACGGTGGGGGTACTAGTTGTAGTCTGGCTAGAGCGTAAAATCTCAGCCGCCGCCCAGCAAAGGGTAGGACCCGAGTATGCTGGACCTCTCGGGGTTCTACAGCCCGTTGCCGATGGGCTGAAGTTGGTATTTAAAGAAGATGTAATTCCTGCCAAGGCAGACCCCTGGCTGTTTACCATGGGACCTGTATTAGTAGTGGTTCCTGTCTTTTTATCCTATCTAATCGTTCCCTTTGGTCAAGATTTGGTTATTACCGACATCAATGCAGGAATTTTTATTTGGATTTCCCTCTCTAGTATTGCTCCCATTGGGCTATTGATGGCGGGATACGCCTCTAATAATAAGTATTCTCTGTTGGGAGGATTGAGAGCAGCCGCACAGTCTATTAGCTACGAAATTCCCCTCGCTTTATCAGTACTGGCGATCGTTATGATGTCCAATAGCCTCAGTACCATTGATATCGTTGAGCAGCAGTCAGGTTATGGCATTCTGGGCTGGAACATCTGGAGACAGCCTGTCGGATTCATTATATTTTGGATTGCAGCACTAGCTGAATGTGAGCGTTTACCTTTCGATTTACCAGAAGCAGAAGAAGAATTAGTTGCGGGTTATCAGACGGAATATGCTGGGATGAAGTTTGCTCTATTTTATCTAGGCTCTTATGTTAACCTGGTTCTCTCAGCACTAATTTTTGCCATTCTTTATTTAGGTGGTTGGGAATTTTTGATTCCCCTAGATCGTTTAGCAGGTTGGATTGGGGTTCCTGAAACAACCTCTTGGCTACAGATCATTACAGCTTCCTTGGGCATTATTATGACCCTGGTCAAAGCCTATTTCCTAGTTTTCATCGCTATTCTACTGCGCTGGACTGTGCCTCGGGTGCGGATCGACCAACTACTAGATCTAGGCTGGAAATTTATGTTACCAGTTTCCTTAGCCAACTTATTAATTACTGCTGCCTTAAAATTGTCATTCCCTATGGCATTTGGTGGTTAGTGGTTCCTCTAGTTCCTTTCAGTTCATCAAGTATTGAGGCAGAACCATATCAATATCTCAAGTTTAGTTACAGCAACAAAATTATATAGATCTAGAGTGGATAAAAATTATGTTTAAAGTTCTCAAACAAGTACAAGACTACGCTAAAGAAAGTTGGCAGGCTGCTAAATACATTGGGCAAGGGCTGTCCGTGACTTTCGATCACATGCGCCGTCGTCCCGTAACAGTCCAATATCCCTATGAAAAGCTAGTTCCATCAGAAAGATATCGTGGCAGAATTCACTATGAATTTGATAAATGTATTGCCTGTGAGGTTTGTGTTCGGGTATGCCCGATTAATTTGCCCGTAGTTGACTGGGTATTTGATAAGCAAGCCAAGAAGAAAAAGCTCAACAGCTACAGTATCGATTTTGGAGTCTGTATCTTTTGCGGTAACTGTGTGGAATATTGCCCCACCAACTGTTTATCTATGACGGAAGAGTACGAGTTAGCCTCCTTTGATCGACACGAACTCAACTATGACAGTGTAGCTTTAGGACGTTTACCCTACAAGGTAACTCAAGATCCAATGGTTACTCCCCTCAAAGAATTTGCTTATCTGCCCCAAGGTGAAGTTGAATCCCATGATCTTCCTCATGGTTCTCAACGTGCAGGCAGACGCCCCGAAGAAATTTTGGCGGAAATTGAAGCAGAAATTGCAGCAGCGAAGGAAAAAGAAGCTGCTGAAGTTGAGGGATAAAAAGAGAGAGAACAGTTTGAGGAGACAAATTGAGCTGGATTCTTCAATTTTATTGGTTCATTGTTATTGATTAAATTTATTTTAAGAGAGGAAAAAGTTAAGTGAATTTAGCGGAAGGAGTGCAGATTGTCACTTTTGGCATCCTAGCAACCATGATGATTGTGACGGCTTTGGGAGTAGTGTTGCTCCCTAAAATTGTGCATTCTGCCTTTTTATTAGCGGGAGTATTTGTCAGTATCTCTGGGCTGTACATATTGCTCAATGCAGATTTTGTGGCAGCGGCGCAGATTTTAGTTTACGTCGGGGCGGTTAATGTCTTAATCTTGTTTGCTATTATGCTCGTTAATAAGAAAGAGGACTATAGCGAAGTTCCCAATCGTCTCATTCGCAAAGTTGCCACGGCGGTAGTTTGCTTTGGCTTGTTTGCTTTGTTGGGAACTATGGTCTTAGCTACTCCCTGGTCAATCTCCAATACTTCCCCCGCAGTGGTTGAAAATACGATTGTGGCATTGGGCGAGCATTTCTTTAGTGATTATCTATTACCCTTTGAGCTAGCTTCAGTATTGCTCTTGATGGCGATGGTGGGCGCAATTATTTTGGCTCGTCGCGATCTGATTCCCGAGTCTTTGATTATGGAAGACACAGTATCTACTAGCCTAACTTTGCCTGAACGTCCTCGCGAATTAGCAGTTTTAAGCGGTGATAATGAAGAGCAAAACTAATGCTCTATTAATTTTAAGTTGAGCGTTTTAGGGTGAGAAAAAGGAGCAAATTTAATTCAATTATTGATTGGTTAAAGATAGACAGAGTATTAGTTGCTGATTCAGTAATTAGTAGTTAGTAGTTAGAAGATAATAAGTTTATGCAGTTAGAATATTTTTTGTTATTGGCAGCGGCTCTATTTTGTATCGGGATTTACGGTCTAATTACTAGTCGTAATGCAGTACGTGTCTTAATGTCGATTGAGTTAATGCTGAATGCCGTAAATCTCAATTTAGTTGGGTTTTCTAATTATCTCGACCCTAGTAAGATTCAAGGTCAGGTATTTACGGTGTTTGTAATTACCGTGGCAGCAGCAGAAGCGGCAGTGGGGTTAGCAATTGTGCTAGCTATTTATCGTAACCGCGACACCATCGACATGGAACAATTTAATTTACTTAAATGGTAAACAGACTGAGAATCTCCAGGTTTAAATAAATTAAGTAATGGGTAATTGATGCCAGTATTTCTTAATATGAAAACTTCACACAGCCCAGCTTATTACTGAATCGTAGCGACACTAGTATGTCCAAATTGAAGCTCAAACCATGCGATCGCTGTGGTAACTTAGCAGGTATCCGTTATCGTATTCAGTACCAAGCAGATCAAAGTTGGGTGATGGTTTGTCGTGACTGCTGGAACCTTGTGAGTAGCGATAACCCCTATTATCGTTATGGTGGTACTTGGAAAGCTAAAAAAAAGTAAAGCTGGACATCCTCATATTTAATATCGTAAAAGCAGAAGTTGAAGCTGCAATAGAATAATTAAACTTTGCTTCCTCCCAGTAATAAGAAATCTTAACAACTTTTTTGATTATAAAAGTGATGAAAGTTATCAGAAACTAGAAGCGAAATTAATAATGCCGAGCAAAATTCAGATGCTCAAAGCTATCATAGCGTGTCAGTGGTTGTCTAATTTTTATCGCCCAATATATTTGTTTAGGTACGATCCAAAAAGACAGGAAATATACATAATTTCTGGAGAGCAAGAAAATATAGAAATTACAATATTTAATGACGGAAACTGGAGGTATGTGATAAATGACGAATTTTAAAACAATGTCAATGAAAGAACTGAGGCAGTATGTCCTAGAAAACCGTCATGATCAGGATGCTTGGAATGAGTATACGTCAAGACCAAGACCAAATGCTGTAATTATTCCCGCTGATGAACCACCAGAAAATATGGAGCACATTCTTCGGGAAGCTATTTCTCAACCCATGTTATCGAAAAATACTTTCAGTCAAAGTGGCAATTTTGGTATCGGCAACATGAGTGGTGGAACAATCTCAGGTAATGCCAAGATAGGTGGAGTAATTAACGAAGCTGCACAACAAGATTTAACCCAAGCTGCGGCAGAAATCCAGGACTTATTAAATCAGCTACAGCAATCTAACGCCGTAACCTTAGAAACCGCTCAACAACAAACCGCTAAGAACTTGGTTATTAAAGCTCAAAATGATTCCAATCTCAAAGATAGATTAATTATGCTAGGAAAATTTATCGGCGATAATTCAAGTAAAACTGTTGTCAGTGAAGCAGTGAAAGGAGTAATAAAGTTGTTTTTGTTACTCGTCTAAAGTCATACGCGATAAAAATTAGAGATAAATTAAGAAAATAAATAAAAGAAGCAAACAGGAACTATATTAAATCAATTATTGCTGACTTCGGACTAAATTTTCGGTCATCTCGGCTAATTCTCCCAATTCCGCTTCATATTTGCGAGCCTGTTTTTCATAGCTTAGTTTTTTGGCGATCGCCGCTCTAGCTAAATCTTCTCGTTCTTGCTGGAGAGCTTTTTGGGCTACTTTTGACCAGGTTTGAACTTCGGCGATCGCCTGTTGATATTTGGGCTGTACCTGATTCCAAACGGACTTGATATCAGCCAGTGCTTCTGCCGTTAGTTGAGCTGTGTTCTGACTGTCTTTGCCACGAATTGCCTGTAGCAGTGGTTCATATAGTTTAGAAATGTCTAAATTACCAACCGTCGGAGAATAATTTTTGACCTGCTGACTATGGCTCATTCCTGTCTTACACCAGTTGGCAAAGTGCTCGCAGTTGTTGGCAATCAGATTGTATTCTTTTTCGCCAATTCTACTTTCAGCACGCTCAACCACCGCATCAGAAATATAGCTAAAACCATCACTGTATTCCGCAACATATACGGGATTGCCACGACTGAAGGTTGCCCAAGAAGTTCTTTCAATGGTTTCACTGGGTTTACGATAGTGAATTATCGTCCCATCACCACAATCAATGCCGTAGTGTTTGTAAAATCCTGACAATTGCCCAAAATTTCGATAAACGTAGACACAATCACCTTTTGCCATAGAAAAAATATATTTACTGCACTTTTCTATTTAACATCACTCAAAATGACATAGCGAGCTTCATAATTATGCCGTGACTGCTGGAATCTTGTCACTAATATTAATTCCCATTATCGTTAACGAAGCGGCGTAATAATGATATCTGCTGACCAAATTCTAGCTGGGTGATTTGACCAAAAATCATGAATCCTTTCTCAGATAGCCTGTAATTGTCAGGTACAGGGACAATCTCTCCCGTAGTCATTCCCTGAGGCAACTGATACCAGAAGGCTAACCTATTGTTGTTAGTAAATACGCCATATAGCAATTTCAAGCAAATTGAAGCACAGTAAAGTCAATTATAGTAAGCTTTAGATAAAAAGTAAGATCAATGCCTAAAGCATACTCAATAGACCTACGTCAGAAGATAGTCGATGCTTATGATCGAGGGGGAATTTCATAATAGATGAGTCTGGGGTGAATTTAGCCATGACTCGTTCTGGGGCTCGCTCTGCCAAGGATAAACGAGCCTACAGTCCCAAACCAAGTAAACGGGGTCAGAATGTTTCACTGATTGGCGCACTGGGATTTCAAGGTATCATCGCTGACTACAGTTTAAAAGGCGCAACTGATGGGGTAACTTTTGAAGCCTTCATCAGTCAAAAACTGGTACCAAAATTATGGAAAGGGGCTTACGTCGTCATGGATAATTGCTCAGTTCATCTCGGAGATATGGTCGGGGAGCTGATTGAAAATGCTGGCGCGAAATTGATTTATTTACCGCCATACTCTCCCGACTTTTCTCCGATTGAGAACTGTTGGTCCTTGCCCCAAAAGTATTCTTAAAACTCTTGGGGCAAGGACTTATCCTGATTTAGTCCGAGCCATTGAACAAGCATTTGCTGCTGTTTCTGTTAGTGACATTCATGCTTGGTTCACTCATTGTTGTTATTGCACTTCATTAGACTAGAAAACGCTATATACTGCTTCTGCAAGCCTAAAAATCCAGAATCAGCTTCAACTGGTATTTCTTCAGGAATGCTACCAACAATGTCATCTTCGTCATGAGCACACATGTCATGTACTTTTCCCTCTCTGGCTTTACTTAAAATCAAGACTTTGTTTTTGTCATCTACTGCTGCGATATGTTTTCTGGTATGGCGTTTTTTCTTTCCTGAATAATTTGATTTTTGTCGTTCCTGATCTTTTGATCTAGCAATTGGTCTTTCTCTACCGTCAATCATTACTTTTTTGACTGTTGGATACCTCTCGATAAATTCTTCAACACTGCTCATTTTTCTTTCGGGCAAAACCATTTTGGTTTCTAAAGTCTTTTCTAGAACAGGCTGTAATTTATGTACTCAGTAGTGTGCTTGAGAACGGTAAATGCCGAAAATATATCCTGCTAAATCAAATGTAGGATAACACTTAAAATAAAAGAGAATGAAGAATAATTTGGCAGCAATTGTTTGAATTTGGGCTTTTCTTCCACCTCCTACTGCTCGCTTTCTAGATTCTAATTGTAACGATTGTTGATACTGCTGTTGGAATGTTGAGCGTAATGATTCAAAGGCTTTTTTGTTTAATCCTGTCAAAGCTCTCAACAGTCTATCTTGTCTTATGACACTCTCAACCTTTAACATCTATGTCTCGTTATATAGAATTTCTTTTCTTTATTTTCTCTTATTTCCCGACAAGTCTACTGTCCATTCAATAGTGTAGTTCCAGGTATCAATAGTAAATTGCCAGTTTTGATAAATCTTTTTTTGGGTTGCTTTATCTAAAGAATATTTATTTTTTTGATAAGATGAATTCAAGGCAAGATATTTTTTTATTTTGTTTTCTGAAGCCTCACAATTAGACAGATCAAATTTTTGGTATACATCTTTCATTAATTCTACTTCATTACCAATAAAATCTTCGTATCTTATTTCGATCAAATTTCCTGGAGGGATGAGATCTTTTGTGTCAAAAAAAGTCTGCATCAATTTTTGATAAATAATAAAAATATTCAATTCTATTGCTTTCTCATCTATATGATGAAAACTGAAAGAAGGTAATATCTTGTTATAGAAATTTTTAATAGAAGCATATACTATGTATGGATTTCTATAAATATGAATAAATTTAGCTTGTGGAAAAAGCTCTAATAAAATTTTTATCCTAGCAGTATTGGTTGGATTTTTGAAAATTAATTGTTTTTGCTCATAGTACAAATCAAGTTTTTTAACAATTTCCATATATTTTATTTTATATTTCAATACTTCTTTCTCACCTAAATCCTCAAATAATACGTATTTGTTAAAATAATCGAGCATATTTTTGGGGAAGAAAAATCCATGATAAAAAGAATAATTAGAGATATTACCTAATGCGTATTCCTCTTCTTCAGGAACATTTGGTGAATAAACTACATTGTCCATAGGTCTTTGAGAAATCCATAGTGGTGTCACTATAGATTTCCATACTTTTTCAGAACTCAAAAAATTTCCTGGAAAAAAAGCCTGAAAGCTCGTCATCTCTGCTAAATTATCATCTAGGCTCATTAAATGATGAAGATATGTAGTACCACTTCTCCAATGTCCAATAATAAAAATAGGAGGGTGTTTAATGTCTCGACCGAGAATTTCAGGACTCAGTTTAGTTTTGTCGTAGGCTCTAAAAGGAGCTCCTAATAAACTTATTGATGCAACATACAAAGCTTTAATAATATGACTTCTGTCAATTTTATTTTTCTGAAAAAGTTTAATTAGATTAATAAATTCGCTTCCGATTAGAGGAGGAGTAACAAAGTTTTTCATGATGATAATTAATCTTTAAAATTCAAAAATCTAGACTGCTAAAATCGAAATGGTCAACACTTTAAATTTAGTATTTTGTTGTTTATTCATTGTCTTGCATGGAATGATTCTCTGTTAGATTTTTCTTAAGAGAAACAAAATGTTTTCCACCCAATTCAATTTGTCCTTGTTGGATTCCAGCTTCTAACCTTGTGACTAAATATTCTAAATTGCCAGCGATTATGTTCGTACCGTGATCTGGTTCGGTAAGGCTAGCTAACTTGATGTTGTCTCCATGTTGTAGGGTTAGTTGATGCATTGCTAAGAAGTTTAATACCCCTGATTCGTAAGTTCCACATGGTAGCGATGGGTTCTTCATCCCAGCAGCGTATTCCCCAGGATCGAACCACTCGACTGAGGGATATCCATGAAAGTGAAACATCGGTAACCCTCTCTGTTCAATGAGACTCGGCATATACAAAGAAGCCCCAAGAACTATGGCAGCCATCACGAAAACGTCGTAAGAAGGCTTAATATCTGCTGTAAGCTCAGTTTCTTTAGGCAATTGCAGCATAAGTTGACCTTTAATTAATCCCACTCTCAAAATATCTCTAGCGGAATTCAGATTTGTCTTATCCGCTCCCGACCTAGCGCTGACAAGCCATAGATCTGGAACTTGCTTAAATGTTGTTTGCGTTGCCAATTTTGTTCTTACGTACCATCTTCCCTGATTATTCTGACGAACTTCCTGAAAATTGAACCCTTCTACCGATGAAAAACATTCCCATTCTTGAAAAGACACTTCTTTGTCACCGTGATATTGTGGTTCTTCCCCATAAGCAACAAAACCATAGGAGACTCCTGTTCTGCCATTGACAATCCAGTCAATAAAGTCTTTTTGAGCTTTACTTTCAATAGTACTAGAGAGTTTAAAACCTGGAGGCAGCAACCCTGTTGTTTTTACTCTCTTGCCAAACTCGACTAACTTTTCAGCATAGATAGATTTTTCTACATCAAATACCCCTAATTGAAACCGTCTCATCGGTAATGGGAGAATTGGCACGTAAATTTTGGGAATAAGGGAGTGAGTTACAAATCGATCTATCTGTTCTATGGAATAGACGGAATCTGAAAGATTCATATTTAAAATAGAGATCTTTTCACTACCCACACCAATCGCAATTTGAGATTGAGTCTCTAGTAGAATTTTTACACCTTGGGGAATTTTTTCTTGATACCCTAGATTGGGATCGTTAAATCTCTCATTAAAATCTGTAAGTGCAATGGTTTGGGTGTTGGTGGGATCTTCAACCATAGTACGGTCCAATGCCCATCCCAGTAGCTGAGTAATGCGTGTGGCTGACATTTTACTCTTCCCCAGAATCAAGCGGGAGTAAGCCCTATAAAATCCTTCAGCGAGGAAATATTTGATTTTTTGTACTATTGAAGCTTTTTTTTCAAGGGTAATAACTGCATTAATCTTTGACTTTACCGTCCTGGGTTTAAATTTTATTTGTCGATTAATAAAAGGAATATCTATTGTGTAAGCAGCCTCTCTTGTAGCATCGAGCCAAGGTTCAACTCGAACGCCAGCTTCTCGAAGTTTTATTTCTAATTTTTCTCTAAACTGCAAGATAGCTCGATCTCGAAAATTTTTGGGCAATGGCTCGAAAGCTACTCTCAAATTCTTCGCCATCATTAAAGGATCGATAATAGGCGATTGATTTGCAATTCCAGAACTTCCTCCAATTAAACGACCTATTGTTGCTAGACTTAAGTATTGACCGTTGTCAGTCGTGTTACTAAAAACCTTACTAGTAGATTTTTTCTCTAACAAGGCAATAATTTCTTCTTGTTCCTGATGAACTACTCGCTCTGCAATAAAACTTGCTAGTTTTTCTGGGTTGGCATTTTGCATCAAGTCGAGGGGAGAAATATCCACCCCCAGAACGCTACCGATTGTTTGAGCGATCCCGACGGCTACAATTGAGTCCATACCATACCGCTCGAAATCAATTTTTGACTCTATAGTATCTGCATCAACTCCCAACTCTTTTGCGATTAGGTCAGTTAGCCACTTTTGGATATTATCTACGGTTAAGGGCTTTTTGAAGGCGGATGTACCAGGATTGGTTTCAATAGTTTTTTGCCACTGTCCTACTGAATTCAAACTACCTTCTAGAAAGCCTAATTTACAGGCATGACGTTGAATTTTTCCACTAGAAGTCTTAGGTATACTTCCTGGTTTCAACAAGACAACCCCATAAACATCTAATTCATGTTCTGTTGATATGGCAATTTGAATTGATCTAACTATCTCATCTGTGTTCAGCTTGCGTAGGTAAGTTCTTTTCACCTCACAAGCAATAGTCAAGCGTTCCTCTCCTTCTATTTCTACAGCAAAGGCAGCACTACAATGCTCTTTTAAAGCAGGATGACTATTTTCGACAGTTAATTCAATGTCTTGGGGATAATAATTGCGACCTCTCAAGATGATGAGATCCTTAAGTCTTCCCGTAACAAATAATTCTCCCTCGCTAAAAAATCCTAAGTCACCTGTTCGTAAAAAATGACTTTCACCAGTATCTTTCAAAGAATTTTGGAATGTTTCTTGTGTTGCTTGGGGGCAATTCCAATACCCCGCAGCTACACTGCCACCCCTAACCCAAATCTCTCCTACCTGACCTGGTTCGCAGCGAGTTAGGGAATTGGGATTAACAATAACTACTTTTGTGTCTGCGTAAGGACGACCACATCCCGCTATTTTCCGACTTCCCGACTGGGAAATATCAGTTTCTACTGCTAAATTTTGCTCTAGATCTGCTGCCTTTACTCTCCGAATCACGGGCTTTTGAGTTTTATCTCCACCCGTAGTAAATAAGGTAGTTTCTGCCATGCCATAGCAAGGATAAAAGGCATTGTAGTTAAAACCACAGGAAGTAAATTTATTGGTAAATTGTTTTAGAGTTTCGGCTCGGATTGGTTCCGCTCCATTAAAAGCTAAATCCCAACTGCTCAAGTCAAGATCGGTTAGTTGTTCTGGTTTGATTTTTTTGACACATAGATCGTAAGCAAAATTTGGTCCCCCACTGGTAGTAGCTCGATATTTATCAATCGCTTTTAACCAACGAATCGGCTTCATGAGAAATGCTACTGGTGGCATTAGAATACTGGGAAATCCCCCATGTAAAGGCTGTAAAACATTACCGATTAAACCCATATCATGAAATAAAGGCAGCCAACCAACAACAATACTTTGCTCGCTATGTCCAAATGCCTGATGGATCGACTGCTGGTTGTGGATGATATTGCCATGAGTTACCATTACCCCTTTGGGTATTCCTGTAGAACCAGAAGTATATTGTAGAAACGCCAAACTCTCTGGATTTATAGTTTGAGTCACGAACTTCGTCGATTCAGCTTCAACAGTATCTGTAGATAGCAATTTTAACTGTGCTAGTCCTGGCTCTAACGACCATCTTTTTTCTACATCAGGCAAGATCGAGCTGGTTGTCAGTGCTAGCTTCGCCTGGGCATCACTGGCGATCGCCAGTAGCCTAGACAATTTCTGATTGTGTCTGGGAGGATAAACGGGAACAGCTATAATCCCCGCATACAAACAAGCAAAAAAAACTGTGATAAATTCTAATCCAGAAGGATATAGTAATAAAGCCCGCTCCCCTCGGTAAGATTGAAGTTGGGTTGCGATCGCCCTGGCTTGTCGGTTTAATTGTCGATAAGTTAGACACCCTGATTCGGTTTCTCCATCTTGTAAAAAGACATAAGCAGTCTGATCAGGCTGATGTTTACTACGATATTGCAGAAGCTCGACTAGGTTATCGATTTGCACATATTCCTGAACTTTCGTGATTTCGGTTTTTAATTCCATCCCAGTCCCTTGTAAAGTTTCTCTAGTATTTATGGCAGTGGGCTGAGAATAGTTATGATTATCAAACATCTTATTTTCTCAAGAGTTTCAAGCAGGGGTTAATAATCATTCCAACCCTTTTTTGTCTGTTATTTATTTGTATTTCTGGTCTTATTCCACTTATGCAGGTTGTGTGGCGTTGATGCTCCTATAGATGTCAAGATAAAGAAAAGAGGCATTGTCAGGCTAACTAAATCCAGCATGGGATAATGAGGCGATTAACCAAAATTCTTATTATGGTATTGTTGCGAAAAGCTAAGATAAGAGCATAAAAGAAGAGAAGATTCTTAAATTAACTTGTCATGATTCATATTTTAGACAGCAATCCCAAACAGAGAATGAACAAATTTGATTTGACTTAAGATGTCCCCTCGTTCCACATTTTGGATTTGACCTTTACGGATCATATTTATGGTTTCATACCCAGAAATGGTTCGATCATCCAACAGTATTATGGAAGGTAGAAAATGCTGCTATTTAAAAGGAGATTGGGAATTCATTTAAGTCACAATATCAGTAGATATATTACTGCGCTCTAGTTTCAGGTTTTTGCAACACTACCCATATTTTTGACTACTAATTGATTCTTGCTAACAATCCATTGAGCTTGTCGTTAACCCTTAGCTAAGACAAACTGGGTATGTCATTTGCTGGGCTATTAAATTATGCAGAATCATCAAGGGCAGACCCCAGAGCAAGCACAAAACTCGTCGGATGTACTTACCATAGCCAGAACTAAAGTATTTACCAGTATTATTGAAAAAATTCGGCATTCGATCGATATTGGTCAGATTTTAACCTCAACTACTCAAGAAATGCGGCGCTTTTTAGATTGCGATCGCCTGATTGTTTATCAGTTTAATCCTGACTGGAGTGGTCAGGTGGTGGCAGAATCCGTCGGTGCGGGCTGGGATTCTCTGCTGGTAACAGAAGATGATTACGAGGTTATGGGTGCTGGTCACGTAACTAAAGACCGCTGTCTGTTGCGGGATTGGTCACAGGGGGAAGCGGGAGATAACGTATTTCATGATACGTTTCTTCAAGAGACTGAAGGAGGAAAATATACTAGGGGACAAAAGTTTGCCGCGGTTGATGATATTTATCGCCAGGGCTTTTCCGACTGCTATGTGAAGGCTTTAGAATCTTATCAAGCACGAGCCTATATTTTAGTCCCAGTCTTTCAGGAACAGAAACTTTGGGGACTGCTGGGGGCATACCAAAATGACTCTACTCGTCACTGGTCGGACTCAGAAATTGAACTAATGACTCAGATTGCCACACAATTGGCGATCGCTCTACAGCAGGGAGAATATGTCAGTCAACTGAAGCTGCAAACGAGAAATTTGGAAATTACTCTCAAGGAGTTAAAGTTAGCTCAACAACAGCTAATTCAGCAGGAGAAACTAGCGGCGCTAGGGCAGTTAGTTGCGGGAATCGCCCATGAAATTAATACTCCCCTCGGCGCAATTCAAGCCTCTGCGGGGAATAATAATAAAGCCTTAACAGCGGCGATCGCTGAATTACCCCAACTTTCGGAATTACTGGATTCTGGGTCAAAAGCGACCTTTTTTCGGTTGATTGAGCAGGCAATGGCAACCAAGCCGATCTTCTCCTCCAGTGAAAAACGCCCTCTAAAGCGGCAAATTGCCAAGCAACTCCAAGAAATGCAGCTTAGTAATACCAGGAATATTGCTGATGTACTAATCGATATTGGCATTACGGAAAATATTGAGGATTACCTGAGCTTACTACAGCATGATCAGGTTGACTGGATTCTTAATTTAGCCTACAACCTGACTCGCTTACTCACTAATAATCGGACAATTCTAACTTCTGTAGAGAAAGCATCTAAAGTGGTTTTTGCTCTCAAAAATTATGCCCGCTTTGATGCCACGGGAGAAAAACAGCTCTCTCAGATCCATGATGGTATCGAAACCGTCCTAGAAATCTATTACAATCAGCTCAAGCACAAGATTGAGGTGGTGCGAGATTATGCAGAACTGCCTGAAATACAGTGTTTTCCTGATGAGCTGATTCAAGTTTGGACGAACTTGATTCATAATGGCATCCAGGCAATGAAGTCTGAGGGTACTTTAACCCTGGCTACTGCCGTTGAAAACCAAGCCATTAAAATAACTGTAACCGACTCAGGGACGGGAATTCCAGCGCAACTACAAGAGCGGATTTTTGATGCTTTTTTCACCACTAAGCCGACGGGAGAAGGTAGTGGCTTAGGACTGCACATCAGTAAAAAAATTATTGACAAACACCAAGGAACAATTAAGGTAGATAGCCAACCAGGACAGACCAGATTTACCGTCTTGTTACCGTTAAATCATTAATTAAATTTCTAGAAACTAAGTAGGTAGGGCGAGATAAAGTAAACCAGATTAAAAAATATTAATTCGGTTACTACTAACTACTAACTACGAACTACTAACAATCTCAATCATTCAATTTTATCTATACCAACTTACTTACCATGACAGAATCTGCAATTTTGTGTGTCGATGATGAGGTTGTGATCTTAGACAGTCTCAAAGAACAGCTCAAGCGTAAATTTGGCAACCGCTTTGTCTATGAAGTTGCTGAAAGTGCGGCGGAGGCTTGGGATGTAATTGAAGAATTAATCGATGATGAGATTAAAATTATAGCGATCGTCTCAGATTGGCTGATGCCAGGGATTAAGGGAGATGAATTTTTGATTCAGATTCATCAGCGATTTCCGCAGCTAGTGACGGTGATGCTTACGGGACAGGCAGATCAAGCCGCCATAGAACGGGCAAAAACAGAAGCCAATCTTCATGCTTGTTTATATAAGCCCTGGACAGAAGAAGAACTGACAGAGATTATCACCACGGCGATCGCTTAAAGAACGCTAGTTTTGGATAGGAGCATTAATCTTTGGTTTTGGTTAGTCGTTAGTAGGTAATTCTTTCGGTGTACCTCACTAATTTGAGAAAGGCTGTATTAGCTTTACCCTAATCCCTATTTTTACAGATTAATTGTTGCGTAACATCAGTTAATAAAATTTATAAAATTTGAATCCAAATCGCTTTCAATTACGTATCAAGATTTATGCATACTATCCAAACATTAATCTAGAGCTATGAAACATCAACTATGGGGATTCGGTCTAAGCCTCACAATTCTGGGGGGCTTCACTCTACCCGTCTTGGCACAGGATGACCCACTAAACCAGTTGCAAGATATTACACCTACTGATCTAGTAAGCGCCTCTTATCAGGGACGGTTCACGGACTTTGGTGTTCCTCGTCATCATGCTTTGACTACCGCCTTTAAATCAGGAACATTAAGTCCTGAATCATTGGTTAAAAGTGCCATTGAGGCAGGAAGATTAGCTCCTGAAACTATTGATAATCAAGGATATCTTAATGCTGTTGAAGATTCCCTAGATAATTTAACCCAAAACTAAATTTGGCAACGAGGATTTAACATCCCTGTTCCTGATACCCAATACCCATTAAATTAGCTCAAGAAAGAGTGTCTAGCGAATCTGGTAATTCATTAACGACTGATGGCAAGCTCCATGAGGAGCAAACGGATGAAGAGGTGTTTGCGGCTTTTCGTGCTGGAAATATTACTGCTTTGGGGATTTTGTATGATCGCTATGGATTATTAGTCTACCGCCTGGTTTATCGGATGGTAGGCAACTCTCAAGAAGCGGAAGACTTGACTCAAGAGATTTTTCTAAGCTTGCAAGTTAAGGCTAAATTCAATCCGAATCGAGGTTCCTTTTACACCTACCTAATGATGTTAACGCGATCGCGAACCATTGATCGCTTACGTTCCAAGCGTTCTCAAGGAAATTTTTGGCAAAATATCGGCAAATTAAAAGACTCTGTATCACAGCATCAATCTCATACGCCGATGGAAGTCGCAACCATTAGAGAACGAGCGGCGTTAGTTAAAAACGCTTTGCATTCCTTATCCCCTAATCAACGTCAGGTTTTAGAGCTGTCCTACTATGAGAGTTTGAGTCAGGGGGAAATTGCGGAACGTTTAAATATGCCCTTGGGAACCGTCAAAACCCATAGTCGTCGAGGGCTGTTGCAGCTCAGAAAAAATTTACGCAATCTAATTCATTAGAGATGACCAACAATCCTCATATTTATAATTTAGATGAAATCTTAGCAGGATATGTTTTAGGAGATCTTGACGAAGCAGAGTTAGTCTGGCTCAATGAGCAGCTATTAGTTAATCCTCAACTGAGAACCAAAATTACTCAGTTAGAATCTACCCTAAGCCTAATGTCCTATGGTTTACCAGAAGATCTGCCAACTAAAGATCTCCGCAGTCAAATTCTAGCTCAGGCTAAACCAGTACCAGAGACTCCAAAATATCGTTGGAACTGGTTCATTACCGCCGTAACAGCATTGAGCACTCTCTGGCTTGGTGCGCACAGTCTTTCCCTACGGCAACAAATAGCATTACAGGAAGGTCGTGTGCGACAGCAGCAAGAGCTAATTTCCTTGATGGGTCAACCCAATAATCTTTTGATTGCTTTGAAGAGCGAGCGAGATTTAGTAGCTGCATCAGGCAGTCTCTTTATTGCTCCTGAAAGGGATACTGCTGTACTGACTTTGCAAAATCTCCAGCCCTTAGTAGGTACTCAGGTATACCGTTTATGGGCAATATCCCAGGGCAAAAAAACTGGCTGCGTCAATTTTATTCCTGATAACCAGGGAGCGGTAACCCTAACTATCCCCAATGATGATGCCTTATTTAACGCTAGTTCCGTTCTAATCACCATCGAGCCAGAGGCAAATACCCAACAGCCTCTAGGCAGCGAGTTTTTAACTGGTTCGGTTGCGGGAACTTAACTATTTTTCCTATGACTTACGGCGCTTTTCTTAGGAGTGAACCATAAAGTCAACTAGATTAAGCAACATTAATTCGGTTACAGCTATTGCTACTAACCACTAACAATCATAATCAGTCAATTTTTTCTAATGCCGATTTACTTAGCTAACTAATTACTAATCTTTAATTTCCAAAATTTAATTATGACAACTAATTCCATTTCTCAAAATAAATTTCCTGCATATTCCTTATTAATGTTAAGGATTCTACTGGTCTTAATTTTCCTTTATCACGGAGTTCCCAAAGCCATATTTTGGTCAGCAGCGGCAGAAAAATTTGTCGGCTTTGGCTTACCTGGATTTTTGGGACCTATAACAGGCATCGCGGAGGTAATTGCTGGGGGGCTGTTATTATTTGGTCTTTTTTGGCAAGCATCAAATCTCGTCTTGCTGTTTATTATTGCTGGTGCGCTAGTTACGGTGCAAATACCCAACTATCTTGCTGATCCTTCTAAGGTAGCTGGGTTAGAGAGAGATTTATTGATTTTAGTCGGGCATATTGTGCTGTTGGCGTTTAATCCTAAAAGCACAAAAGTCTGAGGCTATAACCCATAACTGAGGGCGACCCCGCGTACCACAAGGGCATAACATCGGCGTAAGACGCAAGGGAATGCGCCCGAACCCGAAGGGCCATAACCCATAACCTATAACCTATAACCTATAACCTATAACCTATAACTCACTGAGCTTTAAACCTTATTAGTTGTGATAGAAGTTGATCAGATTGTATTAAGCACTTTATCAGTCGTGAAAAGACCTCTTGCACGAATACGAATCTTAGCGGTTTCAGCAATTATCTGAAATTCTCTAAATAGCTTGTCAAAAATAGATTTGACTTATTCATTAAATTATTTATGCAAGAGGTCTAAACTATTGGGATTGATTACGCTGAGGGTGCTTTTTTTAGTTGATATTGTTGCATGATCTCTTGAGAGATACGAGAGGGCATTCTCTTAATTCCTGACTTGATCTGCATTTGTTCCGCTTCAGGTCGAGCGATCGCCAGAAAGTCTAGGATATTTTTAATCTGCTGTTCGGCATTTTCGAGAATATCTTCATACACTACAACTAGGGGGTCAATTTGATTATTGGCTAATAACTGCTTGAGCCTCCCTTCCTGCTTGATAATAAAGTTATATTTTTTTTCTACTTCATTAAGTAGAGCATGGTCTATCTCAATGCTGTCTAGTTTAGATTGATAATCGCTATCTTTAACCCGCTTCTGACTATGGTGGAGATGCCAAACTGCGGTTTTTTGTGCTAATTCAAGAGACACAGCCTGGGCTAGTTTATCTCTTCTGACCAACAAAATAAATTTATCAATTGACTTAAAAACCTGCTGAAAATCAGGCTTTGTCTGCTTAAACTCAAATAAGAAGTGAGAAATAATTTTAGTTCCAAATACTCCATTAGAGCTAGTCTGGTAGCTCATTAAGTGTTGCAGTAGGGTCACATAATTAAAATTGCAGTAGCGAGCAAGTTCTTGAGCAGCTAGCCTTAGATGTTCCTTAGGATGCCCTGCAATCTTGGTTGAATAGAGCAATTCACAGAGATATGTAGAGCCTGAACGGGGCGTAGTTAGAATTGCGTAGGAGGTAGAGGGTGTTTGAATCTCTGGGTTTAGTGGCTGCAACAATGGTTGCTGACACAGGAGATTAATAAAGATATCAGTAAATAATCTTAGTATCGGTATTTTTACTAGAGATTCCAGTTCGGTTTTGATGGTTAGTGAGAGATTAATTTCATCTGCCAGAGAAACCACAATAATTGCTTGATATTGCTCCAGTTCGGGAGCCATATTTTTCAGTTCGGAAAGTTGTGCTGCTGAATCATAATAATAATTACTATCGTTGGCTTTTAGACTGCCGCAAAAATCTTTAATATAGTTTAGAGGTTCTGCCTCCCCAACAAAAAATAGCTTATCTTGAGATAATAGTCTCTCAAGTAATTTTGTTTCTTCAATCGCCTGAAATATTGCTGCTATTTCCATATGGGTTTTAAATACTGTGTTCAGTGGGTTAAAAGAATATATTATGACTCTAGATTTTAGGTCAACTTTAGTCCATCACCCTAACTTATTATGGACAGCAGAGCAATTAATTTAAGCTGAAATGAACTTCAAATTTTCCTAGATTCGGAGCCTTTGCCTATATCAAGCGCCTTCCTGGTGGCGATCGCTGTATACTTAATACTGATATATATTAGAGTTGACTAATGCTCTTCAACCCAGACTAAGACTGCGATTGCTCGACATCAACATTCCGCACTAGGTTGCGGCAACCAGCACAGTCACAGCCATAAAGCTCGATCGCTTGATCGCCTTCTCGATCAAGTTCAGCCGCAGTTTCGGCATCATACTCGCTACAGCTACAGTCAATGAAGGGGTAATCGGTATCGCTTTGGGGAATCTTAACTAGCTGACTATCTAGCTCGGGAGCAGTAAAGATATACTCTTTGGCGCTGGCAGCATCACCATTAACTAGAGACAGCGCAACAGAACTAGAGCAACCCAGGATTGTCAGTAATTTCTGATTCATTTTAGTCATTCCTAACTAATCTAAAAATCAATTATATCCTCTGCAAAATTAATTTTTAGACAAGATTTAAGTAAGAGCAAAATTACATCTCATGTCGTTTCATTTGTTAACTAAAGCACATTATTGATTGATTTTTACCCTTTAGCCTTTAGCTGTTAACTATCGGCATTGACTAAAAAGCCAAGTAATATAATCTCTATTGCTCAACTGTTTAAATAAGACTTTTTTTGTCAGTATTTTCTCGGAAAATATTTTTCTGAATCTTTAGTTTTACAAAAGCTATTGCTACTAACCACTAACAATCTTCAGTAGTCAATCTAATTTACCCCAACCTACTTAATTAAATTTTACAGTTCCAAAACTAGCTGTTTAGTTTTTGGCTGAGAGATACAGAGCAGTACCACGCCCTCATCGGGTTCACTAGCAGGGGATTCTAAGTATTCAACTTCTCCTGCCATAATTTGACAGGCACAAGTTTGACACACCCCCTGACGACAGCTAGAGTCGGGATTGATACCATTCGCCTCAGCAAATTCAAGTAGGCTACCTGCTGCGGGAGTCCAAGTAAAGGTTTGGTCAGAATCGGCAAATTTGACCTCGGCACTTTCCAAAGCGCCAAGGGTGGATGATTTCTCCTCAGACTTCCCTTTTGTTTTACCGCCACCAAAGGATTCAAAGAACACCTGCTCTTCATGAACCTTAAGTTCTTTTAACCCAGTGCGGATAGATTCCATAAATGCTGGAGAACCACAGAGGAAATATTCGGCGTTGCCTGAACCATTATGAATTGATTTGATTTCAGGAATAATTTTTTCGGCTAAGAGCTGCTGATCGGCGTATCCTTGACTATGATATAGTCCTTCATCTTCTGGTCGTGGACGACTATAACAGTAGTGGAGGTGCAGATTGGGATGGGATTGTCCAAGGGCAGCCATTTCCTCTCGACAGGCATGGTATGAACCGTTACGGGCACCATGAATAAACCATACGTGACGCTGAGGATTCTCGCGAGCACAGGCTTTTGCCATGGCGATCATTGGGGTAATGCCCACTCCATTGCTAATTAGAACTGCTGGTACAGCATCGGCAACATTAAGATAAAATTTGCCGCTTGGTGGTTTGCAGGGAATTATGGAACCAACTTCAATGTGATCATGCATGAAGTTAGATGCTACCCCAGGTGGAACATCCAATCCTTTGGGGCTGACTTCCCTCTTGATTGACAGGCGATAATAATCATTAGAGGAAGGATAATCGGAAAGGGAATAAGTCCGAATAACTGAACGGGGTTGCTCAGGAATGTCTAGTTTGATCGTTAAATACTTACCTGGTTCAAAACTAGGGATTTTGCCGCCATCAACGGGCTGAAAATAAAATGAGGTAATTTCGGCGCTTTCTTGCTCTTTTCTAACAATCTGGAAATCGCGCCAGCCTTGCCAGGAATCTGATGAAGCTGTTTTGCTAGTAGAGCGTGGCTTATGACTGGCTTTTTGTGGAGTTCTTACCGCCAAACCTATACCTGCACCAGCAAATAGCGCTAGTAAAGAAGCATAAACACCCTTTTGGTGAGCTGATTTATTTCTCGGCTGTTCGCTAAATCCAATTGCTAACGCCGCCATGATCGTTACCATTGACATTGCTGTGCTAGCAGCCGTTAAACTTCGGAATAAGGGATTGTGGATCTTACTAAGGCTTTGCAACATAATTTTCAGCAGCTACTTTTCAGGAGACGTTAGCAATTAAATTTTTCAGGGTTTACTTATATCAGATTTTACGGTGATTATTCTGCTAAATTTAGTCATCAATGTATCAATAAAATAATCTTATTTGGCGATCGCTCTTGTTAAATTGATGTCTTAAATTGATGTCGGTTACTTTTCTGTTTCTGGATGATGTAAAAATTCCAGCAGTTGATGAAACGTTCTCCCTGTAGTTAATTGCCATCTTTGAGATGTTGCTGAAGAGAATAAGGGATGCTCTACCACTTTGATTCTGCTATGGGAGCCGTTGACGCTAATGATAAATGTCAATATTAAACTCCAAGATAAACGCTGCATAGTAAATTTTGCTTAATTCTTATTGCCAATTATGAAGAATTAAACTGAATGCTGGCTTAAAAGCACCCAAAATAAATTTTAGAAAACTTGGCTGAGAGATTCACAGTGACTATTAACGGAAAATCTGTCCCATTGGCAGATAGTAGGATGGTCTATAATTTGTGCCAGCTTCATTTGGTCATATAAACCGATGAGAATCAGACAAACATTACAGTTAGACAACTGTTCTAATAAGTTATTTAGGGTATCTTGGGGATGAAGATAGCAGCGATCAATAATCACCATTTTTAATCCTGCTTCCATCAGGATTTCTGGTAAAGGTTTTTGATGATTAACTTCAGTAGAGCCTAATTTAGCCATTATTTCTTCTTGCAGCAGGTCAATAAATTCTGTGGCACTTTCTTCGGGAAATGCTTCATAGTAAATAGCAGTGGTCTTTAGAGGGTGATCATTTGCTGCTAAAAAGTCTTGAATCAAGGGAAAGCAGTTAAAGTCTCTATCATCGAGAATCAAACCGTTTTCATGATTAATTAGCTTATTTTGCAACCAATTATTTATTAATATTTTTCTGGATAAATCAATCATATGAATCAGTAGGTCTGTCAGCAAATTATTGATTAGGGTGTAAAAATAAATTTTGATTAAGTAAAAGCTGTTGATAATCTAATATATACAACTATTATTCTTGATTTAAGTAATTTTACTGTCAAATGTGTGGTCTAAATATCAAATCAATATCCAATCTTGATGAAGATTTTACAATGTGAAGGTATCAGTATTGTAGTTGTTGATTTGATATTAAATAGCTTTTAGCTAATTTTTTAATTACTTTGCTAATTGACCAAAAGTTTTTATGGTTAATCATTTCAAATTAGTAACTTTATAGGTGGTAACTCATGATTTTAAAAGTAATTATTTGCTATTCCGCTTAAGAGCTTAGGGTTAGAATTAAGCAGGCTTTATGCTACAGTTAAAATAACGGTAGTTAGGACTATGGAGATTGCGATCCAGTGAGAGTCAGGATTTTTGGGATCTGGGCTAGGGCTTCTTGGGCAAATAAGTCTCGGTTACTCATACAAGGAAGCAGAGTTATTAAATTTAAGCGCCTCACTGTATCACTAATTTATTGATCGAGGTCAAATTGATAAAACAAATATCTATCTTCAAATGGATGTTCATCAGTGACGTGGTGAATTATTCCCCGTTCAATTAGTATTTGTCCTAGTTCGATCGCTTCTTCCCTAGCAAAATCTTGATGCTTGACGAGCCAGTCAATAGCTTCGGAACCGACAAAACAGTCAGGATAATAGTTAAAATGGTAGTGGCGACCTATTATGTTAAGTCCGTTTTTTCCCCGCATTGCTTTAACTAGGCGATCAAGATCGATTTCGGTTAATTTTCCTTCAAAGGTATTGAGTAGTAACGCTGCCTTATTACTGATAAATTTATGATAGTTGTCCTGGGGATGGCTGTTAGTTTCTTGAGCTCTTATTTCAGGCAGTAAATCTAGATTTAAACCCTGATAGTGAAACCAGGCGGTTAATAATTTTTCTAGCCGAGGAGCATTAAAGTTAACATCTTGTTGGGGAAAGGGAATCTCGATTTTATAGTGACGTAAACTTGCCAGGATTAGATAATTTAGATCGCTGGCAATACGAAATTGTTTTTTCGGTTCTTTAATCCAAACTAACAGTTCAAAATCAAGGGCGCTCTGATTAAACTTTTGAAACAGTATTTGTGGACGAGGAGCACGTAAAATATCAGGATGTTTTTTCGCTGCTGATAGTAAAGCTGCCCTGACTCTTCTAAGATCGGAATGATAACTTACGCTGACGGGAACCCTTAATCGAGATCGGGAATCTCGATGACTCCAATTTAACAATTGATTATCGAGGAGCTGTGAATTAGGAATAATAATTGTGATATGGTCTTGGGTTAAAATCTCAGTACTTCGGGAGCCAATATTTCTCACGGTACCAATGAGATCATTTACTTGAACTAAATCACCAACTTTAATTGGTCTTTCTAGGGTTAAAATCAAACCGCTAATAAAGTTATTGGCAATATTTTGTAAGCCAAAGCCAATTCCTACCCCTAAAACACTAGCAGTAATTGCTAATCCACCAATATCTATCCCCCAGCTTTGCCATAAAATAATTAAACCTAAAGTTGTAAAAACACCTTGAATACTAGTAGTAATTAAATCTCTTACTGCTGAATTAGTAATAGTTTTTTTTAAAATATAATATTTTATTAAATTGGTAATTGTTCTAACAGCAAACCAAATAGCAATGGTCAAACTAAATAATAATAATAACTCCAGTGCAGAATAAGACCTGCTATCAAAATTAATTAAAGGTGAATTGAGCCAATAGTGCCAACTTCTAGTTTGAGGAAATAAACTAGTTGTATAAATAAAGGCATAAATCCAAACTCCTAGTTGAAGCGCCAGCAAACCTAGCTGACACAGTTGAATAATTAATTTATGTCCGAAACCTAATTTATTTTTATGAGTAGATGTATGAGCTAAATAGCGATCGCTTAAACTTCGTAAAAACTGAATTCCTAATTGAATAGCGATCGCCATAAAAATAACCAACAGCGTAATTAAAATAACCCGACTTTGATAGGTCGTGGTTCTTTCCCGTTGCCCCTGATCCATAATCTCTTGCAGATTATTTTTCCAAAGCACAGCTTGATGAAAAGAATTAGCACCAGATGGGATATCTGCTGGAGTTACAGTTAATAAATGCTGTTGATTATTAGTATTTTGAATCGTAATTTGTTCTCCTACCTTAACCAGGTCAATAGTGATCACTTCAGGGGATTTCATGGTTTCAACTAATGCTTGATTAATTTGTGTGGCTCTTTCCTCTGCCGAAAATTCACCATAACCCCCGACGCTAAATAAAACCTGACCATCCAGAACAATGGGGACTTTATCAGGGCTAGGAGAATCTATGACTTGACCTTGCACTAAGTAAGGCATTACCACCAAGAAGCAGGTTATGCCCAGAAAGCAAATAGCTTTAAAATATTTATTTCTAAAATATTGATCAAACTTGTCGCGGCGGCACACTACTTTAATACTTGGGACAATAGCTGCTGATAACTCATTATTTATTATGTTTTGATTTACTTAGAATCACCTTAGATTGATTTGTCAGCCTGCACCATAATCGATCTAAAATACCCTAGCCTTACTTAATAAATCTTGCCTCAAACCAGTGTTAATCTTAATTTCTCCTGCCAAGACTCTAGACTTTACTACGACCGCTAGAATCAAAGATTTCAGTCAGCCAGACTTTTTAGATGATTCAGAAACTCTGGTGAAGCAACTGCGTCAGTTATCAGCATCAGAAATTTCAGCTTTAATGAACATCAGCGATAAATTAGGAGAGTTGAATTCCTCTCGGTATCAAACTTGGCAGCCCGATTTTGATAGCACAAACTCTAAACAGGCTCTTCTAGCTTTTCAGGGGGATGTCTACCAGGGAATGAACGCTGCTAGTTTCCAGCCCCAGGACTTTAATTTTGCCCAACAGCATCTGCGAATTCTTTCGGGTTTATACGGCATCCTGCGACCACTGGATTCAATTCAGCCCTATCGCCTGGAAATGGGAACAAAGTTAGCTCATGCTAGGCTTCAGAATTTAGAAGTTAATACACTCTATGAATTTTGGTCAGATAAACTAACCCAGGCTGTGAATCAGCAATTAGAACAGTTAGGACAATCAACCATTGTTAATTTGGCATCCCAGGAATACTTTAAAGCGATTCAGCCTAAATTACTGCGGGACAAGGTCATTAATCCTGTTTTTAAAGATTGGAAAAACGGCAAATATAAAATTATTAGCTTTTATGCCAAAAAAGCACGGGGCATGATGGCAGCATATATTATCAAGCAGCAAATTATTGATCCTGAACAGCTTAAGGAATTTGCTGAGGCTGGCTATAGTTACAGTGCAGAGTTGTCAGAGGGGCAGAATTTAGTTTTTACCCGACAATTAAGTTAATAAGCAAGACTTTTAATTGGAAAATATCAAAATGGCTCAAGTTGTAGTTGTGGGTGCGGGACCCACTGGGGCAGTATTATCACTTTTATTGGCACGTCAGGGAATTCAGGTCAAGCTGATCGAAGCCTCCCGTGATTTTAAACGGCAATTTCGGGGTGAGGGGTTAATGCCCAGTGGGCTGGAAGCCCTGGAACAGATGGGATTGCTAAAACTACTTCCTGAACTGCCCTATCAAACTATTGATGCCTGGGAGGTGTTATTAGCTAACCGTCGTCTATTTCGAGTTGAGGAACCTTTTGAAGCGGGAGGAAAACCCTGTACCACGGTTTCTCAGCCTCATTTCCTCACCGCAGTTATTGCAGAGACGGAAACTTATCCTCAGTTTGAATTTATCCAGGGACAGGCTGTTAAGGATGTTATCTCGGATTCAGGGCGAATCAGTGGAGTTAAATTAAGCTCTAAGGAGGAAATTGCGGCGGATTTAGTGATTGCTGCCGATGGACGTAACTCCACCATGAGAAACAAGGCGGGAATTAATTTAACTAGACTACAAAACCAAATTGATATCCTCTGGTTTAAGCTGGATTCTGGGGAATTTGCCACCAAGAAAAATATCTTTTATTCCATTGTTCAAGGACAAGATGCCTTTGGCTTATTCCGTGCTTCCTCTGGTCAGTTTCATATCGGCTGGGGACTCCACGGTGACAGTAACTATGACTGGAAAAACATTGACTGGGTAGCCAAACTAGCGGAAACCTCTCCCCCCTGGCTAGCAAAACACATTATCACTCATCAAGCTAGCCTAACTAAACCAATCCTGCTTTCGGTAGTTGTCGGCAGATGCGATCGCTGGTCAAAACCTGGTTTACTATTATTAGGTGATGCTGTCCATCCCATGTCTCCTATCCGCGCCCAGGGAATCAACATGGCGTTTCGCGATGCTATTATCGCCGCTAATCATCTAGTACCCCTCTTGACTGAGGCAGAAGTTAATCTTAGTCAAATTGATGCTGCGTTACCGTTAATTCAGCAGGAAAGAGAACCCGAAATTAAGCGTATCCAGCACCTTCAGGCGCAGGAAATGGCACAGGCGGAATTATTACATAACAATGGTCTGTTGCGTTGGGGAGTGAGAGCCTTTGCGCCGATAATCAGCCCTGGGGTTAAAGCTTCTTGGCTGAGGAGGCAAAAGCAGATGCGTCAAGGAGTGACCGAAGTTACGCTCAAAGTGTAAGGAAACTACTAATAAGAGAATATGACTAAATTATTAGAACAGGCGATCGCCTCTGTAATATTGTTTTACTTCTTAGTCAAGACAGACAAACCGCATCTAGTTTGAAACCAGGAATTTTAAGATATCTGTATAATCATTATATTCATGGGAAAGTAAAACAAGATCTTGATTACTTGCGATTTTGAGCCTATATTAATATCCATAATAGAAGTCTTAAATAGTCTTTTAAAAAAGACTTAGCACTTTGCTATGTTTGTTTCTTTCTAATCTGCTTGTTATTTTTGTCTTATTTTTTCATTTAGTTTATTTTCTTCTTTTTCAATTATTTTATCCAATTCGTCATAGGCACTTGCAATATTCATATTATTATTATTAGTTAATATTTTAATTATTTCCATTTTCATTGCTTCACTAATAGCAGCTTCGTATTCATATGGATTAAAATTATCAGCAAAATTTTCTGCTACATCATTAGGAAACAACGTATCTAATGCTCTTGCTTTTGCTTCTGCTGCATGGGGATTTTTAGAATTTAGAATAATTTCAGCAGATTTAAGCTTAAATTCTCTTAAGTATTGTTCTTCTCTGATTTTATTTTCATCTCCTTTCTTCCAGAAATAAGCAATAGCTCCCAAAATAATAGCCAATATCTGCCAGAAATAATCTTGTTCTAACAAATCAAAAGGTTTTCCTTGAAACTGATTGTCTAATTCTCTTTCTTTTAGTTTTAGTTCACATTTTTTAAGCAGAATACTAGCTTTCTCTTGAGTTAGATCGATGAGTTTTCCCTCTGGAGCTAAACCTGAAGCTAAACAAGATTCAATATCAATATATTTTCCAGGCACCTTAGTCTCTACAGGTACTTCAGCTTCTCTAGGTATTTCAGTAGCTTTATTTCTATCTGGATTAAGGTCTTCTCCCGCGATAGATTTAGCTTGAAAAATACCTAAAATCAGAATAATGGATGCTATTGATAGTAATTTTTTGTTCATTATCTTGTATGAATTTAAAATATATTTAAAATAATATACAACAAGATACAGTAATATTTCTAGTGTCTTTAAGAATTATGCGAGAGCTGAAGAACAAGTAACCCGCCATGGATAAGTCAATCGTGACACACCTCATTAGCGATCGCACTGAATCAACTAAGACAGGCGACCGCATTGCATTAAGGAAAAATCTTGTAAATCTCTCGACGATGTGCCACTCGTTGACAAATTGTAGTTTGGTTTTGCTTATCAATGGTCAAACCAATCCGATAGTCTCCAACTCGGATTTTATATTTATCTTTGTAACCTTTTATCTTGCTTAGATATCTCAACCCAAAGGGATTTTGCGATTCCAACTCGCTAAATACAATTGATTCGATACGAGATTGAATATCTGGAGGTAAAGAGGCTAATTCTTTTAAAAAGCGCCTAGTGTATTCAACTTTCCAGATCATTATTTTTCGCTTTTAATGATGCTAGATATTCCAATGCCTCTTCTTTACTAAGAGTTTCATCATCTGCAACTTCATCCATCAATTGAGCCAAACCATAATCCTCCAGGATTTCTTCAATCTTTTCAAATTCAGCGATCGGAATCTGAACTGCAATCGGTTGGTGATCGCTATCTAAGACATAATTTTTGTTAATTTCTAACATTTGGTTGATGTGATTTTAATAACTAATCTTAGTTTATTGTCTTTCACTTAAGAAGGGATTACGCTTTGCGTCCCAAACTATTCGGGATAAATAGCCTTCAGACAGCACTAATCAACTAAGACAGGCGATCGCTTTTCAAGAAATATAGGGCTGAATCTCATTCAAAACCTTTCCTAGTTTCCGTTTTGCCTCCATCAGTTCATAGGTATTTTGTAGCCTGAGAAAATACCCTTCAGACAGCCCAAAGTAACGACATAACCTTAAGTCTGTGTCAGCGGTTACTCGCCGCGTGCCGTTAACTATGGCGTGGATTCTGTTTGCGGGTACGGCGATCGCTTTTGCTAAAGCATTCTGACTCATGCCAATTTCTTCGAGGAATTCCTTTTTTAAGATTTCTCCTACTTGAGGATTATCTAATAACTGCTCATTCATAATTTACTCTGACTAGTTTTTAATGATAATCAACAATTTCTATATCTATTACACTGCCTTTGTTCCAAGTAAAGCAAATCCTCCATTGCTGCTGAATTCTGATGCTGTATTGTCCTTGGCGATCGCTTTTCAATAAACATAGAACGAAATTTCAGTTTATTATCTATTGCGACTGAGCAAGCTTGATTGCTTCTGATTAACCAGAAACAATATCACTTATCAATCTTTAATGTCCTCGCTATCAAGCAACTTTTGTAATGGTTCAATTAGTTGGGGAAGATTATTTTGTATCGTATCCCAAACAATTTCGCGATCTACCTGAAAGTATTCATGAGCAATTAGATTTCTCATGGCACTCATGAGTCGCCAAGGGATTTCTGGGAGTCGCTCTTGAATATCACTGGGAATATTGATTGCTGCTTCTCCAATAACAATTAAATTATAAAGTACCGCTTGAAACGCCATTTCGTTAGACTCAAAATCGGCTTGTGTCATGCCCATGGTAGATTTTTGAATACTCTTGATTGCTCTCAAAATATCCTGTACTCGCAATGACCATCCTCTAGAAGACACGAATTGCTTCCTCTAAGACTGGCTTTCGTAAGTGCTCTCTTAAAGCCTTAATGGTTCCAAGATCTACAGAGCGATCTAGAACATCCTCTAAATAATGCTGTACTTGAAATAAACCAAATAGTCCTACAGGAGAATCAAATTCAACTAAAAAGTCAACATCGCTGTCGGGCTTAATTTGGTCACGGGCTCCCGAACCGAAGAGACTGAGAGATTTAACTCCTAGTTGTTGTAATGATTTCTGGTGGGCTCTAACAATTGTTAGAATTTCATCTCGTTTCATCAGTATTAATTTTAAGGTGCCTGTTGTTCATTATTAAAATATGAGTATCCAACAGTATTCTCATTAAATTTAAACATGTGCGATCGCACTACTCAACTAAGACAGGCAACCTTGATTATTATCGATAGGTTCATAATCAATAAGTAGACTGCTGAATATTAATATTAGCGTTTGTGAAGCTTTAAATTTTCAAGAGGCTGGCTCAAAATCCCATAGCTGACTCAAAGTAACTATTTGATAACCTTTTTGAGTAATCTGTGGCAGTAGTTGCCTTAATACTTCCGCTGTATTCTGGCAGCGTTTCAACGTCCCGCCATGAATAACCAGAATCGCCCCTGGAAAAACAAACTGACTCAGATACCAGGTCGTAAACTGAGGCTTAACAAATCTAGTGTATGTGTCGAAGGGGAGTACCGAGGCTAACGCTAGCCTAATGGGATAGCCGTCTGCTTCTCCTAATCGAGCGATCGCCTGAACCATACTGTGACGATACAGACCCCTTCCAGGTCGATACCAGGAAATCTGGGGCTGTTGCGGCGTAATTAATCGGTGATGCGCCTGGTGTAGCTGGGTAGTGAAATCCGCTTTAGGAAGGCAAGCATGGGTAGTCTCAGTAACTCCATGATTGGCAATTTCATGACCGTCTTGGAGAATTTGCTCAATTATCGTAGAGCGACTGCCAAGATGGCTAGTAATCACAAAAAAAGTCGCCCTAACAGCAGCATTACTTTGAGATTGATTAAAATCGGCGATCGCATCTAAGATTAGCTTGGTGGAGTTATCTCCAGGTTCATTAGATGTGGGAACATCGTCTATGGTTAAAGCAACTACCTTTGCCGTGGTGTGCCTATAAAATATTGCGTCAGGAAAAACTTTTGCCAGTCCCTTTACAAGATACTGCGGAATATTCACCATCTATTGCCTCATACTAAATCCTGTTTAGACAGAACACTTATTGATTATGCAAGGGTAACGGGTAACGGGTAACGGGTAACGGGTAACGGGTAGAGGAGTTTGAGCTTTTACAGTTCTCATTTATAAGTGTATTTTGGTAATCGGATTTAGTATCAGAGATACAATACGCCTAGTGCTGCTGTGGATTAGTAATTAGATGAAAAAATGGCTTTTAATTGGCTGGTTTATCGGGCTGCTGCTGATCATCTTCTTAATCATAAGTCAGGGGATTGATGAGATTCAAGGAGTTGTTCAGGACGTTGGGGGGCAGATCTTTTGGTTAGCAGGATTTTATTTAATACCCTTGCTGTGCGCTGCACTCTCTTGGTTTTATTTGTTTCCCCCCAGACAAAAGCCGCCTTTTTTACTAGTTATGCAAACAACCTGGATTGGGTTAGCTATTAACTGGCTGTTACCAGTGGCGCAAGTTGGGGGAGAAATTGTAAGAACTCGATTACTGATAAAACGGGGATATCCCTTCCGCACCACCGCAGCCAGCACCCTAGGGGATCAAACCTTACAAATCGCCACCCAGGCACTCTACGCCCTATTAGGCTTAGGCTTATTTCTCTTCCACTGGCAAGATTTACAGCTGATCCTCGCTATCATTGGCGGCGTGTTTTATCTCAGTCTGTTGGGCTTTATCTTCTATCGCGTGCAAAAAGCGGGTTTGTTTAAGGCGATCGCATCTCTAAGCAAGCGCATTTTACCCCTCTCCCGTCAGGAAAATTTGGCAGAAACCGCGAATCAGGTAGACTTAGCGGTCAAGCAAATGTATGGGCGCACTCCCCAGCTAGCCTTGGCTTTTGCTTGGCGTTTGGGTTTCCGTTTAGTTTCCGCAGGAGAGGTGTGGCTGACGATGAACTGGCTCGAACATCCAGTCTCTCTCTGGGAGGCATTAATCCTCGAAAGCCTGGGGCAGGCTGTACGTTCCGCAGCATTTCTGATTCCAGGGGGATTAGGGGCACAGGAAGGGGGCTTGATGCTGATTGGAACAGCCTTGGGGGTACCTAGCTCAATCTCTTTGAGCCTATCTCTGTGTAAGCGCTTTCGGGAGCTAATTTTAGGGATTCCTGGCTTAATCGCCTGGCAAATTCAAGCCAGGATTAATCAGTGATCAGTTTATTAAATTTTGTTGCTGATACCAGGCGATCGCATCTCCTAAAGATTCTTCCAAAGAACGGCAGTTAAGCCCTAATTCCTGTTGAGCTTTGGTATTGTCAAACAACAGCGGCGTATGAGCTAGTCGAACTCCCGTAAGAGAAGCCGCAGGGGGTTTATGGGTTAGGTAATCGGCAATAAATTCCTGAATTAGGCTTACGGTGAGGGCAAACCAGTAGGGAATGCGGGCTTGGGGCATATCTAGCCCAGTTAACTTATTCAGGCTGATCAATAAATCACTCAGCTCTAAATTAACGTTGCCCAAAATATAGCGATCGCCAATCTTACCCCGTTCCGCCGCTAATAGGTGACCCACCGCCACATCCCGCACGTCGATCACGTTCAGGGTACAGTTGAGAAATGCAGGGTAATCTCCGTTAAGAAAACCAAGAATCATTCGTGTCGGCGGCGTTAATCGATAGTCCCCAGGACCCAGAGGCACAGTGGGATTAACAATGACCACTGGTAAACCCCTGTCTGCTGCGGCAAAAGCCTCTTGTTCCGCGAGAAACTTCCCTTGGCAGTAAGGACCAGGCATATCCTCCAGGGTTAAATTAACCGATTCATCAATCTGTGCCTGAGGTTCTTGATGGCGATAGCTTTTAAGAATTGACTCAGTAGAAGTATGAACGACTTTTTCTAGGGAGGGATTTTCGGCAGCAGCTTCCAGCACATTTCTAGTACCTAGCTGGTTAACGGTAATAAAGTCCTGCTTATTTCGTGTCCATAAACCAGCGATCGCCGCTAAATGAAACACAAGCTGCACGTCCTTCATACTCTGGCGTACTAAAGCAGGATCGACAATGGAACCCTGGATGTATTCCACTTCAGGGAGAGGATTAGCTGGTTCTGCTAGATCCAGAATCCGCACCGAGTCACCCCTGGCAAGTAAAAGATCTACCACGTGTCTACCAATAAAACCGAGTCCGCCAGTAACTAGAACTTTTTTTTGCTTCATCTTTCCTAGAAACGTTCTATGCTTGATTTTAATGCTTTTAGAGAATGATCATATTACAGATGACAGTTCCAGAACCGCGTCTCCTCCATCCTTTAATGGGGTGTAACCTTAAGACTTTATTTAAATTACTGTCTCAAAATGGCATGGTTGCCCCCAATCGCCTGCCCCAGCTTAGTCTAATTTTGGGAGCAACCTTATCCCGTAGCCCCTTTTCCTGGGGAGAAAGGATTGTGGTGGCGAATTCCGAGCAATCTTTTAAACAGCCACCAGTGTTTATTGTGGGGCATTGGCGCAGCGGCACAACTTTTCTCTACAATCTCCTGAGTCGCGATCCCAACTGGGCGACAGTTTCTCCCCTGGCTACGGGCTTACCCTGGGACTTTTTATGGTTGGGAAAATGGCTCCAACCCATTTTAGAAAGGGCTTTGCCACAGGCACGGAAAATTGATCAGGTTCCCGTAAATCCTGACTCTCCCCAGGAAGACGAAATTGCCCTAGCTAATATGCAGACGGTTTCTTTCTATCATGGTCTGTATTTTCCCCAAAGATTTCGCGCCAATTTTGATGCAGGAATCTTTTTTACGGGATGCAGCCCTCAAGAGGTGGAACAGTGGCAGCAGGCAATGCGCTATTTCCTGATTAAGCTACAGCTACAGCATCCTGAAAGACGGCTGCTGATCAAAAATCCCGTTTATACTGCCCGAGTTGGGATGCTGCGGCAGCTATTTCCTGACGCTAAGTTTATTCATATTTATCGCAATCCCTACATCGTTTTTCAATCGATGAGAAACTTTTATCGGACTCTCCTAGCAGAGATGGCGCTACAGCCCTTTGACGAGGTGGCGATCGATGAGGTTATTTTAGAAAGCTACCCTAAGATGATGAATGCTGTATTAACTGAAGGGGCTAAATTATCAGGCGATCGCTTTGCGGAGATTCGTTTTGAAGATTTTGAACCCGATCCCCTTGGTGAGTTAGAAAGAGTTTACCAACAGCTCAACATAGCAGATTTCGAGGCAGCCAAACCCCATTTTCAGCAATATTTAGGCAGCTTAAATTCCTATCGCAAAAATCGCTATCAGTTTACAGCCGCAGATAATCAGAAGGTAGAGCAATTTTGGCAATCATTTATTGAACTCTGGCAATATCAACCTCCAGGTTAAACTCATCTAGGACATCATTTACAAAATGTGAGTATTGTTGTTGATTAATATCTCAATAATCTTCTTTGGCAGAGGAGTTAGAGGTTATTTACAATGCGAGTAATTCCATTTTTAATTAAGTCGGTATTAAAATTAATTAGTAAACCTAAATTTTTATTTGTTAAACGAAGATAAGTTAAAAGTTGTTTTTTATGGACGGGGGCTATACTTTCCACAGACTTTAGTTCAATAATTACTAAATTCTCTACAATAAAATCTGCACGAAACCCTTCTCCCAAGTGTCTCCCTTCATAAACTACAGGAATAGGCTTCTGTCTTTCAAACTTCAACCCCCGCTTACCCAATTCATAAGCCATCACCGCCTCATAAACCGACTCCAATAGACCCGCTCCCAAACTAGTATGAATCTTGTATGCAGCATCTACAATCTCCTTACTAATCTCATTCTCCCTCACCGATAATCCCCTTTGCTTCCTTTGCCTATAATTCCCAACACTGAGTAAAAAAACTCTTAGCGACTTAGCGACTTTGCGTGATTTTTTTATCTTGCAGAGGCGCAAAGACGCAGAGTAAAGATAGTAGAGAGGTTATGGGTATTGAAAGAGATGCATGTATTTGTTATGTGCTGTGTTCTCAAAGATACTTGGGAATACTAAATTTAGTAGTTTGTTATATGAATAAATTTTGAGTATGTTTGAATTTATCGGTAAGGTAATAATGTTTATTCCCAATTTACTTCTGAGTTTGATTTCTGGTATCTGGCATATAGGTGTGGCAATCGTAAGTTTTCCCATAAATCTAGCTGCTGGAATATTAAAGTTTTTATTTACTCCTATTGTTGCTATATTTCTATTTTTATCTCCTGGAAATGCAGAAACGTATTCATCTTCAGTAGCAGAAGCAGTTCAAAAGCAAAATACTATATCTAACAACAACTCAGTACAAGAATACGTGATGGATATAGAAGATTCAGTAAGATATGCCCTCAATAATGATGCTTATATAGAAAAAAAAGGATCTAAAATAATTGCTAGTCTCAATGATGAACGCAGAATTTCACCCGATATTTATGCAGACAATAGACCTCTTGCATGAATCAAGCGATCGTTAAATCGATTCCGCAATTAT
>JBCBIE010000052.1:0-40964 GCA_038524995.1 Cyanobacteria bacterium J06621_8
GATTGGCTTCAAAGAAGAGGAAGTTTTTCTGGAGGGCTTCACCGTAGGAGAATTGTCCCTGCTGTCCCACACTTTCCCCTGGAGTTTCAGGGATGTCTACTGGGGGGATGATTATCGGTTCAGGCGTGGGTGCTGGTTCTGGTTCAACTACGGTTACAGAGTCTGTAAACTCAGGATTTAGCGCCTGCTGTCCACCGTCATCGATAATAAATATTGGTCTAATTGATTGACCTGCTTGTAAGCTAGCCTGATTGCTCTGACCCATAATGGTATAGTTACCATTTCCGTTGTCAATCAAATCTGCCCCATAGACTTCTCTAATGCTGTAGGGCAAGTTAAAGTCTATTTGCCAATTATTACCTTCCGCTTCCGCTTCAATCGCTAATTCTAATTTATAGCCCCCTTGCCAATCTTCAGTGATTTCAGGCGAAACCATCATTTGGTTCTCTGGTTCAGGAACTTCTGGTGCTGGTTCAGGAATCTCTGGTGCTGGTTCAGGAACCTCTGGAGCTGGTTCGGGAACCTCTGGTGCTGGTTCAGGAACTTCTCCATTAATTATGTCTAACTCTAGAGCTGCTTCTCCGCCGTCATCGATAATAAAGATTGGTCTGATTGACTGACCTGCTTGAAGATTAGCCTGACCATTTTGACCCGTGATGGTGTAGCTGCCATCATTATTGGTGACTAGATCAACTCCATAAACATTTCTAATGCTATATGGTAGATTGAAGTTGATTTGCCAGTCGTTAGCTTCAGACTCAGCGGTAATATCTAATTCTAATTTATAGCCTCCTTGCCAATCTTCGGTGATGGAGGAAGAAACCATCATTTGGTTCTCTGCTTCAGGAACCTCTGGAGCTGGTTCAGGAACCTCTGGAGCAGGCTCAGGAACTTCTGGCGCTGGCTCATAAACTTCTTCAGCAATCACGTCTAACTCTAGGGCTGGTTCTCCGCCGTCATCGATAATAAAGATTGGTCTGATTGACTGACCCGCTTGAAGATTAGCCTGCCCATTTTGACCCGTGATGGTATAGCTGCCATCATCATTGGTTATTAGATCAGCTCCATAAACATCTCTAATGCTGTAGGGTAGATTGAAGTTGATTTGCCAGTCGTTAGCTTCAGACTCAGCGGTAATATCTAATTCTAATTTATAGCCTCCTTGCCAATCTTCTACTATGTGACTATTGGTATTAAGCATAGAGGTAGATTCGCTGGGAACAGAATCGGCAAAGATAAATTCAGTGTTCTTTGGTGATTCACTGCTACTTGCTCCTTCATCAATAATAAAAACAATCTCAGTTTTACTACCTTGACTGAGAGATTGATTCCAACTAACTCCAGATATGTATAGCTGATCTCCTTCTTGAGTTAATTCAGCACCATAAATCTGGTCAATTCTATAGTTTTCAGGAAGATCAATCCCTAAATTCCAGTCTTTGGCATCACTTAATGCTTCTAAATTGATAACGATCCTGTGCGATCCGCCCCAATCATTGGTAATTTTAGATTGCAGGTTAAAAGTATTTTTATTAACTAATGAAGTGTTCATAAATATTTTATTGAATTCAGATATTGAGCTAAATCAAGATCTAACGAGCTAAATTATTGCCAAATAAAGTTTTGACAAAGAACTCAAAAACTTTATTGGTTCTTTATTGATTGATGAATTAACTTTATCTCTACTTAATAAGCTTCTGGGGTGAATCAAATAACCTAGTTGAAGTGAGTTAGATCACAATTCTTATTTTTAAATTAGGACGCCAAATAAAAATTTGCTCAGATTGAAACGTAAATTATTAAAATAGACTATATTTACTAAAATTTATTGCTTGCATAATCTAGAGAATAAATCAAAGGTCTCTAAAAAATTTTCCCTAGCTTTAAATCCTTCTTCTTCGTTCTAACAATGGAGCAGGTTAATAATTAACGTAAAGTAACCTAATAATACTTACAATTAAGAATCTTTATAAAGAAGTCTCAAAATATTATCCGTGAAGATACCCATAATTCTGCTAGAGAAAACATGCAATATGATTATTATCAAATTGATTGGCGAATAGAAAATAATAAGCAATTAATGTTCCATGATGGGTTTAATAACCTAGCTTCTAGAGGCTGTGGGGGTTGGTTAGGGTTGAATTTCTATCTTGTATAAGAAAGCTTTAAAAAATATAGCTGCCCACATGGAAGGAATTAACTAGTCACGCAAATACATGTCTTATTATTGATATAGCGGTTCTCAGTTGGATGAGGTGCAATAACAGCAATGAGCCCTAAAGGATTAGCTTCGCGTCACAAACCAATTATGAATATTGTTACTTGGCAGCTGATGACTAGTTGAATATCAGGAATTATTTATCAACATACATCATTCGATAGTAGCTATCATATTAATGACAAGTTAAGCTTGCTTAAACGTAACTTAATCTAAGCATTAATGAAGCATACAAGTACTGTTAAATTTAATTGGCAAGAGTATTTGAAGTATTTTTCACTTAAGCTGTTAATCTTATTGCTGATTAGTGACCTGTTGTTTATTTCTATTCATGGACTTGATTGGCTAACAAGAGCAAGCTATATAAACTTGCCCATATCTGAGGTATTTATCTATCAAGAGCTGTTGCCAATTACGAAGGATCAAAGTTACGCAGAGGCTTTTCAATACACAAAAGAACTATGGATTATGTTAATTCTAGGATTTGGATATTGGCAGCGAAAAAAAAAGTTATTTTTGGCTTGGAGTTTATTGTTTGGCTACTTACTTTTAGATGATTTCTTAGGAATTCATGAAAAATTTGGGGGAAGAATAAGCTATCTTTTTCAAGATTCTTTCGGACTGCGGGCAATTGATTATGGAGAATTATTGATTTCTGCTACGGTCGGAATTACTTTCTTACTTTTTATTAGATATTACTATCGTCAAAGCAGCTTTCTGGAAAGAAAATATTGTAAGATTTTAATTTTTTTGCTATTGGGACTAGCAATTTCAGGAATTATATTTGACCTGATTCATGTTGTATTTACCAACAATCGTTATCTAGATACGATTTTTGCTCTCTTAGAAGATGGAGGAGAACAAATAGTTATGAGTGCGACTTTAGCTTTTGTTTATAAGATTAACTGGAAGCATCAAGAGTCTAGTTTTGCTCAAGGTTGATTCTGTAGTCATGATGAACTTAGGTTTCTGTTTTAGGAGGACGCTATTAGCTTTTAGTATTTACTAGCAAGAGATTTACTGGCAAAATCAGCAGATGATGCTATTTTCTACAATGGGATAATTGATCATCCTGGCGTTCTCGGAGTGAGATGACTTCATGACTAGCAAACCTCCCACTAATAGGGATAATTCTCAATCACCTATTAGCAAGGCTGTAACCAGAGCAGTTCAAAGAATTCGGGTTAATTTTAATTCGGCTAATTTTCAGTCGGGGAAATCGACTCCAGAATTAAGAATTAGGGAAGCCAAGGGTCAAGAAGAAAAATATCCCCTAGCAGGCGATCGCTATACTTTAGGACGTAGTTCTAGCTGCGATATTACGGTGCGAAATCCTGTGGTTAGTCAGACTCACCTCATTCTGAAACGAAATCGTAAACAGCCCCGCTCTTTTATCATTCAGGACGAACAGTCTACTAACGGTATTTATCGTGGTAAGCGTCGCTATAAAAATTTTTCCGTCTTTCACAATGAAAGCTTTACTCTAGGTCCCCCTGAGTTAGCGGCGGGAGTGACCATTAGATATCTTAATCCTCCTCCTCTATGGATTAAAATCTTACGCTATGGTCTTTACAGCATGTTGGGGGCGTTTTGCCTGCTGCTGCTTATTTTAGGTTTGGAATGGTCTAAAGTCCCTGTCTATCCGTTGCCTCAAGAATCTACTCTACCCATTGTGGTCTATGCCCGTGATGGGGAAACGCCCATTAACCCCACAGCCCAAAACAATACCCATCGTGAACTAAAAAAGCTGTCGGACTTTTCTCCTTACTTACCTGATGCAGTGATTGCCTCAGAAGATAGTCGATTTTACTGGCATTTTGGAGTTGACCCTATCGGCATTACCAGGGCAGTACTAGTAAATCTGACTTCCGCTGAATTAAAGCAGGGTGCTAGTACTCTTACTCAGCAGCTAGCCCGTAGTTTATTCCCCGAAGTGGGTCGCCAAAATACCGCAGGGCGCAAAATTCGGGAAATGATCGTTGCCCTAAAGCTGGAGACTTTTTATAGCAAGGACTATATTCTCAAAACCTATCTTAATCGGGTTTATTTAGGAATTGGTAGCTATGGCTTTGAGGATGCAGCTCAATTTTATTTTGCCAAATCCGCCGCAGATCTAAACCTTTCGGAAGCAGCAACGCTGGTTGCTATTTTACCTGCACCTAATCTTTATAATCCCGTTAAAGATTACGATACCGCCATCGGCTTGCGGAATCGCATTATCGATCGCATGGTTAAGCTGGGCATGGTAGACACTGAAGAGGCAAATCGGGCACGGCGATCGCCGATTGAAGTCACTCCAAAAGCCCGTCAAACTTTTTCCCGTACCGTTGCCCCCTATTTCTACAGTTATGTCCTGGATGAACTCCAAGAGTTACTGGGCTCAGAAGTGGCACAGGAAGGTAATTTTATTATTGAAACGGCTCTCGATCCTCAGCTACAGCAGCAGGCGCAGGCAGCCCTAGAATACTCTGTGAGTAATGATGGCGATCGCCTGGGCTATTCTCAGGGGGCAGTAGTCACTCTCGACAGCAGCAATGGTAATATTCTGGCTTTGGTGGGTGGGGTTAATTATGCCCAGAGCCAGTTTAATCGGGTTGTACAGGCAAAACGACAGCCTGGGTCGACTTTTAAAGTCTTTGCCTATGCTGCTGCTCTAGAGCAGGGACTCGACCCCGATACTGAGTATCCCTGTACGGCTTTTTTCTGGCAGGGACAGCGTTATCGCGGTTGTGAGCGGAGCGAGGGAGAGATTGACATGTATCGTGGCATGGCACAGTCTGAGAACGTCACCGCTTTAAGAGTAGCAAAAGATGCGGGCTTAAAACAGGTAATCAACGTAGCCCAGCGTCTAGGGGTTAAATCCCCTCTGGTGGAAGCCCCTGGCTTAGTAATTGGACAAAGTGAAGCTACCCTGCTGGAAATGACGGGAGCCTATGGTGCGATCGCTAATGACGGGACTTGGTATAAACCCCATGCTATTAAACGTGTTTTAGACGGTAGTGACTGTAAAAATACTGGCGATCGCCAAAGCTGTCGGGAGATTTATGTCTTTGACGATGGAGCAGACAAGGCTTTAGGAAATACAGAAACGGTTAGGGATGCAATGCCCAGAAGAATTACTAAACGGCTGACTAAGATGTTGCGGTTAGCCGTCAAGGAAGGCACGGGAAAAGCGGCAGATATTGACCGAGGAGCAGCAGGGAAAACGGGCACCACCGATAATAACGTCGATCTGTGGTTTATTGGCTATATTCCTAAATCAGACTGGGTTACGGGAGTTTGGTTGGGAAATGATGATAATTCCCCTACCAGAGGCAGTAGCTATCAGGCGGCTAGTCTCTGGGGCAGGTACATGAAACAGGCATTAGGGGATTGAGCAATCGCGATAAATTAAGGGACTACGCTCTTTGGCAACTTATTTTTAGGTAACGGGTAACGGGTAACGAGTAACGGGTATAGAAATACTTTGATCATCAACCATCGAGCCAATTCAAATTGGAATACCTTATCCTAATCATTCCCTGTAATCTTCTACCTGTTACCTGTTACCTGTTACCTGCTACCCGTTACCTTTGATCCTTTCCCTTTAACCAAAACAAAAACTATGTTTGATTCTTTTCGTCAAACTCACGTTTGGCAGTATTGATCGAGTAAAGAGCGAACTAACTCATAGCTGTTTACCTGGGTTTGAACTGTGTATGCTTCTTTTTCTATATTTTGAGCATGGCTATCGACATATCTTTTGAAAAAAGGCTGGGCTGCGGGAATTGTTTCTAGGTCTAAATTTAAAGTTTGTAAGTTGCCGTTGCCCGCACAGTATTGAGCAGCATGAACTGCCTCGTGAATTAGAACGGCTTTACTATTGCCCAATTCAAAGACAATCGGGTTAATCCAAATTGATTTACTTTGGGGGTTTAATACCCCATAGGGTTTTCTAATCGTTCTTCTCAGTCCAATCTGTTGATTGGGTAGATTAAAATCTGGGGGAATAGCGATGTGTACCTTAAATCCATAGTTTTCTAGCTGCCGCTGTAGCTGCACAAATTCAGCATCGGCTGTTGGGGCTTGACTAATTAAGAGGGAAAAACTAACTAAGAGCGATCGCAGCATCAATCTGGATGTTTAAACTCGATAATGGCTTGGATTCAATAATATGGAAAAAATATTGAAAATAGCTTAACTCAGGCTAATTTTTAGCCTAAAGCAATTTATCCATTCCTAACTGGAGTGCTGGAATCAGATATTGAGTCAGAGTCATGGCATCTACCCCCAATTCTGTTCTTTGTGCCGCCCCTAAGATTCCCGCCTGGGCGTGCCACCAGGCAGCGACAGCAGCAGAGTCAAACAAACTCCCAGTTGATCCCTGGCTGAGATTTTGTGCCGCTAAACCCGCAGTTAAGCCCGTTAAAACATCTCCGCTACCCCCTCGGGCTAGGGCAGGAGAACTCTGGGGAATCACCCAGGTCAATCCCTGGGGACTGGCGATCGCAGTTCTGGCGCCCTTAAGCAAAATAATGGCATTACTTAGTTTCGCAGCAGCAGCAGCAAGTTCCAGGCGATCTGCAAAGTTAGTCATGTCAGGAAACAGGCGTTTAAATTCTCCCATGTGGGGAGTTAAGACTGTAGGGGCATCACGCTCCTGCAAAATCTGGCTCACGTCATGTTCCGCCAAAATATTTAGTCCATCCGCATCTAACACCAAAGGACAGGTGGACTGTAAAACTTTGGTTACTACCGACTTGGCAGTTGTGGTTAAACCAGAACCACATGCCACCAGGTCAAACTGGCTCAGATCTGTCGTGGAAAAGGGTAATGAGGCGATCGCCCCTTCTTTATTTTCAGGACAGCCGACGATTAAAGCCTCTGGGACATGACTGATCAATAAAGTCTTGAGGGACTCTGGTACGGCAAGGGACAGCATACCCACTCCACTAGCCCTAGCTCCTAGTGCCGCTAAAATTGCCGCCCCAGCATAGATACTGGAACCACAGATCAATAGGGCATGACCTTGACGATATTTATGGGTGGTAACAGGACGGGGTAACGGCAGCAAGTTACGAGCGATCGCTTTATTCATCAATCTTAAAGGCGCTGGTTGGGGCAGAACCGACCAAATATGATGACGTAACAAACCAAAGTCAATTCTGACACTCTGACCAATATAAGCCAAAGCATTTTCTTGCCCAAAGGCTCTTTTCCATAGACCAAGGCAGAGGGTATGGGTTGCTTTAACCGCTGTCCCCATAACTGCCCCTGTATCGGTATGGATACCAGAGGGGAGATCAATGCTGATAACAGGTAGGGACCAACTGTTGATCAGATTTATAGCTTGAATAATATTATCTGGTAAATCGCGAGTTAAGCCAAAGCCAAACAAACCATCTACTAAGAATTGACAGCTTGCTAAGGACTCAATTTCTTCATAAAAAGTAATCCCCAAGCTGGCGTCATAGTTAGCATGTTCTGCTGTAAGTGGCTTGAGTTTAAATAGGGGACGATAGATCTTAACTTGGTATCCCGCTAAGTATAGTTCACGGGCAATTACCAGAGCATCTCCACCATTATGTCCTGGACCCACCAGAACACCAACAGAACCATTATTTGCCAGAGGATAAAGACTTATAATGCGGGCAAAGCAAAGCCGCGCGGCTTTCTCCATCAGCGCCGCCACAGGCATTCCCGCTGCAAAGACCTGTGATTCAATGAGCTGCATCTGTTCAGCGGAAACGATCACACTTTCGACGATACTGTTCATAGTAATCTATCTTAGTAGCTGATGTTACGCAAAACAACGATTAATCAATAGTTTTAATCAGGTATGAAAATAAATCTATTAAATCCTTTTTCCCTTACCCAGTCTTAACAGACAGACTTAGTGGTTAACATCAGTTAGTAGATCCTAATCAGCTGGACGTAACAATTGCTCTAACCATAGTTGAACTTTTTGACGGTATGCTGTCAGCTCAGGAAAATAGAGCAGAAGTTCTAAAGCCGTTTGATAGTCAGCAACGGCATAGTTCCAGTCCCCCCGCAAATAATTAGTTCTGCCCCTCTCGGCATAAATGCGCTCTTGTAAAGCATCGCCAATAGTCAGAGCAATATCAAAATTTTCAATTGACAGTTCGTATATTCCTAATTCTCGAAAAGCAATCCCCTGATTAATCCAGGCTCGCAGATTGGCTGGATTAAGATCTAAAGCCAGATCATAATCCAGCAGTGCTTCTGCTAATTCTCCCTGGGCAGCGTAGCAGTTAGCACGATTATTATAGGCACTATCAAGACGGGGATTTATTTCTAATGCTAAAGATAAATCGCAAAGAGCCTCAATCATTTGATTATTGCGAAAGTGCATTAAACCTCGATTATTGTAGTCGGTGGCACTATCGGGACGCAAAGCAATCAGTCGATCAAGATAAGCGATCGCTACGGCATATTCTCCCTGAGAAGCTTTTGCTTTAACACAACTCCTCAACTGCTGTTCTGAAGCTGAACTCTCTGGATTTAAGCTTGAACAAGCAGCAAATGATGCTGATAGATTAGCAGAAGATAATACTCTAGAAGTCGAGGAGCTAATGATTCGGCTATTAAAATTAGTCTGCATGGCATCAATTAAGCTTGTCTATAGCTACAGTACTATGTTGTTTTACGACCAAGATCATTGAGATGTGTCACCAATCGAACTGTCTCATGATCTGTGTAATTTCTCAGAAGCAAACAGTTTATTTCCTATACAAAGCATCATGACCAAAAATCTATTAAACGTCTTCCACAAAATCACGTAAATTAATATTGAGTTAAAGGTAAACTTTTTTTGATTTTTGTATTAAACCTGCAAGAAAGTATTGGTTTTCATCACAATTTATTCTGGGTTGATAATTTTGCCTCATTTTTAGATTACATTTTCTAGATACTGGTTATTAACCACTAACCTAATCAAAGTAAGGCTTTAAAACAGCTATTAAATTTACCTTGAGCAATATTTGGGGCAAAGATATGACTAACACCGCTTTATTGACACAAACACCCGATTTAAACCTCAATGATTACTGTGTTCTGGGGCTGGCAACTTGCTTTGTGCAAGAAGACGGTGAGGTAGAACAATTGACTGTTCTAGAGCCTATCCCCTCCTCCGCCATAGAAGCCCTCATTAAAGGCATCCCCACCTCATATCAGTCTGCGGGGGCAGTAACTCTCGGTCAAATCTTTATCAACGATGCAGTAGAAATACCTAAAGATTTGCAACTGGAGAACGATATTATGTTATGCGATCGCTTTACAGAAAGAGTAACCGCTGCGGCTCGTACCTATAAAAGTCGTCCTGAGGCAAAACAGCATATTGCTCTTGGTAGCGTGAAACAAGACTTCAATTATTCTTTAGCGAGAAAAAGAATTTTAAATAATTCCCGTCCAGTAAGTACGGAAGATAACGTAAAGCAGCATTCTCATACTCATAAAGTACTGTAGATTAAGCTTTACTAGATTGTCTCTTTAACTATTTCCTTTCCTGTAGCTTATTCCAATCATCAGCGGCATCCTGAACTGCTTGCTCAACGGTTTTCTCATTTAACATTGCTGCCTGTAAGTTTTCATAAATTGCTTTTTGGAGGCGATGAAGTTCTTTGGTAGCTGGAATCAGCACCTCGGCATCGTTGAGCTGGGCAGCACTAATTTTTTTAGCCTGGTCTTTTAAACTTTTTGCCGTTTGTTGTTCAAGATTAGCGATATATTGGTCAACGGCTTGAGTAGTGGAAGGCAGAACGTTAGACTTTTCCGCAAAGGCTAACTGATTTTCCGTGTTGGTCACAAATAAAGCATACTTGAGCGCCTCTTCTGGGCGATCGCTATGGCGAGGAATAACTAAATTCATTACCGCAACGCTTTTCTTGTCCGTAACTCCCGTAATCTGCGGTGCGATCGCGGAAACCTCGACGATACTAGGAGCATTATTGGTTATGGTATCGATAAATTCAGCCCCAGTATTGAGGATGGCGATTTCCCCTGCCTGGTATAGCTCAATGCCACGACGATGCCCTTGAGTCAGCACTTCAGGAGGCAGCAGTTCTTGCTGGTATAAATCCACCCAGTATTGGAAAGCAGCCTTTCCTTTGGGGTTGTTAAACCCAGCCTGCCCCGATTTATCTAATAGTTCTACTCCCATCTTGACGAAAGATTCCAAAACGTCACCAGAATCATTAGCCACAAAAGAGATAAAAAAAGCATATTTGCCAGTTTTTTGCTTAATTATCCGAGCAGCCTCGGCTAACTCGGCGTAAGTTTGTGGCGCTTGGTCTAGATTTGCTGCTGTAAATAAATCTTGGTTATAGACTGTAATGCTCGTTGTGAGATACCACGGCAGAGCAAAGGTTTGCTCTTGACAGCTCTGGCTATTGTCACAAACTTCAATCTGGTTAGCCTGCCAAATTTTAGGGAGATAGGTCGCTTTCATTTCAGGAGTTAGGGCTGTTTCCAGATCCAGCCAGGCGTTGCGGGTGGCTAGCTGAGAAGCAAATTTTGGATTTAAATTAACCACATCTGGGGCTGTTTTAGCCGAAATTGCCGCCAAAATCTTATTTTCCATTGCCGACCAGGAAACATCCACCCACCGTAGCTGAACAGGTTCATTTTGCGCTTCAAAGGTTCGGTTCAAATCCATGAAGTACTGGGTAAAGTTGGGCTTGAGCTGCATCGTCCAAAACTCTAGCTGCCCAGAGTCCGATTTTTCTGGGCTACAGCCACTCAACCCTGCCAGGATAACGCCGAGCAAGATAGATAAAGCTGACTTTCTAAAAAAGATAATTAATTTCACCACTTTTTAAGCTGAACAATATGACAAAAGATATTACCTATAGGTGAAAATGGCAATATCTGTGCGTAATTTTAACCATTATTTTAAGTAATGATTGGGTTTATTTCGGTACTACCACTTATCAATAAAACTATTTTTAGTGGCTACAATATCTAGGGTAATAGGGGGAACTCAGCGAACTAATTTAATCTTGATTACTTGACAATTATTTACTTGACAACTGATCAATTAACTCAGATCAATTATGTCTCTTATAGATTATTGTTTAAGCTAAAAATTTAATTTTTACTTGGTTAGATCAAGAAACTTTCAGTGAGAATTCTAGAGCTAAAGCATGAAATGCCAATTTTGAACTACTACTTGGTTAAAAAGTATGCTAAATAATTTAACGAATTTATTTGCCAAGAACAGCGGAAATATCGGAATTGAAATCAACTCTCAAAAAGTAAATATTGCGCAGATAGCTAAACAAGGACAGCAATACAAACTAATTAAAAATGTTTCAGCTGATATCCCTGAAGGAGTATATGAAGATGGGCAAATAGTTGATTCTTTAACCTTATCGGAGTTAATCAAGGATACTCTCAAAGCCAATAAAATTACCGCTAAGACTGTCTCAACTGCCGTACCAATGCGAGAGGCAATTATTCGTGTAATTCCTGTCCCCGCAGAGCTGGATGAGGCAGAACTAAAAGATATGGTTTTGATTCATGAAGCAGGAATGTACCTACCCTATCCGAGAGAAGAAGTAGATCTAGACTATGCCAAATTAGGCTACTTTATGGATGAAGATGGGATTGAAAAAGTCAACGTTCTTTTAGTTGCTACCAAAAAAGAAGTTACCGATCTTTACTCAGAAATTTTTCAGCAAGCCGACCTAGAGATGGGTGTCTTAGAGATTAATAGCTTTGCTTTAATCAGAACTATTAGAGAGCAGCTACGTCAGTTCGGTTCCAAAGAAGCAGTAGTTCTCGTGGATTTAGAATTTGATAATACAGAAATTGCGATCGTCGTTGAGGGAGTGCCGCAGTTTTCCCGCACGGTGCCCATTGGTACCTATCAAATGCGTTCTGCGTTTTCTCAGGCAGTTAATCTGCCAGCAACAGGAGGCACCGAAATACTCCACGATATAGATGTTCTTGATGGCATTGAAGATTCGGGAGAAGTTGATTCTTCCCAGCTAGAATCTGGACAGGCAGCATTGCTCAAAATTCTCGGAGAATTAACTGAAGAATTAAGCCGTTCAATTAATTTTTATATCAATCAAAGTGAAGATTTAGAAATTGCCCAGTTACTATTAGCAGGTCCTGGAGCAGGGATGAATCAGATTGATGAGTTTTTCACTCAAAAACTAAACTTACCCACCATGAAAATCGATCCTGTATCAACTTTAGGTTTAGATATCAATCAAGAGATTGCACCTCGGTATCGACCTGGTTTGGGAATAGTTCTAGGCTTAGGAATGAGAGAATAATAAGTTTTTTAGCATGTTGCTTTTGCGAGAGCATTAGGGAACTGTAGGGGTGCCAGCTAGTGGACAAAGGCATAATTAAAACAACCATTTTTCCACTGTGAAAACCTGACATAGCCTAACTTATTACTTGTTACTTATTACTCATTACTTACGTTTTAGGGCTTTATGTATAACTTAGATATTAATTTTCTTAGAGATAGAAATCTCGATCAGTCTGGGGATCTTAGTGGTAATTTAGTTCAGCAAAAAGAGCCCACTCTTGCCGATAAAATTCCTATTGCTTTAGGGGCATTAGTTTTTTTATTAGCGCCAGCAATGGTTTTTGGCTATCTAAAAAATGTCAACGCTAAGACAGATGACATCAAACAAGAAATTCAACAGATTGAAGCTGAAATTGCCGATCTAGGTAATCAAAATAAAAAAATTGACGCAGTAAATCAAGAAATACAAAAAATAGACCAGGATACTACTGCTCTAGTCAGCGTCTTTGACAGTATTAGACCCTGGGCGGCGATTATGCAGGAAGTAAGCGATCGCACTCCCCCTGGAGTTTCAGTTGATTCGCTGCAACAAAGTGGTTCAGGTAGTAGTGTGGGCATGAATATCGCTGGATTTGCGCGTTCCTATGAAGATGTCAATGATTTTGTCTTGTTTCTTCAGCGATCGCCATTTTTTGATGCTCAACAAATTAAGCTCAATGGGGCAAGTGACGCTGAGTTTAGCCTGGAAATTGAAAATGAAGATGCTTTACCAGAAAGAGCTTCTTTATTAATTCCTGAAGGGGTCAAATACACCATTTCAGCGCAGTTCAATAATGCACCTTCTTCTAAGCTTAAAGCAGAAATAGAGAAGAAGGGCTCGATTGGCGTAGTAACCAGATTAGAAACACTAGAAAGTAAAGGAGTTAGCTTAAAATGACCTTTGCCGACGATTTTGCCAGCGACGAACAACTAATAGAGCCTGATTATCCATCGGTATTTGGGATTACCTTTACGCCGATGGTTTTGGGCATAGTGATTGGGGTGGCAGGAATTTCCCTTGCTGCCTATGGTTTTATCAAGTTTGTTCAACCTACTCAGGCTGAATATCAGAAAACTATTACCCAAAAGCAAGAGCTAGAAACGCAGTTAAACAGCATTAAAACAGGAGATCTACAGCTCAAGCTAGCTGAGGCTCAAGCTGACCTGGCGGAAAAAAAAGTTCTGAAATCTCGCGTACTATCGATGTTTACTAGCGAAGATGATCTGGAAACATTGCTGATTGACCTTAATAGTTTTATTGCGACTAATCAGGGTGACTTAACCCAATATCAGCCTGATAGTAACGTGAGTACCATTAGTGATGCGTCTTTTGGGACAGCAGTTCAGGGAAAATTAAAGCGTAAAGGAATTTCCCTTACTTTTGAAGGCACTTTTAATGAAACCAAGCAAATTTTACAGGATTTAGAACGTTTACAGCCCCTATTAATGGTACAAAGTATTAGCTCTGGAGTAATGGAGGAGCCAACCGCAATTTTAACTAGTAATCAGATCGTGCAGCAAAAACAGTCTGAGCTGAGAACTCAAATTAAATTAGATGCTATTTTGCCCCTAAGCCAAGCAGAGCTTGAGCGGGCAAAAAAAGCTGATCAGCAAGCAGAGCAAGCAGCCCAAAATAAAGAACGCCGCCGAAGAGAAAAATAGATTACTACGGCTAGCTCTAGAAAAAATATTATTTACTAACGATATAGGTTGAGGATTAAACAGTGAACAATTATTGTCCTAAAGGATTAGCTACGCTACGCTATGGGTCTGATCGCCTTGGTTTTTTGACCGCGCTATCAGTTTTGATTAGCGCCGCTCCTGCTATGGCAGCCGAGCATAAAATTACTAATATCGAATTAAAGCCCCAGGATCATCAATTAGAAGTAAAGCTGGCGACCAAGAATAAAGGAGAGCAAAGTCCCTCATTCTATACCGTACGTGAGGGTAATACTATTGAAGCCAATTTGCTCAACACTAACCTGGATCTACCAGTAGGTGATTCCTTTAAGCACGTTCATCCCATGGCGGGAATTAATGCGGTGGAGGTTAATCAGGTTGATCATGAACATACACAAATCATTGTGGAAACTTTGGGGGAAGTTCCCATTGAGCACTTATTGACAAAACAGGGACAAGAATTAATCCTAAGCCTGAATCGCGTTACCAAAGCTCAGTCCCTTCAGCGAGGACTCAAGGAATTGGGACAAAAGACGGTTAAAAACATTAAACAAACCTATCAATCCGCTCTCGGTCAGAAAAAAACCAAGGATGATCGTAAATCAACTGTAGCTTCCCGCAAATCAAAGGTCTCAGCTAGTAGCAATGAAGTCTTGATTCCCGATCCGCCAATCCTAATTAATGATAATCATATTGATCAAATTAAGGAACAAGTCTTTCAGGCGCAAGAAAACTCTGAGGTTCCAGCTACTCTACCTCGGGCAGTTGCTCCTCCCGTAGGGGATATGGCAGTGTCCAATATTAATACTATGCCTGACATGGTGGATTTAGGCTCTACGGCATTAGTTCCTCGCCTAGTAATGCGGGATGCACCAGTAAGAGAAGTCCTGTCTCTCTTGGCACGTTCGGCTAATTTAAACGTCGTCTATGCGACAAAAGCTAATGAGGCTAGTAGCGATGAAGAAAATACTGGTCCCACGGTTTCTCTAGATTTGGAAAATCAGCCAATCCAGGAAGTATTCAACTCAGTCTTACTAATTTCTGGCTTAAACGCTAATCGTCGCGGCAACATTATCTATGTCGGCGACGAGCTGCCAGCACAGGCACGGAATTTAGTTAGTCGCACCCTGCGTCTTAACCAGGTTACTGTGGAAAATGCCGCTTTATATCTAGCTAGTCAGGGAGCAGCAGGAAAAAGACTAACCACTGAAGTAGAAGAGATTATTGATCCTGAAACTGGTCGAGTTACTCAAAGAAGAGAAACGAGTCCTGAACTAAGCGACCTCGATGGTGGTAGCGATGACGAAACTGGAACCAAAGCTCTAATGCTAAGGGGATTACAGGTTTCTACGGATGATCGCCTCAATGCCATTACCCTTGTAGGCGAACCCCGAAAAGTTGAGGTAGCAACTTCATTTCTCACCCAGCTTGATGCTCGCCGCCGTCAGGTAGCAGTTAACGTCAAGGTTGTAGATGTTGCCCTAGATAACCAGGAAGACTTTAGCAGTAGTTTTTCTTTTGGGCTCAATGATACTTTCTTCTCTCAGGATGATGGAGCAGCAGTTCTGAATTTTGGTGATACCAGTCCACCAAATAACGCTGAAGTAACTAACAGTAGATTTTTTCCTACGGTTAGTCCTCTAACTTTTCCTGAAGGATCAACCACTTTCTTAGATATAGTCCCTACTGCTCCATTTGGTAATGTAACTCCTGGTCCCAATGATTTTAGTGGTACAACCCCTTTCGCTCGACCTAGCTTTGGTTCATCGGATAATCCCTTCAGACCAGGAGTGTCAGAAATTGATGCGGACGAGGAGAGTGGGACAACTTTTGAATACAGCCTTCCTAGCTTATTCCAATATCCGCAAAAATTCTTGGCTCAACTAGAATCTCAGGTCCAGAGTAGTAATGCGAAAATTTTGACTGACCCCACCTTAATGGTGCAGGAAGGTCAGCAAGCAACCGTCAAGCTAGCCCAAAATATTGTTGAAAGCATTAGATCTGAGAGAGACGCTGAAAGCGGATTTATAACCGTTACTCCTGTAATTGCCGAAGTAGGATTATTGTTGACTGTAAATGTAGAGCGAATTGATGATAATGGCTTTGTTTCTTTATCGGTTAGTCCTACTGTTAGCGCCCCTGGTACTACCCAAGAGTTTGATAGCGGTGGAGCAGTTAACGAAATAAACCTGATAACTAGGCGAGAACTTAATTCTGGCTTAGTCCGCCTCAGAGATGGTCAGACTTTAATCTTATCGGGAATTATTCAAGATTCTGAACAAACAACTGTTAGAAAAGTTCCTATTTTAGGTGATATTCCCTTACTGGGGTCACTGTTCCGCAGTTCAGGCAAGGATACGGAACGCTCCGAAGTAATAGTTTTGTTAACGCCAGAGATTGTCGAAGAGAATGCTGGGCTAGCTAGCAACTTCTCTCCAGGTAAGGAAAGCCGTGAAGTCCTTCAGCGAGAAGGAGTTGGGCTCCTGGGTAATTAAGATTTTGTCCTAGATTGGCGATTTGTGTTAGTGTCTAGGATTGGAAAAATTGTTGAAATCTATATAAATTAACCCTTTCAACGATCCAAATTAGCCAAGTAGAGCTTAGAATAAGGCAGTCACAAGTTATTTTTTACTAAAAAACTAGCTATTAGTGGCTGCTAATACCAATAAAGTCTATAAAAGGTTGTGGGTTTTTATAACTCAGATGCTATAAATTAGGCTGGTGAACCATAACCTGCTTTAACAGCAGTGTTGCTTCACTTTGAAAAATCATATTTTTCAAATCTAAGCTTTCAACTACTGAGAGCAAAACACACAAAACACACAGGTCATAACCACATAGAAAAGGACATTACAATGAATAAAGGTGAACTAGTCGATCGCATTTCTCAAAAAGCGACTGTAACTAAAAAACAGGCTGATGCAGTATTGTCAGCAGCTATTGACACTATCATGGAGGCTGTATCTGATGGGGATAAGGTAACCCTAGTCGGATTTGGCTCTTTTGAACGACGCGATCGCAAGGAAAGAGAAGGACGTAACCCTAAAACTGGCGAAAAAATGTCGATTCCTGCTACTCAGGTTCCTGCTTTTTCTGCTGGAAAGTTATTTAAGGAAAGAGTCGCTCCTCCTAAAGGGTAGTTAATTTAATTAATCTATCTTGGACAGACCACGTCACGGTGGCAATTTAACCTGGGCAGCTAGCATTGCTAGCTGCCCTGTTACTGCTTTAACGGACTTTTCCGCCAGCATTAACCCCTTAGGAACGCCCTCAAGGGTGCTGGCAGCGATTATTGACGGTACATCCCAGCTTGCTGCTTATCCCGACCCTGAATATCGGGAACTGCGCTCTCAGTTAGGGCAACATCATCAGCTACCTCCAGAATTTATTCTGCCTGGTAATGGTTCGGCGGAGCTTCTTACCTGGGCAGGTAGGGAATTAGCGCAACAAAAATTTACTTATCTGATTACCCCTGCTTTTAGGGATTATCAACGGGCACTTGAGGCTTTTGATGGCAGCATCAGAGCTTGTCCTTTATCTTTATCACTTCATCAAGAACAAGATCAGCCAACTCTTGATTTGCCACTGCCTCAATCTCCTGCTGCTGAATCGGGCTTGCTACTGAATAATCCCCACAATCCCACGGGCAAATTATGGACGAAAGATGAGATAGAACCCTATTTGTTGCAATTTAGCCTGGTGGTGATTGATGAAGCCTTTATGGACTTTCTAACTCCCTCTCAGTCACAAAGTCTGATTTCTCTGGTGCCAGATTATCCTAATTTGGTAATTTTACGCTCCTTGACTAAATTTTATAGTTTGCCAGGATTACGTATTGGCTATGCGATCGCCCACCCTTCAAGAATAGCGAGATGGCGAAGCTGGCGCGATCCTTGGTCGGTGAATACTCTAGCTGTCGTAGCAGCAATAGCGGCGATTCAAGACCAGGAATTTCAGCAGCAAACCTGGGATTGGCTCCTAACTGCACGACCTCAGCTAAAAGAGCAACTCCGAGCAATTTCTGGGCTAATGCCTTTTGATGGGGCGGCTAATTACCTATTGGTTAAATCTGATTATTCTGTTTCCTGGCTGCAAGAACAGCTCTTAAAACAAGATCAGCTTTTAATTCGTGACTGCTTAAGCTTTCCTGAATTAGGCGATCGCTTTTTCCGCATAGCGGTACGCCTACCCGCAGATAATCAGCGGTTAGTTACGGCTATTACTAGGATCATTGAGCAATGAGCAATGAGCAATGAACAGTGAGCAATTGTTAAATTGATAAATGGTAAATGATCAATGATAAATGAATGGCGGTAGATTATGATTTGGTGATAATCGGCGGTAGTTGGGCTGGTGTTAACGCGGCTCGTAAAGCGACTCAGCTACAGGCTCGGGTGGCATTAGTGACTCAGACAGATCGGGGATTGATACCGAATGGGGCTTGGTGGAAAGCTAGCCTCAGTGAAGTTGGACACTTGAATTATCAATTAGCAAACGATCCTTTTGCAGCGACAGAATACCAGTTCCCCATGATTTCCTTCATGGCGGCTAATCTCTGGGCTATGGGCATTAACAAAGTACTAGAACAGCAAAATTCTCTGGCTAGTTTAGCTGCGGAAGGAGTAGATGTCATTGTGGGGCGGGGGGAGTTTATTGCCAAACCTCAACTAGCTTTGCGGGTGCAGGAGCGTAAATTGCGATCGCGCTATTTTCTTCTGGCTATGGGTACTATATCTCAGCCAAATTTTAGCCGCGACAGCTACCTGACTGTGGATGATCTGTTTCAGCAAGACTGGTCGAATTTAGAGCAAGATTTGATTGTGGTGGGCAGTGATCCTACTGCTTTAGAATTGGCACAGACCTTAGCTAGGTTTTCTAAACAAGTAACTCTAGTGGTAGAAAAATCGCGCATCCTACCTCAAGAGGATCTTGATGTGGTCAGCCTTATCCAAGGACAATTAGAGGCTGAGGGGGTCAAGATCTATACCAATAGCAAAGTAAGTCAAATCAAAACTATTGAGCAACAGCAGTGGTTACAGGCGGGCGATCGCGCTTTAGCTGCCGATCAGATTATTTTTACCGAGGAGCGTCAGCCTAATATTACAGGGCTAAACCTAGCAGCAGTTAATGTTAAGTACGATCAGCAACGAATTTTCGTCAATCAGCGACTTCAAACTACTAACCCCAAAATCTTTGCCTGTGGTGATTTGATTGGTGGTTATAATCTCCCCAATATTACTAATTATGAAATTAATTTGATTCTCAAGAACATTCTTTTATTTCCAATTTATAAAACCGACTATTTTGCCCTACCCTGGGGGATGTTGACGCGACCCAATTTTGCGAGAGTAGGCTGGAATGAGGCACAGGCTAAACAAAGGTTCGGTTCAGACATTTATATCATCAAGGAACATGTGGCAGATATAGCTCAGGCACAAATTTCCCAAGCAACCACAGGAATCTGTAAGCTATTAGTAAAAACTAACGGAGAAATTGTTGGTTGCAGTCTCTTTTGCGATCGCGCTGCGGAGTTAATTACGATTATTGCCCTAATGATCAAACATAAAGTTCGACTCAAAAGCAATCCCTTCAACGGACTTACCGATTTATCTAGCCCTTTTATTTACCCCAGCATGACGGAAATTATAGAGCGTGCGAGCAACAATTTTTATCGCCAAAAGCTAGAGCGAAATCCTAGGTTAAGAAATCGTCTTAGAAGTTGGTTTTCCCTCAGAAAAAGCTGGCATTAGTTCCTTTTTATTGTGTTGAGCAAGATTGAAAAATAAATACTTTACGCCGTGTGCAACTTCTCACGAAAGAATAAGGATTAGATTGCCATTACACAGATGCGGTGTCATTCCAATCATCCATGTTTTTAAGAAGATTGGCGATCGCGTGTTCGATACCTCGCTTAAACTCAGGGTCGGAAGCATAGCGTTTATAAAGGTCTAATTCTCTACGTCGCTCGGTGTTAATTGCTTGTTTGATTATCGCTTCTAGGGCAATACCACGATTTTGTTCGTCTTGGTTTTCTACTACCTGAGCCTGATATTTAGGATTATTGCGGACGTGATTGGCAATATTGACTAGCTTGACTCTTTGCTCGTCAGGGGTAGCATCCCAACCATCAAAGAATCGCTCGTTAAATGTCCTGATAATGTCATCGAGGGTTTCAGGGGTAGATTCATCGCTGTGATAACCACGAGGGTTAGGGTTTTGGGGTTGTAGTTCTGAATCGGATTCGTCGAGGGGTATTTGTACTGGATTAAGAGTAACTCTTTCTACTCCATAGGTGGAGAGGTCAACACTTTCTAGTAGTTCGTCTAAGCCATCCTGTTGAGGATTTCTCACTGTAAGTTTGGGAATCAAGAATTTCAGAAACCAGTAGAGCATTTCCCAATTTTGATTGTTAAACGGGATCATACAGGCTACTTGCCCATAGATTTTGACAAACTGCTTGGCTTTAATCTTGAAATCGATTTTGGTTTCTTCTTCTAGTTCTAATTCTTGGCTAAAGCGATTAGCAGCCGTATCAATTAAAGGGCTGAGTTGGTCTGCTGGAACGTTATTAAAAAAGCGTTGATTAAACTCGCTTACTTCATGCCAGTCATAGACTCCCACATCATCTAGGGCATCTTTGAGATCGTGGAGGACATTTACATTAGTGGGTTCGCTTAAAGATGTAGCGGTATAAAAAGGTTCAAAGGCATTTTTAATATCGCTGATGCTGTTGTAGAAATCCAAAACAAAAGTATCATTTTTACCCATCTTGGCATTGCAGCGATTGAGGCGAGATAGGGCTTGAACGGCAAGAACACCCTGGAGTTTTTTATCGACATACATGGTATGAAGTAAAGGTTCGTCAAAGCCTGTGAGGAACTTATTAGCTACAACTAAAATTTTGTATTCATCGGTTTTAAATTTCTCTTTAATATCTTTACTAGGGAAACCATTGATAATATCTTCGGTGTACTCAATCCCATCAACGGTCTTTTTGCCAGAGAAAGCACAAATCGCTTTAAAATCAACGTTCTTCGTCTTTAGAACTTCTTTGATTGCCTTGTAGTAGCGAATCGCAGTTTTGATATTGCGAGTAACTACCATTGCTTTAGCTTTACCCCTCATTTTCTTGGTTTGCCATACCTTCTCGATAAAATGGTTGACCATAATATCGGCTTTGGTGTTAATGGTTTGCTTGTGTCCTTCTACATAAGCTCTGAGCTTTTTTTGTGCCTTGGCTGTGTCAAATAAAGGGTTGTCTTCGATTGATTTTTGAATTTCGTAGTAGCTGCGGTAGGTTGTGTACTGTGCCAGCACATCTAAAATAAATCCTTCTTCAATGGCTTGTTTCATCGAGTAGAGGTGGAAGGGGACAAAAGCACCATCGGGAGTACGCTGTCCGAATTTCTCCAGGGTGCTGTTTTTAGGTGTGGCAGTAAAAGCAAGATAGGAAGCGTTATTGGTGCGCTTGCGTCCTTCCATTACTTTGTTAATCTTATCTTGGTAATCTTCTGGCTCTTCATCCCCATCTACCCCGATGGTAATGTTGAGGTTGTCGGCGGACTTTCCGCTTTGACTAGAGTGTGCTTCATCAATAATTACAGCAAACTTACGGTCTTTTAAATTCTCAATGCCATCAACGATAAACGAGAACTTCTGAATGGTAGAGATGATAATCTTTTTGCCGTTCTCTAGAGCGGTTTTTAAGTCTTGGGAGCTTTCAGCGTGAGCAAGGATGTTTTTAACTTGGGAGAATTGAGCAATATTATCCTTGAGTTGTTTATCGAGGATACGGCGGTCAGTAACCACAATCACCGAATCAAATAAAGGACTATCTGCACCCTTGGGATAGAGTTCGATTAGTTGATAAGCAGCCCAGGTAATGGAGTTAGATTTACCCGAACCTGCTGAATGTTGAATGAGATAGGAATGTCCTGCACCGTTATTGCCAGCATGGTTAATAATTTGGCGCACTACGTCTAATTGATGGTAACGAGGGAAAAAGAGCGATCGCTTTTCTGTCTTTTCGGTGCGCGTTCCCTTGCGTCTTTCGCCGATATGCGGAGCGGTATCCTTTAGGACGCGGGGTCGCACCGCTTCTCTATCCTTCTCTTTAATCAGGATGGCAAAATGTTCGACGATATTAGCCAAACTCTGACGAGTTAAAATTTCTTCCCAGAGGTAAGCTGTCTTGTGACTTTCGAGGTTTACAGGATTGCCCTTACCATGATTCAAGCCTTTATTGAAGGGGAGAAAAATAGTGCTTTTACCTGTCAGATGAGTGGTCATGTAGACTTCATCTGGGTCAACTGCAAGATGAACTAGACAACGAGCAAACTTAAATAATGGTTCGTTAGGGTCACGGTCTTCTCGGTATTGCTTCTGGGCGTGATAGACGTTTTGATTAGTCCAGGGGTTTTTAAGTTCTAAAGTAGCTATTGCTATTCCATTAATGAAGAGGACTATATCTACTGAGAGATTAGGGTTACTTTTTGAATAGTGAACCTGACGGGTAATAGAAAAGATATTTTGCTCAAAATCTGCTGCTATCTGGGGGTTAAGGTCGTTGTAGGGCAGGGTATTTAGTAAAGTTATCTCCGCATCATCAAGGGCTATACCTTTTTTCAGTACAGAAATAACACCATCTTTGAGAATCTTTCGCTTGAGGCGTTCTAAGATTAACCTTTGCCAGTTGGGACGATCTCTGAGCTTATCTAGTTGGTCCGCTTGAGTAGTTTCGAGAAATTGCCAGAATTTAGCGGTATCAACGGCAAATTCGCAATCAAAATCTTTCGATTCTCCTTTGTGATAGCCATTGGCTAACAGGGCGTTCTCAATACAGTCTTCTAGGGCTTGCTCGTTGGTCTTACTGTACATGGATTTGTTATTACTATTTTTTTCTCATACTATGCCGTAACCAAGGGGTTGATTGTGATTTGAGTAATCTCTGAGCAATATGTTATCTGTAAGGTAGGCAAAATTCCTTTACAATCGTCCATTTCGTTAAAATTTAGTTTTGCCCACTCTACTTAATGCTGGTATTTCATTTGCTGTAAATGACCTTGCCCATTAAATCTCTCGATATTGGAAGACTTTTAACATTAAAATAAAATAAATATCATTGAATTGTTGAGTTAATGTCAGCTAAAGATAAATTTCATGATGCTGTTAAACAGGCTTTGGAAAAGGAAGGGTGGCAAATTACTCACGACCCTCTAAGAATCAAATTTGGTGAAGAGGATAAAATACAAATAGACCTTGGTGCGGAGAAAGTTTTAGGAGCAGAAAAAGCAGGACAAAAAATCGCAGTAGAAATTAAAAGCTTTTTAAGTGATTCGGCGGTGTTTGATTTTCACTTAGCATTGGGGCAGTTTTTAAACTATCGTTTGGTTTTAGAGACAACCGAGCCAGAAAGAACACTGTATTTAGCCGTACCGATTTATGCTTATCAATCTTTCTTTTATCGCGATCTTCCCCAAGCTGCAATTAAAAGATATCAGATTAATTTAATAGTTTATGATCCGATTCAAGAGGTTAATATACAATGGATAAACTAAGCAATTATCGTCAATATATTAAAGAGTTTCTAACAGAACAAACCAAAGTAAAAGTTATTGGTGGGGATATTGAAACAGAAGTTGTTTTTGATGAGAAGCAAGATAAATATTTATTAATAGATTTAGGTTGGCAAGAACACCAAAGAATCTATAACTGTACAATTCATTTAGAAATTAGAGATAATAAAATCTGGATTCAACGCAATCAAACTGATAAACCGATTGCTGATGTATTGATTAGTATGGGTGTAGTAAAAGAAGATATTGTTTTAGGTTTACAGCCTCCTTATATTCGAGAATATACAGGCTTAGGTATGGCTTAAGGTTATTTTAAATAATCTATTAGAAAAGCTTTCTGCTGCATCCATCGCTTCAAGGATATCTTGTAGATAATCTTTGATTTTTCTCTTATTCATAGACAATCTACTTCTTGGATAATATTTTTACCAATCTGCGGTTTTAAGCCATCTTTCATTACTAAATCTACTTTAACTGCGAGTAATTCACTAAGATGATTTTCTAATTCGCAAAAGGTTAGTAAACCAAATCTCGCTTGAGGTTCAAATTCTAAGAGAATATCTAGATCGCTGTTTTCTGTTGCTTCTCCACAAATATAAGAACCAAATATCCCTAGCTGTTTGATTTGGTAGTGCTGTTTAATTTGGTCAAAGTTTTGATTTAATTTTTAGTTGATTTGCTTTAATTGATTCATTTTTCTGTAGCCCAGTTTAACTGTTGCGATCGCTTTGAAATTGGTTTGTTTAGATTTTTATTTTTCCTGTTACTGCATTGGATATTAGTATTTGTTTTAGTTCTTTGAGTAGTTCGATTTCATTTCTAACTTTACTTTGACACGAATAAATTTCGGAAATTATATTCTTTATATAAACAACAATTTTTTTCTGTTCATTAATTGATGGCAGAGTAATAAAAATATTTTTGACGATATCAGTATTAAGATTTGGTTGAGCCGAGCCTTGTTTAATTTCTTCTCGTAATCTAACTGTCTGATTGTATAAATAAAAATAGATATACTCTCTATCTACTTCCGAATTAAGATATTTGAGAGCTAAAATTCCATCGTTTGCACAACACGAAACAGAAATAATTTTAGGAACTCCCAAAGTTGCTCCACTATTTGTAAATATGACTGTATTTTCATAAAATACTTGACTCTGTTTTTCTCCTTGAGTGGTTAAAAACTCCTTAGTAGAATCAAGATAAATGTTACTATCTTTAGTCACTTCGGCTACAGTAACCCAAGGAATACCAGCTTCGGGCGAAAAAAACCGTCTATCGCCAGCAGGTCTGGGCGATGCTCCTCTGACAACCTTTGCTAAATGCCCAACTTTTTTGAGTTCCCAATGCTCAGGTATTTCACCTATCCATTCAATACTACTATCGCACATGGTCACATTAGGATTGAGACCTTTAGTAACTGCTCGATTGATAAGAATTGCTTTTTGTTCTTGTAGGAGTTCGATTAGTCTTTGTTTCTTGGCGATCGCTTCTTCTATTTCTGCTGTTTTTTGGTCAAGGAAATTGACTATTTTGTTTTGTTCTTTTAAAGAGGGTAATGAGATAAATTGAGAGCCAATAAAATCCCAACTTGCTCTTGGCATTTTTGCTCCGTATACTGATGAGCTTATCAAACCTATAAAATCAGAAGATAACAGTAAATAAAATAGAAAAGATCTATTTTGATTAGATGGCCGTAAAACCAAAGCTTCTGTGGTACATAAACCTTTCTCCTTAGTTAGATAAACTTTGGCTAGATAAGGTCGCAGTTTGCCAAAAAGAATATCATCACACTCAAACTTATTAGCAGTGCCTTCAGCTTCGATGCCAGTAATAATTCTCTTTCCAGTCCAAGATTCAATATTTTCTAAGCCAATGTAAGATAATTTGCTTTCTATACAATCAGTTTTTTCAGAGATATTGTGAACTGTATATTTGAGTTTTTTAATTTCCCAATGTTTGGGAATCTCTCCCAACCACTCAACACCACTATCCTTATAACTCTCATATCTCGGAAACTGCATAATTAATCAATATCCTTGAAACGACTAACAAAAACTTCTGGTGTAATAATCTCAACTTCTCTATAAGGATTTAAAATCAATAAATCATCATCACCAGTAACGATAAAATCGGCATTGCCGTTTACTGCTAGCTCCAAAAACTTATCATACTTAGCATCTCGACAAGCTTTTATCTCTTCTATAATTTCCACAGACTCCGATTCATTAGCAAACTTAACTAAAAATATATTTTTCTCTAGCTAAAATATTTGCTAGTATTTCTGGAGTTATCCCCCTAGCTTCAGCTCTTGTGCCAATCTCTTCCATAACTTCAACTAAATTTTTACTAGCCAAAGAGTTACGAAAAAATATAGTAATAAAATATTTTAGTTCTTGTTTTTCGGCTTCTGTTGCTCGTTCAAAAGCCTTTTGAATATCTGAATCAACCTCAATAGTGATTTTGTTCATTTGCTTTAACTTTTTATAGTAGTTTATTAATTAATATTTATCTCGTAACCCGCCTAAATACTCTTCATAAAACTCAACATCTTGAAAACTACTAAATTCTTCTAAACTATTCCAAAAATTATTGCTCGTCTCAATCTTAACTAAGATTCCTTGTCCATCAGAAAGCTCGATTTCTTCTAATAATTCAATTGTTTTTCCTTTTTTTATTCCTTTAATTAATGACATGATTTTACCTAATTTAATTTATTTATTTCCTCCTTACAATTGGAGGTTAGAGAGCGAATCAAGAGAAACTATTTCAAATTTATAAATTCAACCAAAATAATCATCTTTCATAATAACTTCTAAATCTAGAAAATCATTTTCCGATATTTTAAAAAGTAACCTCATGGCTTTAATAGCGTCTTGATAAATATCACTATATTCAGATGCTAGATATCTTTTTAAACTAGGGTTTTTCTTGAGAATACGATTAATTCGACTCCGAAAATTACTTACTTCCGCCATCCAACCATTACGGCAACGAGGCAATTCAGAGTGCCAGTATTTCAGCTTAAGAATATGCTCGATTAATCTTTGCATATAACTATCTAAAGCTCTTTTCTGGCTTGCTCCCATATCATCAATTTCTTCAATTAGACTTTCCCAGTCCATATCTTTAAAATCTCGATTTTGAATTTTCACTTTAACTTCTTCAATCCAGAGATTAAAATCATTTTCATGTAGTTGTTTTAAATTACTATCCATCGAAATCTTTTAAATGTTTTACAAATTCTTGTTTATATCTTATTCCCCCAAACTTGAGGGCTAGGGGCGCAAAATCCCAATATTGGGGGTAGAGGGCAAAAAATCCTCATCTTGAGGCTAGCAAGCAAAGGCAACTTGCTCGATTTCATCTAAAACCCCTTGTAAATCATTCATTACTCGCTTGTTACTAAACCTAATTACACGATAACCATATTCCTCTAACTTAGAAGTTCTAGCACTATCATATTCAGATCTTTCTTTGTGAATTTCACCATCAATTTCTACTACTAACTTTCGAGATGGGCAATAAAAATCTAAAATAAAATTTCCTACAGGATGCTGACAGCGAAACCGCAATCTATTAAGTTGTTTATTCCTTAGCTTTTCCCATAGAATAGCCTCTGCTGCTGTTAAGTTTTTCCTCAATCTTTTTGCAGCTTCTTCTATTTCTGGAGTTGTTCCACGAATTCTCTTTTTGTTTTTCATCTTGGTTTTTACTCTTGTTGAATTTTGCCCCCTAAATCCCCCGACTTCGGGGGACTCTTTCTTCTGATGTATCTGGTTATGGCAAAAATTATCATAACTTTAATTTATAGTTCTTATTTCCCCCATGATTGGGGGCTAGGGGGCAGAAAACCTAGTAAAATTAGTCGAGAGGGAAGGGAGAGGGAAGAAAACGAACAGTAAATATATTTATTTATTAAACTGACTTCTTGGTGCTGGTGCGCCTCTGAGTAATCCTTCTGTGCTTAAATCTTCGTCAATTTCCTCCCAGTAGATACCGTAACCACCGCCACAAACCTGCCATTTTTCTCTTTGTTCTGGTGTAGCAGCAAGCAATCTGGGATACCAAACTAAAGGGACAGTAATAGTTCTCCCATCCATAAGATCGACACTGATAGTATCCTCCGTAAAATAAACATCTTGAACTCTTTCATCGGCTCTAATTGCCAAAATACCCATACCAAGCCTCCGCAAGTATCAGTTGATTTTCTGTTACTAAAGATTCGGCAAAAATCAAGACCACTCCTCAAAACTAACTAGCTTTTTCAATAAACCTTCGGTTTCTTGCTCTAACTGCAATATTTCTGCGGTTACTTCTTCCAAACTTCTTAATGGCTGATGTTGATAGAAATACTTGTTAAAACTAATCTCATAACCAATATTAGTTTTATCCCAATTTATCCAAGCATCTTCTACATGAGGGCGGACTTCTCTTAGGAAGTACTCATGAATTTTCTCTTTTAAAGGAATGTTTTCAGTATCCCGAATTTCACTATCAGACTCGTATTCAATCCATTCACCTTGTTTGTCTGATTTCCAATAGCCAGAATCAGGTAAATGTTCCTCTGTAGTTTCTAAATGCTCCAGTAATTGTTTCAGCTTATCTTTTTTGAGCTTATGAATTTTTTTAATTACCTTTTCTGCTTTCTCTTCTCGCCAGCTAACAGCATTAATAATCTGATTCTTTTCACTACTAGACAACTTAACTCCTAGTTGTTTAATAGCATCATTTAAGACAGTAGAGAACTCGTTAAAATCCAAGAATAATTTATTATCGCCTATTACCTCTGACAACTGCTCTCCTGTTGCTAGTAAATCTTTTTGTTTCTGCCACGTTTTACTGTCTAGTAGAGCTTTTTGATTTTTAGGAGAAATACTAATTTCTTCTTTTTCTATGTATTCATTAATCGTCTTTTTATATTCAGCTAAATTGCTGTAAATATCATCGCCCCACTTTTCATAAGCCCATTCCATGACTTCTTGTATAGCAGAAACAAAGCGTAAGTTAGCTATTCTCTCAGGGGTCATCTGAACAGCTAATCTTAAAGGGCGTTCAATAGTTACCTTATAGTAGCCAAAATCTGCATTATCAAATATTTTTGCTCTTAAATTCACTGGTACTGAAACATTATCTAAAACTTCGATTTCACCCTCACTAAAATCAAGATATACTTTAGTGATTTACTTTATATGTTGAGGCGAGAATTCACAATTTTTAGACCCTAAATTTTTTCTTAACTTACGATATACTTCTGAGGCATCAATTAACTGAACCTTACCTTTACGTTCTGATGTTTTGTTATTAGACAAAACCCAAATGTAAGTAGTAATTCCCGTGTTGTAGAAAATATTGTTAGGTAGCTGAATGATGGTTTCTAACCAGTCATTTTCAATAATATAGCGTCTAATATTGCTTTCTCCGCTTCCTGCATCTCCCGTAAATAGTGATGAACCATTATGAACTGTGGCGACCCTAGAACCATTAGCACTATCCTCAAGGGATTTCATTTTGCTCACCATATCCATGAGGAAGAGTAGCTGACCATCTGAAGAACGAGGAGTCGCAGGGACAGTTGCTTTATTACCCTTAAAGTTTGGTAGCTCAACTTCAAAGCGAGAATCTAGGATGTCTTTCTTTTCAACAATAAACTTCTGGTCGGATTTCCAGGACTTACCATAAGGAGGATTAGAGAGCATGAAATCAAATTTCATTCCCCCAAACTCATCTGTAGCTAGAGTAGAACCATACTTAATGCGTTCGGGGTCGTTGCCCTTAATCATCATGTCTGATTTACAGATAGCGTAGGTTTCCCCGTTTATTTCTTTGCCGTAAAGATATACATCCTTCTCCTGTCCCTGAATTTCCCCAGATTCATCTTTAATAAAGCCCTCAGATTCGGTCAGCATTCCCCCCGAACCACAAGCGCAGTCATAGACCGTAATAACTGGAGGCAAGTTATCTTTTACTGGCAAGAACAGCACATGAGTCATTAAATCGATAACTTCACGAGGGGTAAAGTGTTCTCCTGCTTCCTCGTTATTTTCCTCGTTAAATTTTCTGATTAACTCTTCAAAGACATAGCCCATACCGTGATTAGTCAGGGGCGGTAGCTTATTACCATCAGGGTCAATAGTGGCATTAGGACTAAGATTGATGCGAGGGTCGATAAATGTTTGTAGTACTTCTAGCAGTACATCAGCGTTAACCATTCGTTTGATTTGATTGCGAAGTTCAAACTTACTGATGATTTCTTTTACATTGTCGCTAAATCCATCGAGATAAGCGGTGAAGTTCTTCTCCAATGCCTGACGGTTGTTTGTAGCAGTTTTAACGAGCTTTTGCAGTGTCCAATCTGAAATGTTGTAGAACACATAACCAGAAGCATCTCTCAACCCATCAGTGTCGAGGGTTGTTAGTCCAGCTTCTTCTCGCTGAAACCTAACTTCTTCTAAAACTGCATCTTTAGTGGTTTCTAACAAACAATCCAGCCGACGCAGCACAAACATAGGCAAAATAACATCGCGATATTTACCCCGTACATATACGTCCCTCAGACAGTCATCGGCGATCAACCAGATAAAAGAAACAATTTTATTATGTACAGCATGATCCATAATTATCTTTTCTCTACGTTTTTCTAGTAAGGCACAAATACTCTCCGATCCTCTCTCCGAAAAGTAAAGGATAAAGCTCATCCCATTTTATTCTTTTAATCTATTTGCTGAGAAAACTACAGAAAGAGTTAAGCCGATCCAAAAGAAAAAAGCTATTTTAAGTAATTGAAGTTATTCATCACTCCCACATCCGATAAGCGATCGCTCGTTCTTCTTCACCTAGCGCATTGGCATAGATTGCCTTTGTCTTCATATCTGCATGACCCATCCATTTTGGCAGCATATTTAGAAGTTTAATTCACATTAAGCGTTATATATATATAATTAGCCTAAATATAGCAATACAGACTTAGATCTTGAATAGTACTAAATCTCCTGTCACTGTATAACTAATGACCAAAAGGTTTTTTATCGTTTTTGAGGGAATTGATAGTTCGGGTAAGACAACTCAAGCAGAGTTGTTAAAACAATACTTTTTATGGATTAAGCAAAATGCCGTGATTAGTCCTGAGCCTTCCCAAGGGATTATTGGCAATCTGATTCGACAGGCTTTAAATCGAAGAATTATTTTTAGTAAAGAGCCAAATTTATTTGATGAACAAATGGCGTATCTGTTTGCCGCTGATCGCCACGATCATTTGTTCAACGATATCGATGGCGTATTTAAATTAATTAAGGATAACTATCATGTAATTAGTACTCGCTACTATTTTTCTTCCCTGGCATACAATTGCGATACGGAAGAACAATATAACTTTATTCAAAAGCTTAATGATCGCTTTCCCCCTCCAGATTTAACTATTTATCTAGATATTCCTATCGCCGTTTCTCTGGCAAGATTAAAGTCGCGTTCTACCACAGAAATCTACGAAACTGAGGCAAAATTAACCAAAGTAAGCCAACAATATCAACAAATATTTGCCCAATATACTGGTCGAGCAGTTATCATTGACGGTACTCAAGATACACAGCAAATTCATCAGCAGATAGTTCAAACTGTAAAATCAATGATGCAAGATTAAGTTTCTGACACGAATATTGAATGTGCTAAGTAGCCGTGCAAAGTTAATTTTCTAATTAAGAGCTGATTATAATCAGATCTTGCTGTAATCTAGTTCTTCATTTTTATTAGATTTAATTAGATAGTAAATATATCTAACGTTAATTTGAATAGCTAAGACCATCGTCTGGAAATAAAAAAGTTTAGTTGCTTTAAGTTCAAATACCTAGACCTAAACCAAGTCCAAATGACTAGATCAAAGTTAATAGGTAATGGCTACGAGCTAATAACTTCCATACGAAGTGTCTAAGTAAGTATTCTCTGGCTTTCGATGGCGATAAGGGAGCTTTCCGCTAATTTATATCAAACGTTAAATAATATAGATTACTTGGGCAACAATTCAACTTGATTAGTAGTTATACTAGTCATTGTTAAAAATATATTAAAAATATGCAACTATCGATCAAAATTCAGCATCTCTAAATTTAGATTCTATGTTCAAGCTACCATGGCTCCTTGATAAAGGTTGATACGTTTGTTACTGGAATTTTAGCTACAGACTCAGAATTAGAGAATGAACCAGGATTATGAGCAAAATTTAGCTAAGCGGGCTACTAGCGATGGGGAAGCGCACCCTGAAAAGGAACCCATATCTAAACAGGGGAAGAATCCAAAGAAGCGCAGTTGGCGGCGTACTTTAATTTCAAGCATGATTTTTTTGCTTCTTGGTAGTGTTGCAGGAGGATCAATTTATGGCTGGTTCTTCGTACAGCGAAAATTAATTCCTTTAATTGAGACAGAGGCTGGAAATTATCTACATCGTCCCCTAGAATTAGGAAACTTACGGTCAATTTCTTTGGCAAGTGCTAGCTTTGGTAAAAGTGCCCTCCCCGCAACGGAAGATAATCCTGATTTTGTTGAGGTTAAGCAAGTCAAGATCAATTTTGCTCTGCTGCATTTTCTGCGGCGACGAGAATTAAAGCTGGATCTAATTTTAGTTAAATCTAATCTTTATCTAGAGCAGGATGCCTCAAAGCTTTGGACTCCCACAGATTTTGGCTCGGATGATTCAGAGACGGGGGGGATTGAGGTTGATGTGCGCTCAATTCAGCTTGATGGGGGGCAAATGTCTTTGGCGGCGTATAATTCCGCTACAGATAGTTTAAATCCGCCAGTAACCGCCAGAATTGACCGAGTAGTACTACGTCCTCGAAAGGATCGGATTGAGTTTAATGTGGCGGCAAATCTGCTACGGGGGGGACGATTTACGGTAATTGGCAGGGGCAATACTGAAACTGGAGTAATTAATTTAGATTTTGTAGCCCGTAAGTTAGCCGCAGCAGAAGTTAGCAGTTTACTGGCATTACCTATTGAGTTAAACCAGGGTAATCTTGATGGTAAATTAGGGGTTACCTTAACTGATGCGCCGATTCCTGAGCTTCATGGGGAATTGGCGCTAGATGATGTCAGTATGCAGGTTCCTGGTTTAGTTAAGCCTTTTAGCAGTAGCGATGGCAAGGTGGGTTTTTCAGGCTCAATGGTTGAGCTGAGAAAAGTCACTAGTAATTTTGGTCAGGTAGAGGCTGTGGCTTCTGGTTCCTTAGATTTGGCGGATGTGGGGGATTACCAGATTGATGCTCAGGTTCAGCCTGTGACTATGCCTCAGGTATTTGAGGCGCTGGAATTGGAGGCTCCTGTCCCCGTTGCTGGCGAAATTCGCGGTGCTGTTGCTGTGCGGGGGAGCCTAGATAATCCCCTAGTCAAGTTTGATTTAGCTACCGTTGGTGCTAGTCGTTTAGATCAGCTAGATTTTCAGCAGATTAATGCTGATCTGGAATTACTAGGCTCGACTTTAGCTATCAAGCAGCTTGATAGTTTACCCCTGGGTGGAGGCAAGATTGAGGGTAGTGGCTTATTAAAGTTAGACAGCACGGAAAGCCTAACGTTTAACCTCAGAGCAAATCGTGTTTCTGCCAAAGCGATCGCCGATAGTTATGAGCAGGATTTACCTGTGGATATTGGTCGCATTTCGGGGCAAACTAACCTGACTTTGCAGGCAGGTGAGCTAAGTACTCTCAAGTTACGTCGCGGTACAGCTAATTTCGACTTGGGAAATGGCATCGTCAAGCTGGATAATTTGAACTATGGGAATGGTCGTTGGTCATCTCGGCTAACTTCTCAGGGGGTCGAATTTGGTAGTTTACCCTTTGGGGAGGGCAGTACCCCCACCATCGCTAAAGGTTTAGTTGATGGGGTGTTTCAAGTTACGGGAACTAAGGATTTTGATGATTTAAGCCAGCTTGATGCAGAGGGGACAGGAGCGCTAAAAACAGTTGGGGGACAGGTTGCCCTAAACAAAATTAAGATTGCTGACGGTAGTTGGAATACCGATGCTCAGACAGAAAATCTTCAGCTACAGCAGTTGTTTCCTGAACTACCTGACGAATTTGACGATAATCTCAGCGGTGAGTTTTATCTTACGGGGAATATTCCCGATCAGGCGCAGCCTCAAACTTTAATTAACGGCTTTGGGGATTTAATTTTGGCTTCGGGGGAGGTTAAAGTTTCGGATTTAGCAATTGTGGATCAGGACTGGAAGGCGATCGCCAAGGGGACTAATCTTCGGCTAAAGCAGTTAAGTTCTACTACCCCTGATCAGTTTGCAGGGCTGATTGATGGCACCTTGGAACTTTCAGGAACTACGGATGATATTACCCCCGAGGGGATTATTGCTTTGGGCGATGGTAGTTTAACCCTGCCTGAGGGGGTGTTTGCTGCGCAGGAACTGGCGATCGCCGACGGGAAGTTTAGGGCACAGGTTACTCCCCAGGAAGTAGACTTAGAGCTGTTTGCCGACCCTAATTCTGACGAGCTAGAACTTAAAGGACAGTTAGGCGGAAACCTAGCGCTTACGGGTAATGTCGATGATCTCAGCCCCACTGCCGTAGCTGCTAAGGGCAGGCTAACCTTTAGTCAAGGTCTTGATTTATTAGAGCAGTCCTTTGCCGCTGGGGTGGTTTGGGATGGTCGCCGCCTGGACGTCAAACAGGCGCAGGGTGACGGTTTAAATGCTCAGGGACATGTAGTGTTAGACCCCAGCTTTTTTGAGGATATTCCCGATAAGTTGGCAGCAGTGGACTATTTTGAATTTGACGTGACCGAAGCTCGCTGGCTGGACGTGAAGAAATTGCGTTTAAACCTGCCTACCTGGGCGGTTAATTTAGATTATTCGGGGCGGGGGGATTTTGCGGGACAAATTAGCGGTAACCCCTCGGCAATGAACATTGGCGGCAACGTGGGTTTAAAAGATTTTAAGGTAGAAGAGGTTGGTTTTGCGCCTTTTTTAGCGGGTAACGTTCAAATATCTCCTAAAACTGGAGTAAAGCTTAGTCTACAGGAAATTTTAACCAATCCTCTACTATCTACAGCAGAAGAATCAGGCTCAGAAGCCCAGCCCCTGGACAAAATTGAGCTAGTGTTGGATCGCAACTTTGCCCCCTTATCCATGGCGATCGCCCAAGATACTCTGTTAATTGAAGGTACGGGAAACCAAGAAATACTCGACCTGAAGGGACAAAATATTCCTGTTAAACTGCTAAAAACCATTGCCGTTAAAAGCGAAGATATTGCTGTTCCCGAAAACCTTGCCCCCCAAGCCCTGGATGGCTTACTTTCAGGGGATTTTACCTTTAACCTCAACACCCTGGCAACTTCAGGGTCAAACGTAATTATCGAAGATCCCACCCTCGCTAGCGTGCGCGGCGATCGCCTGGAGGGAGATTTTCAGTATGCCGACGGCTACTTTGGGATTCAGGACGTGGAATTTAGGCAGAGAAATAGTATTTATAAGCTGGATGGCAATATTAGCCAAAATAGAGATGATCTTGAATTGGACGGAAAGATTTCCATTGATGGGGGTCAGATTCAGGATATTTTAGTAGCGCTCCAGATTTTTGAACTGTCGGATTTTGCTCGTATTTTCAGCGATCGCAATTATGGAGATGCAGAAGCGCTTTACCAGCCTCCGTCAGAGCCACCACAGCCCCTATTTAATCTCGGTTTTATCCAGGCTGAGATCCTCAAACAGCTCGAATTATTAAAGAGTATTCAAGTTGAGCTGACAAAGTCAAAGCAAAAACGACAGCAGGCATTTGTTCCAGAAATAAGAAGTCTTCAAGGAACCTTTGACGGACAGATCAAAGTCTTTGGCTCTCTAAATACAGGGCTGACCTCTGAATTTGATTTTCTGGGGGAAAAGTGGCAATGGGGCAAACTTATTGGAGAACGAATTGTGGCTCGCGGTAGGCTGAGTGAGGGAATTTTAACCTTACTTCCCATTAAAGTAGAGCTAGAAGATACAACAACCTCCGCTAAAAATAAAGCTGATGCGGCATCTCCCTCCCTCTTTTTTACTGGTACATTTGGCGGTACTACCCAATCAGGACAGTTTAAACTGGTGGAAGTACCTGTAAAATTGATTGAAAAATTAATCTCAATTCCCCCAGAGCTAGCTTTAAATGGCTTAGTCAACGCCACGGCTAGTATTGCTGGAAGCCCTACCAGTCCCCAAGCGAGGGGAGAAATTAGCATTGATGATGCTTCCTTAAACGGTACCTCGATTCAATCTACTAAAGGCAGCTTTAACTACAAACAATCAAGGTTAAAATTCTTCGCCAGCAGCGTAGTGGCGCAGGATGCCGAGCCTGTTACCTTGACAGGGAGTATTCCCTATCAGCTACCTTTTGCGGAGGTTAAACCAGAAAGCGATCGCCTGGAATTACAGCTAGACGTTAAGGACAAAGGGCTGGCAATTCTCGATATCTTTTCCCAGGGAGAGCTGAAGTGGATTGATGGTCAAGGTGAAATTGCTCTGGATATTACTGGTATTCTGGAGCCAGGACAGAATTTTCCCCGTGAACTGACGGCTCAAGGAGTCGCGACGATCAATAACGCCACCATCGCCGCTAAAAGTCTGCCCAAAAATCAGATTACTAATGTTAGTAGTCAAATGTCTTTCGATTTTGACAACATTCACGTCGATGATTTTCAAGGAGATTTTGGGTTAGGCACAATTACAGCCAAGGGCACAATTCCCCTGAGACAAGATGGCGCTGGCAACCCCCTAACCATTAGCTTTAACGACATCAAAAAAGTTGAGTTGCCCAAACTTTATAACGGAGGAGTTGCAGGAAAACTGCAAATCCTGGGCACAGCTACTAAACCAGACATTACGGGTAACTTGACCTTATCAGAAGGTACCATTGTGCTGGCAAGTGAAAATGAGACATCCCAAGAGGAACTTACTATAACTCAACAGCCTAATACGGTAGCTCGACGCAAAACAGATCAGGGTCTTGCTGCTGCAACCCGATACAAGAACCTTAAACTACAGTTAGGCAAGAATATTCAAATTAGCCAGCCCGCGATCTTTACCTTTACTGCGGAGGGTAAGCTAGATATTAACGGGACATTTTTACAGCCTTCCCCTGAGGGTACTATCGTTCTTCAAAGAGGACAGGTAAATCTCTTTACTACTCAACTAAACCTGTCCCGAGACTATGAAAATACGGCGCGCTTTTCAAGTAACCATCTTCTCAATCCCTTTTTGGATATCCTGTTGGTTGGTTCTACCATTGAAGCCTCAGATCGCAGTACCCCCAGCGAACTATCTCCAGCAGAGATTCCCGACTCTGGCTTAAGAGCGCTAGAAACAATTCGCGTCTCGGCAAAGGTTAAAGGGCTAGCCAGTCAAATCACAGATCGCATCGAGCTTACCAGCAGTCCCCCCCGTAATCCCACAGAAATCGCTATTTTATTGGGAGGTGGCTTTGTGGAAGCATTAGGCAATAGTAACAGTACCGCAGGATTAGCTACCCTAGCAGGTTCCGCTTTATTTGGCAGCCTTAACGCCGAATTTAACAACATCTTCCCCATCGGCGAAATCCGCTTTTTTCCCACCTCTATCATCGATGAAAATCGCGATGATAATCAGGATGGATTGGCGGGTGAAATTGCCTTCGAGCTCTTTGATAAGCTATCCTTTTCTGTCCTCAAAATTCTCAATACAGATATCCCCGCTCAGTTTGGCTTTCGCTATCGCATCAACGATAATTTTGTCCTGCGGGGTTCCAGCAATTTTCGGGAGGAGAGCAGCACTAGCGGCGGTTTTGATGGTACTAGGGGCTTAATTGAATATGAGTTGAGATTTTAATTTAAAACAATTGGGGAAAAAGCGATCGCACTACAAAGTTTCCTAAGTAATTATCATGGTGATTAATTGACATTTCTTTGCATAGATATAGTGTTCAATATCAGTATATCTGTGCTATAAAAATGCTGTGTTTATGCACTGATAAACCTCGATAACCAGAATTGAATGAGGTAAAAGTTATGAATATAGAACAGCCGCGTTCTTACAACGCGATTATTGAACGTACCCTTGCAAAAGCTATCAAGCTTGCAGCACAATCCCCAAAAAGTCGTAAGCTGGGTAGGCGAGGAATTGCTGGTTTCTGCCAGCTACAGGGACCAACAGGCGGCGGAAAAAGCAGCTCACTTTACAGGAAAGGTTTTACTGATAATACTGCCCCAGCCTTAGAGCTAATCAAAAATACAAATCGTCAGGCAATCCTAGTTACACACAGATGGAATATCCTGCATGATATTTATCACAGTGCAGTTAATCAGACTGATAGTAAAGGTCAACCATTCTCTGTCAGTGTTCTGTATGCTCAAGATCAGAACGTCGTTTCAGCAGTAACTCAAACACCACTGCCACACGAAGGGAATTTGCACTCTTCTGATATGCCAAATCCTTTGGAATCGATCAAGCGCCTTGCAGGTAAGGGGCTATTAATCGGAGATGAGATAGCGAAAAAGCTGAGTAAAACAGGCAGGGAAATCGAGAATATTAGCCGAACTCTTGATGATAAAAATCTAGCACGCCAGTATTATTTAGCTATCGAAAAAGAACGCCGAAGAAGATCTTGTGCTTCTATTGAGCATACTTTACTCAAAAATATGTTTGCTTTGGAGAAAGCAGTCAAAACAGCAAGGGAGAAATCAGGGGAGAATAGCAAGGAGACGAAGGCTGCTGTCAAAAGGCTTAAAAGGTTTAGGGATGATCCTTGGGTAAGGCGAATTTTTCCAGCTATCTGTTGGCGTGATGATCAGCAGCATCTATTGATCATGACCACGCAAAAGCTATTTTCCTCATTTTATGACGGACAGAATAAGGTTCGCATATCTCATCAAAAGTTAAGTGGACACGTAATTTTCATTGATGAATTCGACTATCAAGCTGATGTACTCCAGCAGCTATTGGCACAGACTCAAAAGATAAAAGAGCCGCCTCAATGCCTGGGACAACTTCTAGATGAAGGTAAACGACTACTGCAACGGATGCAGTATGTTAAGGATGAACCTATGCCAAAAATTACCCAGCGGCTGCAAGACTTTCTGACAAGCCTAGAGGAGGAGTTAGAGGCAAAAAATATTGATTTAGTTGATTCACGAGCTTTAGTGATACCGCTAAAGGATCATCAAGAGGGAAAGTCTTTCCAAGAACAATTTTTATTTCGTTCAGACCACTTGGTGACTAGCCAGCCCTTAACCATGAGTCGGGCACCACATGGTTATGAAATTGAGCCAAGAGAAATTCAGGAAGATACAAACGCAACAGAAAATTTTGTTGATGTTGGTGCTTTTCTGAGACTGATGGAGAAATTTATCCGTCGGTTTGGGTTGCTACTGTCAAATTTCGCCTCAACTGAAGATGAAGCCCAAGAATACTTGCGACAGCTTAGTGAATTATTGTTTGATTCAGTAAATGATTATCGCCCGTCCTATTACGGCTCGACATTATCAAGTCTGTCGCTCTTTTCTCTGCCACAGATAAATCTAGATGAGCTTAAACATCTGATAGAGAGCAATATTCTCCCGAATACTCATGCCAACGTATATGGCTTAACCAGTTGGCTGCTGAAGCAAAATCAAAGAGCCAAAAAACTTGATCCTCTGAGAATTCAAATCAGACGAGCTTTTCTTCCCACTACGCCTGAAGGTCTTTTACTTTCTTTATCCAGTAGAAATTTAGTTTTTGCACTCTCTGCAACCTCCTATATAGAGCGTGCTATGGGTCATTTTGATATCCGTTGGCTAACATCAGCCCTTAAATATATTGCAGAAGCCCGAACGCCTACTATCAGCACAAGCTTTTTGGGTAATGAGTTTGGGAATAGACCTAAGACATGGTTTAAACAACCTATACCCTATGTCCAGTGTGAAGAGGATTTTCAACTACAGCACACCATGATTGAACAAGTTAGCCAGAGTAAAGCTACACAAAGAAAAACCAAGTTAAAGCTACATATCCATGAATTTGAGGACGTTCAAGAAAGTGATGCAGGTCAGGAAATGCTGGAGGCATTGTCACCAGATTTTTTCCAACCAGGTTCTGAGCCAATTACAGATTCAGAGCAAAAGCATCGCGAAGAAGTTCTGTGCATGCTGCTTGATGTTGTAAGTACTGCGGGCAAAAATCCTGATCACAAAGGTCAACTGGCATTTGTTAACTCAACAAGATATTTCCGCAAATGGTTATTAGAGCAAGAAGCTCAACCCAGTCGAGATTCTATTTCTTGGCTACGTCTTGATAGTGACTTCAGCTCAATCATCGGGAAAGATAAGTCCAAGACCTTGAACGCCAAAAGCTTCAATAAAATTTTCATCCCTGCTGTAGTTCATGATGTACCTGCAATTATTTGCTTGCTAACGGCTGAGGTTCAGAAAAAAGTTAGTTTTCGTGACGCTTATCAAGAAGCATTTAACACGGATAGAGTTGTGATTGTCCTTACCCAGACTGCTTCAGCGACTAATGGAATCAACCTAGATTTTAAAGCGCCTGATTCTGGTGATCAGATGGACTTAACCTGTTTGTATCTCCTAGAGGCTCAACACTTTTACTTTTCTAAATTTGAACAGAGTGATGATGAAAAACAAGACGAAATGGCTCATGCTGGTGATCAATTAAGAAATCTCGATAAACTTTGTAGAGCAGGGGAATTATCTCGTGCTGATCAGAGAAGGTATATTCTGCCTTTAATGACTAACTACAAGAAAGAAATATCCAAACTAAATAAGCTTTATCAGCAAAAAACTAACGATTATTGGAAAAATACTGCGGCAAATGTTCAGCAACAGGTTGGTCGCATTGAAAGAGCTTGGCGACATATTCCTCAGGTTGATATCTATTTAACCTCTACTTTGGCAGGGGCTTTAAGCAAATTTGCCTCACAGCCTATATTCAACAATAACCGCCGATTAATCAGTGATCTAAACATCCAGCTCTTAGAGACTGTGCTAGAGAAAAGAGAGGCTGAGCAACCCAACTTGATTGAGCAGCTAATGACACCTCCCCAAACAGGCGAAGAAGCAGTTGACATAATTGATAATAAGCTTGTGGTCGCCATTCGTGATTCCCGCAATGGTGAGCATGAGATTGAGATGCTAACAAAGATTTGGCATCAGCTAGGCAAAGCCATACTCCAGCATGATTACAAGTGGAAGCCTGAAG
>JBCBIE010000053.1:0-40878 GCA_038524995.1 Cyanobacteria bacterium J06621_8
TCTGGTTCGGGTTCTGGCTCTGGCTCTGGTTCTGGCTCTGGCTCTGGTTCTGGCTCAGGCTCTGGTTCAGGCGCTAACTGAGAAGCAGTATCTGCCAAGGTTAAAGTTACACTGGCGGATGAATCAAGACCATCACCTGATACGGTAAAAGTTAAATTCTCAACTCCTACATCATCATTTGGTCCACCAGCATCAGCATCATCAAAAATCGGTAAGGTAATTGTGGCAGTTTGGGAAGTGAGCAAAAATTCCAAACCGCTACTATCAGGAAATGCAGCAATCAAATTACCACCACTAAATGATGCCGCAGGAGGTGGAGGCAAAACATCAAATTCAGCTAGAGCCCCTGGAACGCCTGTAGAAATGCTAATGGGCAAGCCATCCGCAGGAGGTGCTTCATCTAGGGTGAAGGTAATGGTAGTGACGGTACCCTCATCTTCAATTAAAGTTGTCGGGCTAGCGCTGGCACTAATACTGATAAAGGTTCCTGAATAATTAGCGATCGCTTCAGGAGTAAAAGCAAACTCTGGTACAAACTCGGCTCCCACCTGATAGTCTAATTCCCAAAGCCCACCTTGAGCAGGATTACCTACTAGGTGAGTTGCCGCAGCAATATTGGCGCCAGTTACTTCGTGTAGTCTGTGGACAAAATTTTCTCCTGTTGCTCCTAATGCCACTTCACAACCGTATAGCAGTAGGGCGGCACCAGCTAAATACTCTGACCAGATGGCAAAACGAGGATCATCTAGCTGCTCACTGCTCAGAACAGAAGAACCTAGCTGCAAACTTCCTGAGGAACCATGAGTCACTAAATGAACGCTACCCAGATTGTGATAATCTCGCAACGCTTTAGTAATTTGTTCAATTCCGTCAGAACTAGGATCTAGAACGACTACCGCCGTATCTTTTTTCGTACCATTAACTAATGCTGGAAGCTGATCCACCGAAAAGTCAATGATCACCAAATCAGTTGTTCTTTCCAATACGCTCAAACTTCCTTGAGCATTAGAAAAACTGCCGTCTGAAAAATTCAGCAACTTATTATTTGACATAAAAAACTTTGCTCCTAATAATCTTTGTGTAGTCATCTACACCATTAAAGACAGCTTTTGCTAAAGATAAAAAAGCGTATATATACATGAGATTATTTCGCCTTCTCCAATATAAGTTTCAGGAGGGCAACCAAGTCAGGTAAACCTTGACAATTATTGCTGCTGCTGTGCTCACCAATCAAAGTTGAGGCTAGAAAAATCAGATTTTTATTTTCTAGTATCATTTGGCTGCTGCTCCACACAAAGTACCTCTATAAGCTCTATTTCACGCTTTTTCATCTCTTATTCGCTATAAATTTATCACTTACAAGTATAAAAAAGGGTATTTTTCCCCGACAGCCTGAGAATATTTCTCAGCAGCTCATGCAATACAAGGGCTAGATTATCATCTGTACTTGCTATTTGGCAATATTGTTGAGATTTCTACAGAAGCGATAATACTACACTTCAAGTCTTTAATAATCATAGCGGTTCTCATATTAATGAGATACAAACACAGACAAAGGCATGAAGCTTAAGTTTAAAGCTAATGGCTAACAGCTAATGGCTAACAGCTAATGGCTAACAGCTTTTAGAAGACCGAAATGTATCTCACTAAATCGAGAATTGCTATGTTATGGCAGTCAAGAATTGCCCTAATAAACTACTTTTCAGCCTGCAACAGCACTGGAAAAAAATAGCCGCCAATTCCCGCCGCAGCCATCCAGATAGCTGTAATCAAGTAAAAAAGAGCTATTCCTGAGCCATTTCCCGTACCCAAAACTCCTCCCAATATTCCCGATAAAGCTCCTCCAGGCTGCATAGCTGGTTCAAAAACATAATCCGCCAGGGGACCTGCAACAAGAGTAGAAGTAGCGGAAACCAGCAAACCTATTAAATGATCCGCAGATAAAACCCGTCCCTGAAGTTCGGAGGGCACTTTAGCGTACCAGATAGCATTACTGGAGCTAAGGAATAAAGGCGTGTTCATAGTGGCACAAAACTGTGCTGGCAGCCAGACCACAATACTACTCCCCAAGCCGAGAATTGCCTTGCCCACTCCAGCACCAATAAAACCGTTGAGCATTCCTTGAACCCGATTCTTGAATCCGCCTCCAATACTGATTATGACTGCGCCGAGAACACCACCTAACCCCGCTGCGGTGGTAACTATGCCTAATATTTGAGCGTCACCTCCCGTACGAGCTAAAATCAGCGGACTGTACAGCGCTTTATTGATATCGTTGGGAATAGCAAACATTGTAAAGGCGATCGCCATTGCCAAAAGGCTGGGGGTACGCCAAATATAGCGAAAGCCAAAGGTAAGCTGTTGCCCAATAGTCATGGTTTCCTGTTTCTTGCCTGATTCTTTCACGGGGGAGGGAATGGGGATTATTAACAAGGTAACCAAGGCAGCACTAAAGCTAATTACGTCGATGAGAATAATGCCGCTCAAATCTATTCTGGGATAGAGGATGCCTGCCAATGCTGGAGCAACAATTGCAGAGCCGTAGCCGAGAGCCGCAATCATACTGCCAGCGCGGGTTAAATGCTCTTTGGGGACAAGGGAAGAAATTGAAGCTGAATAAGCCAGCTGTTGAATCTGCCCAAAGCTACCGTGTAAAGCCAGAACTAGACACAAATGCCAAATTTGCAGATTGTTTGTAATATATAGCAATCCAACAACAACAGTCGCTATTACAGCACTAATATCTCCTAGTAACATTAATAATTTACGACTAAAGCGATCAACGATAATGCCCGCGAAAAAGGTAACGAAAATGCGGGGTAGTTGAGCGGAAAAACTAATTAAGGTTAGCGCCGTTGCCGAATCAGTTTGATTCCACACCCAGATAGTTACAGCAAAAATAGTCATGTAGCTACCGACGGTAGAAATCAATTGACCAAGCCAAAGAATTATAAAATTTTGCATATTCTTTTTATAACCCTCAAAACTCTAGAGATAGTTTACCCAAAACTGTGAAAGGTGGGGCGGGGGTAACTTCAAATTCATCTTCGGCGCTTTCAATATACTGAACGTCAAAAAGATTCTGGAAATTAAGCTGTGCCTTGAAATTATTTTTTTCGTAGAATAGTGCCGCATCGGTACGGAAGAAGCTGGGGACGGTAAAAGTATTTTCCAAATCACCCTGCTTTTCGCCTTCAAAGAAAAAACCCAACCCAAAACCCAACCCCGCAAGGCTGCCTTTCTGAATATCGTAGGTTGACCAGATACTAAAGGCATTATTAGGGGCATTCTGTAGGCGATTACCTTCAGGGAAAGTATCATCCTCTAAAATTTCCGTATCGAGTAAAGCATAGGTAGAAATAAATTTCCATCCAGGGAGAATTTCCCCTGCCAGATCCAGCTCGATGCCACGACTTTTCTGTTCTCCAACCTGACTAATAGAAAGGGTTTGTAGATCTAGAACGTTAGATCTTTTGAGGTCGAATAATGCCAGGGTGGCTAGGACTCGATCATTGAATAGTTCAGCCTTAACACCGATTTCAACCTGTCTCCCCTCCTCTGGTATAAACTCCTCTCCCACCGTCGTTTCATTGGTTACTGGGTCGAGTTCAGTACTAGCCCCAGCATTAGGTAAGAAAGACTCGGTGTAGCTAGCATAAAGAGAAACATTGTCCCCTGGCTGATAAATTAGCCCCACACGAGGAGTAAAATCCAAATCCGTGCGATCGCTATTAGCTTGGGGATTACTCGCGTCTTCAAACTCACTCAGGGCAATATTATAACGTCCTCCCAGGGACAAAATTAGACCATCAGTAATAGTTATTTGATCCTGGATGTATAGCCCCACCTCCGTAAAGGTAGTTATACTATCGACGAAGGAAATCGTAAAGTTACCAACGCTTTCAGGGCTAAAGACTGGCTCAAAAATATCAATCGTCGCAATATTCTGAAAATCAATCTTATCCTCTAGCTGCTGGGTGGCTACCTCAACTCCAAAGAGTAATTCATGCTCCATTCCCAGGAAATTAGCTTCCCCCACCACATTACTGTTCAGGGTCAGGATGGTATTTTGACTAGGATTATCAATCAAAAATCTGGTTAGAAAGCGGTCAGATATTAAATTTGTGCCCACGAAACCAATGCCGTCTTGATTGAGGAAAGACCCCAAAAACTGACTCTGAATCTTCCAGCGATCGCTGATTTGATACTCAAGCTCTGAATTTAAGCGCACTACCGTTAAGCTGGATTCTGCGAGGGATGGTTCCCCCAAGTTAATGTTGAAGTCTAGTTCTCCGAAGGGATTATCAATCACCGTACCTGAAGCAGGTAGCTGGATTCCCGAACCGCTGGTGCTGGAATCTTGATACTCTAAGCCGATGTATAGCTTGGTTTTTTCTGAATCGACTAGGGAAAAGCCAATATCGGCAAATAGAAAGTCCTCTTCCTGAAAATCTCGAAAGTTACCCTCGGATTCATAGGCAAAGTTGACGCGGTAAGCCAGGGATTTATCCTCATTAAGGGGTCCTGTAAAATCTAAGCTCCCCCGATAAGTGTCGAAGTTTCCCGCCGTGAAGTCCAGCTCATAAGCTGGCTCATTGAGGGGCTTTTCCGTTACTAGGTTAATTGTACCGCCGACAATTCCCTGTCCAAACAAAACTGACGCTGGTCCTTTTAATACCTCAACTCGTTCAACGTTAGGTAGACCTGAGACAAACCTGACCGTATCATCCCTCAGCCCGTTACGTAAAATATTTTCCCGCCCTGCAACCGCACTAAAACCGCGAATTACAAATGATGAACCAGGGGATGTAGAAGGGACGTTGCCCCCCAAAGTAACTCCGCTAACGTTACGCTGAATATCACTGAGATTATTGATACTTTGGTCGTCAATTAACTCCTTGGTTACCGTTTGAACTGACTGGGGAGTGTCTAATATTGAGGTAGGATTGCCCCTGCCGATGGAAGTCTCCTTCCTAATATATTCTTCTGGCTCTGGCGGAGACTCTCCCGTGACGATTACATCTATGGTTGTCTCGGTTTCAGAAGGGTCAGCCTCAGCGATAGTTCCCGTAGTAGTAACTATTAATACTCCCCCCTGAGAGTTTGGGACTAGCTCTACCTGGGGCAGGCTGTCAGTTCCTTGAATCATTAGGGAAACGCTTCCAGCAAACTCTTCCTCAACAGTAACTAACTCAATTTCAGCAGCAGGATTTTTGATTTTTAAACTTTTTCCCGAAGCTAAGTTTAGCTGTGCGTCTACAAAATCGATGAAGAGAATATTGTTATCAGAAGTTTCGCCAAATTGAGGGACAGAACCGTCGGCGGTTTTAATAATAATCTCAATTCCCGACTCTTGTTCCCTAACATTAACTTCAGTGATCTGAATCAATTGTTGAGCTAAAACTGGTGCAGCAAGGTTGGCAGTTATTGTAGTGGCGATTATGGTGGTAAGGGGAGATATAAATCTCATAAAATTAGAGCTATAAAAAATTAAATAATTATTGTGCATAATCTGCACTAAGTTAGAAAATGATTGGACAGATTTCTGAATATCACTATTGAATATTTGCAGTATAAAGTCAATATAAAGCTTTAGCAATTCTTAACGATATTGAAACATCTTTGTTACTTATTCTCTATTAGCTTAGACAATAATCTAACTTCTGGATGCATCACTAAACAGTAGACAATTATCTCATCTCACGGGATTACACATAGGTCGGAAGCCCTGTCTTAGCTAGCGCGCGGTAAGATAAAAGAGAATCAGAGAGCAAGGAGAAAGATGAGGTTTTGATTACTTGGTCAACGAAGACATCTTAAACCTAATTAATCAACTGTTTAAATCAGACCGTTACCTTACAGATTATAAATCTGCGGGTTGGCTAGTTAATGTTAAATGATCATTGCTCATTGATAAGTAATATCTCTAAGTAGCAATCATCTAGTTGCTTAATAGGAATAATTATTGATAATTTTTGATCATCAATGGTACATTTATCATGGGTCAACCTTCAGACTTGAATATATTAAAGTATTAACATCTTCTTTTCAGCATTTTTACTACCTGTGAATAGTAGCTTCAGCTTTACAGCCAGTCCCCTGGATATTGGCTCCACCATTTTAGATATTTTAGACTACCGCGCAACGTTCATGGGTGATGCTCTGGCATACGAATTTTATGTGGGGAGCAATCAGCCCAATGATCGGTTGACGTACCGAGAGTTAAGACACAAATCATTGGCGATCGCCTATCATCTTAAAACAAGAAACTTAAGGGGAGCAAGAGTACTGCTAATCTATCCTGGGGGATTAGAATTTATTGCTGCTTTTTTGGGATGTTTGTCTGCTGGGGCGGTAGCAGTGCCAATTTACCCCCCTCGGCGCAACCAAAAGTTATCTCGGCTGGAGAGGATTGTTGAGGACTGCACCCCACAAGCTGTATTAACAACTGGCAAGTTAGAAGGCAAGGTTACCTCATATTTATCTAGTCAAATACCAGAGAATAATTGCCTGATTACTGACAATATAGAAGGGAAAGACTTTGATGATCAAGGCAAGGGTATCGTACCAGAAAGTATCGCATTTCTTCAGTATACTTCTGGGTCTACTGGTAAGCCCAAAGGAGTAGTAATAACTCACGAGAATATAATTAGTAATTCCAAATTAATTTATCGGCTATTTGGACACTCTGCTAACAGTCAAGGAGTTAGCTGGCTTCCCTTCTACCATGATATGGGATTGATTGGAGGTGTTTTGCAGCCGCTTTTCGGCGGCTTTCCCGTTAGCTTAATGGCTCCCCAAGATTTTTTAAAGAAACCTTTATTGTGGTTAAAAACTATTTCAAAACTCCGTGGAACTACCAGCGGAGCGCCTAATTTCGCCTATGAATTGTGTATTGATAAAATTAGCAGTGAAGATAAGCAAAAATTAGATTTAAGCAGTTGGAACTTGGCTTTTATCGGTGCTGAACCAGTAAGAAAAGAAACCCTGGATAAATTTGCCGACGCTTTTGCAGAATGTGGCTTTAAAAAGTCGGCTTTTTATCCTTGTTATGGCATGGCAGAAGCAACTTTAATGGTATGTGGAGGGAATAAGCAACAAGAACCTGTAATTAAAGGTAATGGCGATCGCAATTTTGTCAGTTGCGGTAAGCTAAATTCGGGACAAGAAATTATTATTGTTGATCAGGATCAATTGCCGAATTCTGAGGGAGAAGTCGGGGAAGTTTGGATTAAAGCCAATCAAAGTATTGCTGCGGGCTATTGGAATAATCAAGAATTAACTAAATCAGTATTTAGAGCCAAAATTAGTGGTAGTAATGAGCCTTATCTTAGAACTGGAGATTTAGGATTTATTCAGGGTGGAGAGTTATATATTACTGGCAGAATTAAAGACGTAATTATTATTCGCGGACAAAACTATTATCCCCAGGATATAGAGCAGACTGTAGAGCGATCGCATCGGGCTTTAAGAGCGAATTCGGGAGCAGCTTTTAGCGTGGAAATAGGGGGAGAAGAACGGTTAATCATAATTCAAGAAGTAGAGAGAACCTTTGTTAGAAAGTTAGGCATTACTCAGCAGTCTCAATCAGACTTAGATAAGGAAGAATTAAGGGCAGAGATTGAAAATGCAATTAGAGCGGCTATTGTTAGAGAGTTTGGCATTAGGGTTGATGATATTCAGTTAATCAAAACTGGCAGCATTTTTAAGACTTCTAGCGGTAAGATTCAGCGTTATTTGTGTAAGGAAAAGTATTTAAATGAAGTCAGCAGGAAGCAAAAGCCAGAAAATAAGCGTTCGCCTCAAATGGATTATCGCCCCTCAACATCTTCTACAAAAGACAGAAACCAATTGATTCAAGACTGGTTATCGAGGTGGTTAAGTAATAAGCTACAAATCCCCCTAGAAAAAATTGATCGCGCTCAAGCTTTTGTTGAATATGGGGTTGATTCGGTGATGGCGGTGGAGCTAGCACAGGATTTATCAGAGTGGTTACCAGATGATTTAGAAATTGAGCCGACTCTAGCCTGGAATTTTCCCAACATTGAGGGGTTGGCGAGATATTTGGCAGAGGAGAATGTCCCCCCAGAAAGCGGTGAAGAGAAAAATCAAGAGCAGGAAGACTTAGAAACTTTTTCAGAGGATGAGTTGGTGCGATCGCTGATGGCGGAAATTGCCTGGGCTAAGGAGAGGGATAGTTAATGAGCAGTAATTTAGATTATCAACAGCTCCTTAAAGAGGCTTTGAGGGAGATGCGGAAAATGCGATCGCAGTTGGAGTCTTTAGAGCAAGCCAAGCATGAGCCGATAGCTGTCATTGGTATGGACTGTCGGTTTCCTGGGGGGGCAGATAATCCTGATGCTTACTGGAAAATGTTGCGGGGTGGAGTTGATGGGATTAAGGAAGTTCCTGGTAACCGCTGGGATCTTGAGCAGTATTATGACAGCGATCCTGATGCGTCAGGGAAAATGTACGCCCGCTATGGGGGGTTTATTGAGGATGTGGACAAGTTCGATCCGCAGTTTTTTGGGATTTCCCCCAGGGAGGCTGCCGCAATTGATCCCCAGCAAAGGCTATTGCTGGAAGTTACCCACAACGCCCTAGAAAATGCAGGGCAGGCGATCGCCAAGTTAAAAGGGAGTAAGACAGGGGTATTTATTGGGCAGTGTTTTGATGATTATTCCCGTCGTACGGTTAATTCGGGGGATCTAGCTCGAATTGATGCTTTTAACAGCTTGGGCAACGCTAGCAGCATCACTGCGGGGAGAATTGCCTATGTCTTAGGGTTACAGGGAGCAGCCCTCCAGCTAGACACTACCTGTTCTTCCTCCTTGGTGGCGGTACATCTGGCATGTCAAAGTTTAAGGAATCAGGAGAGTAATCTGGCGATCGCAGGGGGAGTAAACTTAATCCTGTCTCCAGAAACTACTATTGGCTTATGTCGGCTCAAAGCTTTATCTGCTGACGGGCGTTGTAAAACCTTTGATGCTAGTGCCAACGGTTACGTACGGGGGGAAGGCTGCGGGGTAGTAATTCTCAAAAGATTAGGGGATGCGATCGCCGATAATGACAATATTTTAGCGGTAATTAAAGGCTCGGCAGTCAATCACGACGGAGCAAGTAACGGCTTAACTGCCCCTAACGGCAATGCTCAAGAAGAGTTAATTAGGGAGGCTTTAGCCAATGCCAGAGTTAAGCCAGAGTCAGTTAGCTATATTGAGGCTCACGGCACGGGAACAGTTTTAGGCGATCCGATAGAGATTTTAGCTCTAGATAAAGTATTTAATCATAATCGCGAGCATAAATTAAAAATAGGCTCAGTTAAAACCAATTTTGGTCATTTAGAGTCAGCAGCGGGAATTGCAGGACTAATTAAGGTAATTTTGGCAATTAAGCATCAGACGATTCCGCCCCACCTTAACTACAAAGAACCTAACCCCTATATTCCTTGGGAAAAGCTAGGGCTTGAGGTATGCGATCGCCTGACGCAATGGAATGACGATACTCTCTTGGCTGGAGTCAGTTCTTTTGGCATGAGTGGAACTAATGCTCATTTAGTAGTGGGGGGTGTTGATATTTCGGCTAAGAAGGATAGGGAGAGGAGGAGGCAAGAAGAAGGGAAAAAAAAATTACAGATATTTACCCTATCAGCAAAAAGTGAAGCAGCACTTAAAGATTTAGTTCTGAAATATCACGAATATTTAAGTTCAAAGGCTTCTTTAAAAGATATTTGCTGTGCGGCTGGCGTGGGGCGATCGCACTATTCCCACCGCCTGGCAATTACCGCCCAGTCTGTTGAGGAATTACAGGAAAAATTAGCTAGTGCCGTCGGTAGACTATCACAGAAGCAAAAGAAAACAGCATTTTTGTTTACAGGGCAGGGGGCGCAATATGTGGGGATGGGGCAAGAGTTATATGAAACTGAACCTGTATTTAAGGAGAATTGCGATCACTGTTTCCAAATTCTCGATCAGTATTTAGAAAAGCCCCTCAAAGAAATTCTCTTCCTCCTTGATTCTCCCCCCTTTTTAAGGGGGGCTGGGGGGGATCGATCCTCTCTCCTCAATCAAACCCAATACACTCAACCAGCCCTATTTACCATTGAATACGCCCTAGCCCAGCTATGGATATCCTGGGGAATCCAGCCCGATGGAGTTATGGGGCACAGTATCGGGGAGTACGTAGCGGCGACAATTGCGGGGGTATTTAGTCTAGAGGATGCCTTAAAGTTAGTGGCGGCTAGGGGTAGGTTGATGCAGCAATTACCCCCTAATGGTTCTATGGTATCGATTTTGGGTGATTTGGAGTTAGTTAATAAATTAATTGAACCTTTTCAAAAGCAGGTATGTATTGCAGCGATTAACGGGAATCAAAGTATCGTTATTTCGGGAGAAAATGAAGCTCTTGATATTATTATTAACCAATTAGAAGAGCAGGAGATTAAATATAAACAGTTAAAGGTTTCCCATGGTTTTCATTCTCTTTTAATGCAGCCCATATTAGAGGATTTTTACTTAGCTGCTTCAGCTATTACTTATCATCAGCCTCAATTAGATCTAGTGGCTAACGTGACGGGAAACTTTATTACTTCAGAAATGGCTACTGCTGAATATTGGTGTCAGCAAATTGTTAATCCTGTGCTGTTTGCTAACAGTATGGCAACTTTAGATCAGGCTGGTTATGGAGTGTTTATTGAATGTGGCAGTAAACCGATTCTGTTAGGAATGGGGCGATTCTTTTTAGAAGAATATCCCCCCACGCTACCGCATTCCCTCCTTAATAAGGGGGGCAAGAGGGGATCGTATCTTTGGGTTTCTAGCTTAAAAGAAGGAGAAAGCGATCGCCAAACTATACTCAACAGCCTTGCTAGTTTATATTGCCATGGGTTTGAGATTGACTGGTTAAGCTTTTATAGTTCTGGTGACTATCAGAAGGTTATTTTACCCACTTATCCTTTCCAGAAAAAGAGCTACTGGATTGAGGTTAAGCCTGTTAATATTACGAAGCAAAAAAGTCTTAATCTTCTAGTAGGACAGAAGTTAAATATTGCACGCAGTAATAATATTATTTGGGAAACAATATTTGAAGGTAGTAACTTTTTACTAGATCATCAGGTTTTTAATACTTCCATCATGCCCGCAGCAGGCTTTATTGAGATGGTATTGAGTGTAGGGCAGGAAGTCTTTAGTACTTCTAGTTTAGCTATTGAAAATCTAAGTATTCAACAGCCTTTAGTAATTACAGAATCCGCCACCGTAGTGCAACTAATTATTAATCCTGAAGCTAACTATAGTTGGGAGTTGGTTAGTTTATCTGAGGATAATAACTGGATTACCCATGCCACAGGAAACATTAAAGAGCAGTCTGAAATAGTAGAGCAAGCTAGTAACTTACTCGTCGAATTACAAAGAAGATGTAATCAGGAAATTGATGTTGATCTTTACTATCAGGAGTTAGGAGCGCAAGGTTTAAATTACGGCAGTTCTTTTCAGGCGATCGCTCAATTATGGCAAGGAGAGAATATAGCTTTAGCGAAAATAAAATTGCCCTTAGAGTTATTACCAGTTACCGATAGCTATCAGCTACATCCCGTGATTTTAGATGCCTGTTTTCAGGCGATCGCCGCAGCATTTCCTGAAGAGGAGATTTATTTACCTGTAGAATTAGATCAACTTTTATTAAGTAATCCAATAGATGATTATGCTCAAGTTTATTGGGGATATGTTGAGTTAAAAGTAGAACAGAATAATTATTTATTTGATGTTTATTTATTAGGCGATCGCGGTAGAGTAATTGCGAAAATAGATAATCTCCTACTGAAGAAAGCCAATAAGCAATTATTTACTAATAAATATCAAAATAAATTTAATGATTGGCTGTATGAAATCACCTGGCAGCAGGAAGAATTGCTTACTCTTAATCCTAAGATTGAAATTAATCTAGATTTACTAAAGAATCAGGCTACAGAAGAAGTTCAGCAAACGGCAGAATTTAACAATAACCAGCAGCTTGTATCTAAGTTAGAGAGTCTTAGTTTGGCATATATCTTCCAGGCTTTTGCTAATTTGGGCTTACAGCTAAGTCTAGGAGAATCATTCACCGCTGAATCATTAATTAATCAATATCAGATTATTCCCAAGCAGCAGAAACTATTTATTAGATTATTAGAAATATTAAGGGCGGAAAATCTTTTAAGCAAGCAAGAAGATATTTGGGATGTTGTTCATCCTGTGGGTAAGGTTAATTTGGATTTACAGTTAAGTAAGTTAGAACAGTATGGGGCAATTAAGGCTGAATTAGACTTACTAACTAAATGTGGTGCTGAACTTGCTGACATTTTACAGGGAAAAGTAGAACCACTAGATATTCTCTTCCCCCAAGGAGATATATCTTCCTTAACTAACCTATATCAAAATTCTCCCCAGGCAATTTATTTTAATAATTTAGTTAAAGATACCGTTGTTGAAATTATTAAACACAAGCCAGCTAATCAGCAGTTTAAAATCCTGGAAATAGGGGCAGGTACGGGAAGCACTACGGCTTATTTATTGCCAGAGTTAAAGGATAAAAATATTGAGTATACCTTTAGCGATATATCTCCTTTATTTTTAAGTAAGGCTCAGGAAAAATTTGCTGATTATAATTTTGTTAGATATCAAATCTTAGATATAGAACAGGAGCAAGAATTAGCGGAATACGATTTAATTATTGCAGTTAATGTAATTCACGCCACCCAAGATTTAGATGTAACCATTAACAATATTCAGCAGCTATTAACGGATCAGGGCTTATTTTTATTAGCGGAAGGTACTCAGCTTTTATACTGGGTAGATTTAATCTTTGGATTAACAGAAGGCTGGTGGCGATTTAATGATAGTCGAGTACAGAATAATCATCCTCTAATTTCAGCCACAGAATGGTCAAATATCCTGTTAGCCAATCAATTTAATCAGGCGATCGCCATTAATAATAATAGTGATAGTCAAAGCGTTATCTTAAGTAAGAGAGAAATAAGAGACAGGAAAGAAGTCTGGCTGTTGGGAAGTCACCAAAGCCTTATTAGCATTTTAGACCAAGAAGATAGAAATTATAACTTTGTCAGCTATGGTGAGGAGTATCGGCAGTTAAAAGATAATCAATTTACGATTAACTCTTCATCAACACAAGACATAGAGCAATTATTCAGAGAATTACAGGATAGGTATATTGAGAAAATAGTTTATTTTTGTAATTCAGATGATTTAACAAGAAATAATATTAACTCACTCTCGCAGCAAGTCATCAATCCTCTACTAAATCTAGTTAAAACTATAGTAAAAAATAATCTTAAACTTGATCAATTAGTATTAGTTACTCAGGGAGCAATTAGCACCAATAACTCAGAACCAATAACAGAACTAATCCAGTCTACAGTCTGGGGATTAGGAAAAGCGATCGCCTTAGAACATCCTGAATTAAACTGCACTAGAATTGATTTAGATCCAGCAATAACTATTGAGCAACAGTTAGGAAATTTAATGGCGGAAATCTCTAGTAAAGCGCCTGAAATTGCTCTTCGAGGCAATAATCGCTATTTACCTAGATTAAATAGATACCAGTCACCACACCTATTAACTAGTAATAAACCCAGCTACTTAACGGTAAGTAATCCTGGGGCATTAGATAGTTTATCCCTCAAGACAATTACCAGAAAGCAATTAAATAACCATCAGGTGGAAATTAAAATCAAAGCCACGGGTTTAAACTTCCGCGATGTTCTAATTGCCCTAGACTTATATCCTAATACTGATAAAACCTTGGGCTGCGAGTGTGCAGGGGAGATTGTAGCGATTGGTAATCAGGTTGAAGATCTTCAGGTGGGAGATCAGGTGATCGCCATTGCCCCTAATACCTTTGGTGATTACGTTACCATTGAGCGATCGCTGGTGGCAAGATTCCCCGACTACCTCAGCTTTACTGATGCGGCTACCATTCCCGTTCCTTTCCTCACCGCATACTATGCTCTTAATTACCTCGGAAAAATATCTCCAGGTAAGCGAGTCTTAATCCACTCCGCAGCGGGGGGAGTTGGACAGGCGGCAATTCAGCTAGCCCAAGCAGCGGGGGCAGAAATTTTCGCTACAGCCAGTGAGGGGAAATGGGACTATCTTAAATCCCTGGGAGTTAACCATGTGATGAATTCCCGCAGTCTCGATTTTGCCCAGGAGATTCAGCAAATTACCGACGGGGAAGGGGTAGATATAGTACTTAATTCCCTAGCGGGGAAGTTTATACCTGCTAGCCTATCAGTATTGAAAGCTAACGGCTGTTTCCTAGAAATCGGCAAGCTAGATATTTGGGATGAATCTCAGGTAAGACAGCAATATCCCAACCATAAGTACAACATTATCGATATGGTGGAACTGTGTCAACAGCAGCCCGATTTAATTCAGGAAATGTTATCGGAGTTGATGGCAAAATTTAGAGATCGCCAGCTAAAACCCTTGCCCAAACAGGTATTCCCTCTACCCCAAGTCGTATCAGCCTTTCGCTATCTCCAGCAGGCTAAAAACATCGGCAAAGTAGTAATTACCCCTGAGTTAACCTTAGAAGAAAACGCCAGTTATCTTATTGCTGGAGGGTTAGGGGGTTTAGGCATTTTAACCGCCCATTGGTTAGCAGCAAAAGGTGCAAAAAATCTACTATTATTAGGCAGAAGCAACTCTAATCCACACGCCCAAGAGGAAATTGCCCAGTTACAACAACAGGGGGTTAACGTTGAGGTTATTCAAACCGATATTACAGATTACAATGCCCTGCAAAATATCGTAGGAGCGATTCGCGAATCGCCTCTACGGGGGGTAATCCACGCGGCAGGTATCCTCGACGACAGCGCAATCCAAAACATGACCTGGTTACAAATGGAACGGGTATTACAGCCCAAAGTTACTGGTGCCTGGAATCTCCATAATTTAACCCAAGATACTAACCTAGACTTCTTTATTCTCTTCTCTTCGGCAGTATCCTTACTTGGTTCCCCTGGGCAGGGCAATCACGTAGCGGCAAATTCCTTCCTAGATAGCCTGGCTCACTATCGTCAGTCTCTCGGCTTACCCGCTATGAGTATCAACTGGGGCACCTGGTCAGATGTGGGCGCAGCAGCAGAAAAGCAGGCAGATCAACGCCTCAGCCAGATGGGAGTAAATGCGATCGCCCCAAAATCAGGAATAGCTATCTTAGAACAACTATTTTTATCTAATGCCTCTTCCCTTAATCAATCTGCCCAAATTGGCGTAATTGATATCAACTGGAATAAATTTCTTAAGCAAGGTCAATTTTCTCCTTTCTTGAGTGAATTTAAGCAGTCACAACCACAAAAACCAGTAACCCAGATCGATCTCCAGGCAGAATTAGAAGCAGTAATTCCCACAGACAGGCGATCGCTTTTACTTAACTCCTTACGTTCCGAACTAGCTAGAGTATTAGGTTTCCAGACTTCTGAGGTAGACACCAAAACAGGATTTTTCGACTTAGGTATGGATTCCCTAACGGCGATCGAATTTAAAAACCGTCTGCAAAATATGATCGGCTTTACTCTACCTTCTACCGTGGCGTTTGACTATCCTAACCTGGAAGCATTGGTGGATTACATTCTAGTCAAAATGTTCCCCAAAGCAGAATCTAGGGATGAAGAAGCAGACATTGCCGATTTACTCGCAGCAGCACTTGAGGAGGAGGATTGAGACAAGTTGGAAAATCAATGACTCATGAGCTAACACTTTAATTATACATTGTATAATCTCAAGCTATATGGAAATAGAACTAAGAAAATGGGTTAACAGTATTGGCTTAAGAATTCCTAACAAAATTGCTCAAAGTATGGACTTAAATAAAAATTCAAAAATTGAATTAACGCAATCGGGTGATAGTTTAATTATCAAAAACAAGTGCGAGGAGTTTCTCTACTACGTCATATCGAGCAAAAGTTAGCAATTCGTGGAGAACGAATTCTTTTAGTTGAAACTTCAGGTCTAGAAAACTTTAAGGGAACGAGAGAATTTTATCGTAAATGTGGTTATGAAAAGGAAGCCGCAATCCGTGAATTTTATCAAGCTGGAGAAGATAAGATAATCTTTCGCAAGTTACTAACTGATGCCAAGTAGTCGACAAGAGTATCTGGTAGGTTACGATAACAAACTGTTTATTTTTGAAAATATGAAAAGGGGCACTGGACAGTTCGCTAATTCTGAAAGAACAAGATAAAATTACCTATTAACGACTAATCAGCTATCCATAAATAAGTCGAAGAAATGCCCGATTATAAAGCCTTAATGCAAAAAGCTCTGTCAGAAATTAACGACTTAAGAGCACAACTTCAGCAAGAGAAAAATAAAAATAATGAGCCAATTGCCATTATTGGTATGGGCTGTCGTTTTCCTGGGGGAGCAAATACTCCTGAAGCATTTTGGGAGTTGTTAGTAAATGGGGTGGATGCTATTTCCGAAGTACCGAGCGATCGCTGGAATATAGAGGATTACTATGATGCTAATCCTGTTACTCCAGGTAAAATGAACGTGCGCTATGGTGGGTTTGTCGATCGCTTGAAAGAATTTGATGCGGACTTTTTTGGCATTTCTCCCCGCGAGGCTAACAGCCTTGATCCGCAACAGAGGTTGTTGTTAGAAGTTACCTGGGAAGCTTTAGAGAATGCAGGAGTAGTTCCCCAAACAGAAGAGAGTAAGAATACAGGAGTATTTGTGGGGATTAGCAGTAATGACTATTCCCAGCTTTTACTAGAAAGAGACAACACGGAAATTGACGCTTATCTAGCCACAGGGAACTCCCACAGTACCGCAGCAGGTAGAATATCCTTTTTACTCGGCTTTACCGCCCCCAGTATGGCAGTGGATACCGCCTGTTCTTCTTCCTTGGTAACAGTACATCTAGCCTGTAAAAGTCTGCGAGATCAAGAGTGCAGCCTAGCCGTTGCTGGTGGAGTACAGCGGCTAATTACTCCCGAATTTACCATCAATTTTTCCCAAGCAAGAATGTTAGCCCCTGACGGGCGTTGCAAGACGTTTGATGCGGCGGCGGATGGCTTTAGTCGTGGTGAAGGCTGTGGAATGGTGGTGTTGAAGCGGTTAAGGGATGCGGTGAGAGACGGGGATAATATCTTAGCCGTAGTTAGAGGTTCGGCAGTTAACCAGGATGGCAGAAGTAGCGGCTTAACTGTTCCTAACGGGGTATCTCAACAGAGGGTAATTCGCCAGGCGTTGGCTAATAGTGGCGTTGAGGCATCAGCAATTGATTATATAGAAGCTCACGGTACGGGAACATCTTTGGGAGATCCTATAGAGATTACGGCGTTAGGAGAAGTATTTTCTAGGAATAATGATAATCATTTGCTTATTGGTTCAGTTAAAACCAATATCGGGCATTTAGAAGCGGCTGCGGGGATTGCTGGCATAATTAAAGTCGTACTCAGCCTGCAACACCAACAAATCCCGCCCCATCTACATTTTCATCAGCCTAATCCCTACATAGACTGGGAAAATGCGGGGGTTAGTGTCGTTAGCCAGGGTAAAGAGTGGCAAGGGGATAATCTGCGGTTAGCGGGTGTTAGTTCTTTTGGCTTTAGCGGTACTAATGCCCATCTTGTGGTGGGGGATGTTGAGATTTCGGCTAAGACTGATAGGAAGATTGGAAGATATTATCCCCTTGTGGGATGGGGAGATGTTATCCCCTTGTGGGATGAGGAAAGAGAATTACAAATATTCACTCTATCAGCGAAAAGCGAGACAGCATTAGAAAATTTGGTCAAAAAATATCAAGAATATTTATCTTCCCCTGCTACTTTTTCTATTAAAGATATTTGTTACACGGCTAGTGTAGGGCGATCGCATTTTGATTATCGTGGGGCAATTGTTGCTAGGGATATTGAAGAGTTACAGCAGCAGTTAGCAGAGTTTCCTGGGGATTTATCGGTAAGAGAAAATAAAAATTTAATTCAACAGCATAAAGTTGCTTTTCTCTTTACAGGGCAAGGCTCGCAGTATCTTAATATGGGTCAAGAACTCTATGCTACCCAACCAGTCTTTAGAGAAAATTGCGATCGCTGTTTTAAATTATTCAATGATTACTTAGAAACCCCCCTTCAAGAAGTTATCTTTTCTTCTGCTTCTCAGAGACTTAATGAAACCCGATATACTCAACCTGCGATCTTTACCATTGAATATGCTCTGGCACAGATGTGGTTTTCCTGGGGAGTTAAACCAGATATCGTTATGGGGCATAGTATCGGGGAATTTGTTGCTGCTGCTATTGCAGGGGTGTTCAGCTTAGAAGACGCAGTAAAGCTGGTAGCCCATCGCGGAAAGTTAATGCAGGAATTACCCACTAACGGGGAGATGTTTGTCATTAAAGCTGACGAACAGGGAGTAAATAATGTAATAGAAAATATATCGGGAGTAGTTAATATTGCGGCGGTTAATAACTCAGAGAATACGGTAATTTCTGGAGAGAGGGAGACGATTCAGCAGGCGATCGCCATTTTTAATCAGCAAAATATTAAAACCACTAGGTTAGAGGTTTCTCACGCTTTCCACTCTGCTTTAATGGAGTCTATCTTACCTAATTTTAATAATATAGCGAGAGAGGTTAGTTATTCTCGTCCGCAAATTACTTTTGTTTCTAACGTCACAGGAACAAAAATTGATCATGACCTTGCTACTGCTGAATATTGGGTAAATCATATCTGTCAGCCTGTACGCTTTGCCCAAGGAATGGAAACTTTAGGGGAGTTAAAGTGTAATGTTTTCTTGGAAATTGGAGCAAAACCAATTTTATTGGGAATGAGACGACTTGCTTTAGAAGCTAAGGGGCGAAGGAGATTATTATGGTTGCCTAGTTTGCGGGATAAACAGTCAGACTGGCAGTCTATTTTATCTAGCGTCGCAGGTCTTTATACTAATAATATTAATTTAGATTGGGCAAGTTTTTATCAAAATAAAGGGCAAATATTACCTTTACCAACCTATCCTTTCCAGCGTCAACAATATTGGCTGTCAGGGAAAAAGAAAATAATGTTAGGAGGACATCGCGATTTACCTCTTCTGGGAAGTGAAATCAAACTAGCTAAATCTAATCAGAGAATTTGGCAAAATCAGATATCTCAGGCTGAACCAAACTATTTAACGAATCATCAAGTATGGCAGCAGGTTATCTTTCCTAGTGCTGGCTATATAGAGATGGTATTAAGGGTTGGCAAAGAAATTTTTCAATCTAGTCATTTAGAAATTAAAAACATTAGCTTTAATCAGCCGTTAATATTATCAGAATCATTGACAGAGCTTCAGCTAGTATTAAATGCAGAGAAAGCTGATAACTCAGGCAATTTTGAGATTTTTAGCTGTAACAATAATTCAAGCTGGACTAATAACTGTCAAGGGAAAATACTAGCAGCTTCGGTAAATAATAGTCAGGTGGACTTAGCTCAGTATCAGCAAGAAATAAAGCAAGTAATAAATATCCCTAAATATTATCAAGACCTAGAGGAGTGTGGCTTAGAATACGGAGCAAACTTTAGAGCGATTGCAGATCTCTACCACGACTTAGATCGGGCATTAGGCAGAATAGAACTACCTGTTAACTTACCAGCAGATAATTATCTAATTCATCCAATACTATTAGATGCCTGTTTACAGGTAGCGGGAGCGGCAATTAAAAATAATCAGGAATCAGAAACTTATTTACCAGTAGCTATTGAAAGTTTAACTTTTAACTGCGATCGCCTGACGGAAAATATTATTTGGAGTCATGCTGAAATAATTTCTTATAATGCTGGTATCTACACGATAAATTTTGAATTAATTAATCAACAGCAGGAAATTATTGCTACTATTGATGGGCTAAAAATAAAGGCTGTAGGTTCTAGTATTTTAAACCAGCGTAATATTGATGACTGGCTTTATCAAATAGAATGGCGTGACAACCCTTTACCTGTAGTTAGGGATAATAGCTATATTGATCTAAAGGATATTCAGGCAGTTACTAGTCAAAAGTTTGAACAGTTAATTAGTGATTTAGAGTTTAGTCAATATTTAGAGATTCTTAGAGAGTCAGAAAATATTAGCGTTGACTATATTATTAACGCTTTAGTTAAGTTAGGAGTTAATTTTAATTCGGAGCAATTTCCAAGTCTAGATATTGAATCATTAGGCATTAGGAAAGAGCATCAACAGTTATGGTTAAGAAGTCTGGCAATATTAGCTGAAGCGGGAATTATTATTAAAAATAATGCTGACTGGCAGATAATGAAGACTCCTGATTTAAATAATATAAACGATCAGCAGCAACGACTATTAGAACAATATCCCCAAGCCCAAGCAGAATTAACATTATTACATAACTGCGCTTCCCAACTAGATCAGGTTTTCCTCGGCAATATTGATCCTAAAGAGTTACTATTTCCCAATGGGGATTTAAGTTTAACTACCAATCTTTATCAAGACTCACCAGGGGCGAAGGTTACTAATACCTTAGTAGCAGAAACTATTAAGCAACTACTGGTTAATCAGCCCCAAGATAAAACTCTAAAAATATTAGAGATTGGGGCTGGCACGGGAGGCACTACGGCTTACCTTTTACCTGAACTTAATTCCCAGAACGTCGAATATACTTTTTCCGATCTTTCCCCCCTATTCTTAGCTAAAGCCCAAGAAAAATTCTCAGATTATAACTTTGTTAAATACCAGCTATTAAATATATCCCAACTTGCTGCCCATCAAGAAACCTACGACCTAATTATTGCCGCCAATGTTCTCCATGCCACGGCAGATTTAAAACAGACTTTAAACAACGCTAGAAGCTTATTAAATCCCCAAGGATTATTAATTATTGTCGAAGGTACTCAACCCGTGCGCTGGTTTGATTTAACCTTTGGCATGACAGAAGGCTGGTGGAAATTTAGCGATCGCCAATTACGGGCTAACTATCCTTTAATTTCTGAGGATACCTGGCAGGAAATATTACTAGAAGCAGATTTTACCGAGGTAGTTAATTTATGCGATCGCCCAACCTCGGAAACGAAGCTACAGCAATCTGTAATTGTGGCTCAAGCTAGTAAAAGAAAGCCTTTTGATCAGCACTATTTAATCTTTAACGATACCCAAGGAATTGGAACGGGAATTAGTAATTATTTAACCGAACAACTTCTAGAACATACCCTAGTAAATATAGCTTCAGAATTTAAACAAGCTGAAGATAATCAATACCAAATAAATCCCCGAAATCTTGAAGAATGCGATCGCCTGTTTCAAGATTTAAAACAGCAGAGTAAAAACTGTCAAAATGTTATCTACTTATCAGCCTTAGATAGTAATCAGGATCAGCTAGATATTGAGCAGCAAACGAATGCAGCACTATCAATAACTCAAGCAATTATTAAAAATAATATTTCCCCCACTAACCTATATTTAGTAACCAGAGATGCTGTAGCCCTAGATCAATCAATAACTATCAAAGGCTTAAGCCAATCCTCTCTCCATGGCTTAGTTAAAGTTATCAACCTCGAACATCCAGAGATTAACTGTAGCTGTATCGATCTAGATTCCTCATCAACTTTACAGCAACAGGTAGACAACCTGATTTCTGAAATACAGACTACTATCCACGCCGAACAAATAATCTGGCGACACAACACCAGGAAGATAGCGCGACTCACTCGCTACAAACAGACTGCAAAACTATTAACCCTACCGAAAAACAAACCCTATCAACTCAGCACCAGCCAAAAAGGTACCCCTGAAAATTTACAGCTTATTCCCCTACAGCGTCGCCAACCAAATGCTAACGAAGTTGAAATCAAAATTAAAACTACAGGGCTAAACTTTATCGATGTTCTAGATAGTTTAGGCTTACTTCCCTTTACTAAAGACTGGTTTGGCGTTGAATGCGCGGGGGAAATTGTGGCGGTGGGATCAGCAGTAACCGATTTAGCTGTAGGAGATGCAGTTATCGCCCTAGCCACGGGTAGCTTTAACCAATACGTCACTGTAAATCGCCTGATGGTAGTAGCCAAACCAGAAAACCTCTCCTGGGAATCAGCCGTTACCATCCCAGCCAATTTTCTAACTGCATCCTACGCCCTGTCAGAGTGTAGAGTCAAAGAGAATCAACCAGTAAGAATTCTAATCCATGCTGCTGCGGGGGGTACAGGGATGGCGGTAGTGCAGCTAGCGCAGTTAGCAGGAATGGAAATATTTGCTACTGCAAGCCCTAGTAAATGGGAGTTTTTACGCTCATTAGGGATCAAGCACGTCATGAACTCTCGCAATTTAGAATTTGCCGAAGAAGTCATGCAGCTTACCCAGGAAGAGGGAGTAGATATTGTCTTTAATTCCCTATCAGGAGAATTTAGCGATCGCAGTTTAGCAATTTTAAAAGACGACGGACATTTTATTGAAATTGGCAAACGGAACCTTAAAAGTAAATCAGAAATAGCAAAAATCAAGCCCAATATTTCCTATTCACTAATCGATTTATTCACCACTGCTCAACAACAGCCTGGGCTAATTCAAGCTTTATTAACTAAGCTCGTTGCCAGGTTTGCCACAGGAGAATTAACGCCGTTACCCCATAAAATATTTAATATTTCAGAAACAATTAATGCATTCCAATATATGCAGCAGGCAAAACATATTGGCAAAATCGTTATTAATCACGATAACTCAGTAGAGAGTCTCCACAATACATCTTTAAAAATACATGATGATAAAATCTATCTAATAGCAGGAGGATTAGGGGACTTAGGCTTACTAACTGCCGATTGGCTAGTAGAAAAAGGAGCCAAGCATTTAATCTTAATTGGGCGTAGTCAACCATCAGCCCAAGCTCAACAACAAATCAATAAATTAGAACAGCAAAACATCACCATAAAAGTCATCCAGGCAGATATTGCCAACTACAATTCCCTAGAACAAGCCTTATCATCTGTCTCCTTGCCTAAAATAGCTGGGGTAATCCACTCCGCTGGTGTCCTAGATGACGGCATGTTAATCAATATGGATTCAGAGAGAATGAAAACCGTAATGAATCCTAAAGTTTTAGGAGCCTGGAATCTTCATCAATTAACCAAAGATATTAAACTAGATTTCTTTATTCTCTATTCCTCTGCCGCATCTTTACTAGGTTCACTAGGACAAACAAACCATGTGGTAGCTAACACCTTCCTCGACACCTTAGCCAACTATAGAAAAGCCCAAGGATTACCAGCATTAAGCCTCAATTGGGGTGCTTGGTCAGATATAGGCGCAGCGGCAAAAAGAAAGGTTGATCGCGAGATGAATCTTAAAGGCATTGGCGCAATTTCCCCCCCAGAAGGATTAGCAATACTAGAAAAACTAATCACACAATCTAGTCCCCAAGTAGGCATTATTCCTATTAACTGGTCACGTTTTATTACTGCTGGCTACAACCTGCCTTTAGCAGCAGACTTTCAACAGCTAAAATCAAATATTAATTCTAGTAATAATAGCGATCGCACTACTAGTAACTTCCTCACAGAATTAACCACCACTAAACCCGAACAGCAGCTAAAATATCTCACAAACTTCCTCCAAAAAGAAGTAGGCAAAGTATTAGGCTTACCATTGAATCAACTACCCAGTACTTCCCAAGGATTCTTTGATATTGGTATGGATTCCCTAATGGCGATCGAGTTAAAAAGTAAGCTAGAAACAAATTTACAAACTACCGTTCCCGCAACGGTAATTTTTGAACATTCCAATATAGAGCAATTAGCCAACTATATCTATTCAGAAATTCTTAATCTAGAACAGCCTGAAGTAGAAACTAAGAAAGTAGAAGAACCAGAGTTATCGCCAGAAGAATTAGAAAATGCGATCGCCCAAGAACTAGAAGATTTAGAGTCTCTTTTATAGAGGAATAGATGGAAAAATGACCCTTACTATTAACCCCGAATCCTACGTTCAATTATTAGCTAGATATCAGCCTAAAGTAATAGAAACTGAAGCAGAAAACGATCGCGCGATTGAATTAGCGCAGGAATTAGAACATAAAGCTAATCGCAGTAATGAAGAAGATGCAATTCTTGAACTATTAGTTACTCTCATAGAAAAATTTGAAGACGAAAATTATCCCATTCCCGAAGGAACACCTCATTCCATGCTGCTACATCTCATGGAAGCATCAGGGATTAAACAAGAAAACTTAGTCGGTGTAATTATTTCAAGGGGAGTTATATCGGAAGTAGTTAATGGTAAGCATAGTATTAGTAAGGCACAGGCAAAAGCTTTAGCTGAGTTTTTCTCTGTGGATGTAGGATTATTTATTTGAGCTTATAAACAGGAAGTAGAAGAATCTGAACTGTTATCAGAAGAATTAAAACAGGCGATCGCCTGTCAAGCAATTTCACTCAAAAAACTAAACTTCTTCATCACTATCTTGCTCTAGATCGTGAGACTCAGCAGATTCTAGATGCTCTTGCTGTTGCTCATCAATGCGATTCTGTTTCTCTTCAGACTCAGCTTTAGCTAACCAGAACTGCAAGAGGATGCCAATTAAACTCAAAGAAAGAGCAAGGTATTTTAAATACATGAGTAGTGTTTTGTGACTAACGAATATAAAAACTAATCGTATAAACTCGATTTTGTGACTTTTATTGAGTATGAAGCACCTAACAAATTTTTGCAAGCAGCTAATTATTGCTACTAAGTCACGATTGCGTATAATTGAGAGAGAGAGAATCAATTATATGGATCAAGATAAATTTCAGCAGGCGATCGCAAAGCTGACCTCAAAGCAGTCAGAGGTTTTACAACGGATATTGTCAGGGGAAACCGACGAGGAAATTGCCCAGGATTTAGGTATTAAGCCAGCGACAGTCAGAAAATATGTAGAAAGAATTTATAGTGCCTTCAACTCATTTAAGGATTCTCCTGATCAGAAACTTGCTAGAAGAGTAGATTTATTTGCCTTAGTTGCGAGTCACAAGCCCGAATGGATGAACAATAAGGCAACAACCTTAAGTAATATTCCTCCTGATCTGGCTAATCCTTTTATTCCCCTAACTGGTGTCATCGAAAATCCCAAGCTATTTTTTAATCGTCAGCAGGAAATGCGGGAGATATTTAGCATTTTCAATAGCGGTGCTAGCGTTGCGCTGGTGGGGGAAAGAGGAATCGGAAAATCTTCTCTCCTGAAGGCTATCTGCCGAGAAGCCGCTAATAATCTTATGGAGTCACGAAAGCCGATATATCTCAATTTGCAAAATATTGAAAATGATGACGATTTTTATGATTATCTTTGTGACGAATTAGGCTTTAAGGAGACACTAAGGGGTTATCAGTTAACTCGTTGTCTAAAAAACGCAGAAAAGATCCTCCTGGCAATTGATGAAATCGAGACAATTGTGACTAATGATTTTGCTAGCCAAATTCCTGCTCATTTGCGAGGATTGGCGGCAGGAATGAACGCTCCTTTGCGCTTAATTATGGCAGGGAAGAAGTCTTTAGGTGAGCTTTATGATGCAGAAGGCTTAACTTCTCCCCTGATGAATATTTGCCTCACCGTCGAGGTCGAGTGTTGGGATGAAGACACAATTCGGGCTTTTATTGCAGAACGTATAGCATCTACTTCTGTGACTTTTAATGAGGATACTATCGCTGATTTGGTGAAAGAAAGCGAAGGGCATCCCCAAAAGTTAATGGAATTATGCAATCAAGCTTATAAAGAACATGCCAGCAAAACATAAATCATGCTGATGTTAAGCACGACTTTGTTCAACTCAGCCTACCTCAAGCCAACTATGAAAATTTTATTACCAGCAGATTACGAGATAATTCTATTATCGTTATTTACAATCAAGTAAAGTCAATTAAAAATAATCAGCTATGACCGCAATAACAGATATTGGAACCTTAATTATTAGTAAACCAGAAATTTGTGGAGGTCGTCCTTGTATAGCAGGGAGTAGGATAACTGTTCGTTATATTGTTATTGCATATAGAGCGGGCATGACTCCAGAGGAAATGCTAGAAGATAAACCTTATTTAAGCTTGGCAAAGATTTATGCTGCCTTAGCTTATTATCATGCTAATAAATCAGAAATTGATGCTGATATTGAAGCTTATTATCGGGCTGGGGAGAGTTTAGCAACAGAATATATTTAAAATTCATGAGCCAAATTTCCTTATATTTAGATGAAGATACTATTCAAAGAGGATTGGTTAAAGCATTAAACAATGCTGCGGTAGATGTAACGACTACTGCGTCTAAAAATAGATTATAACTTTCTCTTTAAGGACATATAAAAAGTTATATTTTTGACATCTAAGTTCTTTATTTTGCCCCCCTAGCCCCCCAATTCTGGGGGGAAACAAGTTAAAAGTCCCCCAATCTTGGGGGATTTAGGGGGCTTTTATGTAGTAAATAAGACTTTTCAGACAACCTCTTATAAATTAATAACCAAGCAATACAAATAAAAATAATTTTAATAACTAATACATGTCTGTTCCTAAATTAGATTTAGCACCCAAGCTTAAACGTCCCCTTTCCCTATGGAATCCTTTGGATTATTTGCGTTTACTGTACTGGGTGTTTTATTTTCCCCAAGCATTGCGTTGGTATATAGATGAATTTGGAGGAGGAGATAATTTAGCTAAACAGAAGACTTGGCAAGATCAACTAGCATATTTACGTCAACATCCTGTGCAGTTGCAGTTATCAATTCAGGGATTAATCTTAACTGTTATTACTCCATTTATTTTGAGTCAGTTAATTCAATTCTTTGGAGTTGAAATAGCATGGTTGGGCGTAGCGGCAAGCATAGCATATGGTGTGATGATAGGTGTGAAAGGAGTCGAGATATGGGGCGAGACATGGGGCTTGGCATTCAGCGTGACAGGGGGCTTGGCATTCAGCGTGGCAGGAGGCGTGGCATGGGGCTTTACAGGAGGCGTGGCATGTGGCGTGACATTCGACATGTTAGTAGGCATTGAAGGAGGAGTGGCATTCAGTTTGGCAGGATGCATGGCAGGAGGCGTGACATTCAGCGTAGCAGGAGGCGTGGGAGGAGGCGTGATATTCAGCGTAGCAGAAAGCGTAGCAGTAGGTGCAGCAGTAGGTGCAGCAGGAATCGTGATAGGAGCCATGGTAGGAAGCGTGGCAGGAGGAGTGGCAGTAATACGTCCTGAGAATTGGTTAATTAGCACTCCAGTAAATTTTTTTTCTGTGCAAAATAAAAGTTGGTTATTTCCTCGAATTACGTCTTTACCTTTACCCAAATTTACTGATCGTTTAATCAATTGGTTAATTGAAGATTGGGAGACAGGCTTAGATAATATCAATCAGCTTTTAAAATATTCTTTACAATTTATTCCCGCAGTTTCTGCCGTTAATCAGGTACTCAATCGAGCTCCTGACGAACAGATTATTTATCGCATAACTCAGTTGGTGCACCATCTCTTTGATTGGGAATTACTTCATTTTTCCTCAGCTTCACTAGAAACTAGGCTGAAGTTAGAGTTTATAGAAAATTTAGTTGATTTTCCCTTGTTCTTTTTTATTCCTAACAACTGGAAACAAAAGATTAAAAATAAGTTTAATGCCGATATTCGCTTAGACACTTCCCCCCGTGCTGCTGCGGCTGGCTTTTGGTATCTCCACGAAAAACAACCAGGTAAAGCAAAAAAAGCTTTTGCTGTAGTAAGAAATTTACTTTATGGAGAAGAAGTTTATCTTCTTGCTCAAGCTTCAACTATGTTTCAGCAAGCCAAAACCGAAAATACCATTGCTAATTTATCTATTCCTAACTTTCCCAAAGAAAACCTGTTACGCCCTGCTACTTGGAAGATTATGAATAGCCTCAGAAGAGTAGTGGAGGATATTAAATTAATTAACCATAGTGCATCCCGCAATACTAAGTCTTTGGCATATAGTCGCGCCATCGGGGAGTTAACGGAAATAATCGATCACAAAAGCGAAATTCCAGAAGCGGAAAAGGAATTAATTGTTGATATTGCTGAGGCTTGGAAAAGTTCTCTGGAAAAAATTGGTAAGGATATTGGTAGCGTTACCATAACTAAACCAGTGGGTAATCCTTATATTATTGGCAACCCCGTTACTGGCAGTTTATTTGTTGGTCGAGAAGATATTCTGCGACAGTTGGAGGAGTTGTGGATTACGGGGAATCAATTGCAGTCGGTGGTGCTGTATGGACATCGGCGCATGGGTAAGACTTCGATTTTGCTCAATGTGGCGCAGGCTACGGGGGCGGAAACTAAGGTTATTTATGTGAACTTGCAGCGATTGGGGGAGGTTTCTCAGGGAGTAGGGGAAGTCTTGATGGCAATTAGTGATGAAATTGCCGCTGGTTTAGATATTGAATCCCCAGAAGATAATGATTTTCTGCAACTGCCCCAGCGTACTTTTGAACGCTACCTAAAACGGGTGGTTAAGACTATGGCTTATCGGGGTTTAATAATTGCCCTGGATGAGTTTGAGACGATTGAAGATTTGATTCAGCGAGGACAGATCGATCCTGCTTTTATGGGCTATTTACGGGGTTTGGTACAAATGCAGCCTGACAAGATTGCCTTTGCTTTTGCTGGTTTACATACTCTAGAAGAAATGACCGCAGATTATTTTAAGCCGTTTTTCGCCAGCGTGATCCCAATTCCCGTCAGCTTTCTTAACTCTGGGGCAACTAAAACCATTCTGGCTAATCCCATTGATAATATGACTCCTGTATCAAAGGATCAGGAGCAAAATACTGCTGATAATGAATTTCTCCTTGACTATACAGGAGAAGCCTTAGATTTAGTTTATTCTCTAACCGCAGGACAACCTTACTTAGTACAGCTAATCGGCTTTCAGCTAGTCCGTGACTATAACGATCGCCTGTTTGAGCAAGGAGTATCCCAAAATAACACCCTTACTTTAAAAGATGTCGAAACAATAATCAACCCCAAGTTTTTCCAACAGGGGCGTTATTACTTTGAAGGAGTTTGGGGACAGGCGGCACAGGATGCCCCAGGACAGCAGACGATCATTACTGCCCTGGCACCCCACCCCCAAGGTTTAACTAAAGATAAACTGGCGGATGAGACTGGTTTAGAGGGAGAAGTTTTAGAACAGGCGATCTCAATCCTACTGCGTCACGATGTCATTGAGGAACAAGAAGATAACTATCGCATTATTGTCGAACTCTTCCGTCGTTGGGTAATTATGAAAGTAACTAATGAAAACAGTTAACTATAGTAGAAAAGCCTAAACTATCGCCAGCAGAATTAGAAAATGCGATCGCCCAAAAACTAGCCAATCTTGAATCTCTTTTATAGTTTAAAAAAATTCTATAATTGCTCGTGATCACTAATAGTTCTTCGTAAGATAAGTGAATCACGATCACGAAAACTTGTATCCATTCTCATTTGACTATCAAAACTCTCTGGTTTCCGATTCTAAATTAATGATTAGTTGCGCCACACTTGGCAAAAGTTACCAGCCAATCGGCAAAGCGAGCCATAACAGGCTTTTGAGTCAATTGCTCTAGCCTGGCAAACCCGCCGATGTTTCCTGCGTTAATTTCACTAATCCGCCATACGCCATCATCATCCATTAGAAAATCATAACCCAGAGTATGCAGTCCACGGGACTGATAGGCTTCTACCGTATAGGCGATCGCCTGTTGTTCTGCATCGGTAATTTCTGCTAACCTACACTCCCCGTCGCCACTGACGTTATTGACCCAATGCCCGCTTTTAGAGCGTCTAAGATATGCTCCATAAATTTCTCCATTGACCACCACAATTCTTTTATCCCCCTGATTAACGTGCTTTAAGTAACGTACTAGCTGGAGTGGTGACTGAGACTCTGGAGTGAGATAGCTAATGACTTCAGAAAACTCGGCAAAAGTGCGTAGCCCCCGCTGGAAATTATCGACCTGAAATAATCCATCTTGATACCAAACCTTATAAACTCCTCGCCCGCCACAGCTATTAACCTGCTTGGCGATAATCGTTTGATGTTTTTCCCAAAATGCCAATGCAGTGGGAATATCTTGGGTAATGATGGTTTCAGCAATCCAGTCTCCAGCTACCTTGAGCAGAAAATCTGCCGCGATTTGCTCTTGTTTATGGCTGGGGCTATTGACAAAGAGTAGCTGTAACTCCCAAATACTTAAACGCTCTAAATAACCAGGGGGAAAGGGCTTAAGGCAGCGACAGAAAGCTAAAGCAAAATCTGATAGACGATGAGGCTTCCGAGGACGGGTATCTAAAGTTAAAAATTGGTCATAGCTTAAATCATCAGCTATTTCTGTTACCCAAGCGGTAGTGGAATCTAGTTTACTGGCTAAAACTTGACGCGGATTTATATGAAAAAGATTAATTCGTGGATCACGGGCTAAATGTTGATAAAAAAGCGGTACGTCACCAAAGCGATCTCGGTAGGGTAGGGGCTGACACAGGATTAAAAAGTTGAGACTCATAGATAATTTAATTTAGCTTAATTTATCTTAGGGACTGGAGGCGCAAGATTCCATTTCGCAAATTTTTTTGAGGTCTTTTTCATTTGCTGGTGGTTTTTTACTGCCTAAATTCGAGATTACTAGACCCAGTAAAATAATGATTAAAGCGCTGAACTGTACCTGAGAAGGAGACTCGCCGTTAATCAAATAGGCATAGGTAATACCAAATATGGGAGAAAGTGCTGTAATACCACCAACGGTTTTGGAATCCAATCTTTTTAATGCTGCGTACCAGAGTAGCTGGGCTAAAACCACCACCACTAGCCCATAAATAAACATAACTACCCATAAACCCCCAGAAAAAGCATCGCCAAAGTGAGAAAAGCCAAATAAAGAAACTGCAATGCTAAAAAAAACGATCGCCGAGATAAAATTGCGGGTAAATACTACCACTGGCAAACTACATTTACCTGCCAGCACAACTTTTCCCAATAGTGCGGTACAAGTATAGACTAACGTTGACAGCAAAATTAAGCCGTCCCCCCGATTTAATATATAGTTATTTTCTTTAAGGATGATAGCGGCAATCCCCAGCACAATTAGGGAAAACCCTGCAACTTCAAATTTACTAATTTTTTTACCTAGTAGTATCATGCCGCAAACTGCATAAAGCACGGGACCAAAGCGACCGATAAGTACTGAGTTGGTAACTGAAGTTTCTTGCAAGCCGAGAAAGATTAATGCCGAGAGCAAAGATGCTAATGAACCATTAAGCAACAGTCCGAGTAAGGTTTTGTGATCTAAAGATTTTAAATCTCGAATGATTGTTTTGAGGTTAAACCATAAAGCTACGGCGATCGCCGAACACAAATTACCGACGAACAAGACGTTGCAAAAAGAGATCGGTATCTGGCTGCTGCTGCTCAAGCTAGAGCCTTGAACAATAAGAAAGGCAAGGATTGCTGGTCGCGCCGCAGCAAGTAACCTGGATAGTACTAGCAGTAGCTTGGGATTACTCTGGGTGAGAAAACGCTCTCGATCATTCATGCGGTTAGTTTGATTGTTATCTTGAGACGCAGCGAGTCAACCAAGAGGAAAGCTAAAATACTTAATTATTAAATTGAGTAACCGCTACAGTATCAAGCCATAGATTGCTGACAACTCGTTAATTCTAGTTCTAACTGGGCTAATTTGCTATGCCAATGTTCTAGGTTGGTGTTGGAATCAGTTTTTAATATTCTTAGAATGCGATCGCGCATTTGTCGATGATGGCGGTAGGTAGTTTGTAGATCGGCAGTAATTCTTGAACCTCGGTAGTTAATTTCCGTTTCGGGTAAGCAGAAAAAGACTCCTCCGCTGGTACATTGAATCCTACCCTCCAGTAGATCAAAAATCCGAGCATCTCCCGTAATTGAGTCTAGGGATTGATAGCAGCCGTAAACGTGGAGACTGAGAAAACATTCCTGGGAATAGTTACTCATCTGGTGAATTAAGTCATGATCCACCTTCATAATCTGAGTCGGAAAGAGAGAGATTTCGGCAATGGTAGATAGCTGGCTTGACTGAAGACGGTAAACGGTGTGGGTTCCTGAGCCAAAACACTGAACCGCTCCCCATTGGGTATGTCCGTGGTCATGAATTGCACTTACGTCTCCTGGTAGCCAGGACATCACCATAATTTCAAAATAGCCCCCATCATAAACCAATTGACGACCATAACCATCGGTAACTGGGTGATTAAAAGTAGCCCAGGGCATCAAATCATCTTGGGTCACCCGCGATCGCACCAGGCTTTGATAGACTCCCTTAGGGGTAAGATAGCTACTTTGAGATAATTGCCCAATCAAACTTTGTAGACTTTGAGGAAGTTGACCGACAGATCCACGATTACAGGCTAATTCAACTGCTTGAGTCATATAGCTTACCTAGTAAATTCGAGTTAATTTGACTATTGATTAAGACTAAGCATTGAAACTATAAATAATCTGAGAATCGACGCGATTATTCCTGAGATTTCTCTAAGCTTCTTGATTTAGATCAAGATTGGCTGTGTAATTGTGTAGATATCTAAAGAAAGCAGATAAGGTTAAATTTGAGCGATCGCTCTATTTATAAAACTACGAAAATCAAGTAATGCGATCACACTTAAGTATATAAAATAAATCAAAGTAACTAAAAACTGCTTATGAATAATTTATGACCATTCCTCCCGAAATTAATTCTCTAGTTGAGAGCTTAAATCAACAATTAGATGAGATCGAATATGAAGCAGCAAAAGGTCAAAACCTAGCTAGAATGATTTTAGACAAATTCCCTAATAATGCTAGTTTAGTACAGTTTTTTGCCACGTTTAGTAATGCACTTTTGTTCGTGGAGGTAGAGCGCAGGAGAATCAAGAGTATTCTAGAAAATATTTCCTTGTTAGATACAGTTACAGATGCAGATATTAAAGAACTAGGAGAAGATCTGTCAGCAGAAATGGGCAGAATATTAGAAACTAAAAGTATGATTGTTAATTTAAAACAGCGTTTAGAAAGTTTATTATGAGATCACAAAAGCCAAATAATACAAACATACAAGAATTAAATGAAGCTTTGAAATTCGCCAAAGAAGTAGGTCAGAAGATACAAGAATACGATCGCGTCTCGGAACAAGTTGCTGAAAAATGGCAGAGAAGAGCAGAAACCAAAAAACAGGCAAATAAATAATTTATAATCTGGCAATTGCTATATTCTTCTATAGATATTTAGAATAAGCGATCGCCTCATTTTATTAACCTCCCATAGTCTATCCTTTCAAGCGATCGCCTGAATATCTTGATAAATGCAATCTCTTTATTTTAAAGAGCTTTGACAACTCTGCTATTATAAAGTGTACACTCTAATGTACATTATATTTTTATGCCAAAATACCTCAACATAACTGAAGCCAGAAAAAACTTTTTAAGCTTGCCAGAGGAGCTAACAGACGAACCAATAATTATTACCAAGCATGGTAAACCTGTAATGGTAACCCTCAGTTATGAACAAATGGAGTCTTTATTAGAAACTTTATCTATTCTTGAAGATAAAGAATTTAGCTCACAACTGTCTGTAAGCATTCAACAAGATAAAGCAGGAGAAAAAGTTAGCTGGGAGTCTGCTAAAAAGAAACTAGGCTGGTAATGGAATATAAAATTGAAATTACGCCTTTAGCAATTGAGTTGTTGAGCAGAATAAAAAATAAAAGGGAACAACAAGGATTAAAAAAGAGAATTGAGAAATTAGGCTTTAAACCAGACAAGCAGGGTAAAGCACTATCAGGAAGGCTAAAAGGATATCGTAGTGTAATAGCAGTCGGTCAACGTTATCGGATTGTTTATCGGGTAGATAAATCAACAATTACGGTAGTGATAGTTGGTGCAGGTATTCGTAAAGAAGGCGCAAAAAAAGATATTTACGCTATTTTAAATAAGTTTTTTGATAAGTAATTTTGACTAGGTTAACCGCCTGAATAAGAGATAATACCAACTCCCAATCCTTGTGAAGAATACTGCCGAATATATTGTCGTTGATTTTTAGTTAATCTGGAACTATTATTAACCCACCAAATCCAAATATGAGTATCAACAATAATCATTCTTGCTAACTATTAGCGCTCCATTCTTCAGGAGAAATTACAGACTTAAAAGGATCGTCATAACGAATTACTGTACCTTGTAATGGCAAGGATTCGGAATCTATTGTCTCCTTGTTCTGTTGCCTAATAATTATCTCTACTTTGTCCCCTTTTTTGAAAGGAAGATTTTGTAAAGAGAGTTTGCCATTTTTAGTTATGGCAGTTTTAATGCGATGACTATTCATTGCTGAAAATATTATTGGCAGGATAGCTATATTTTACTAAAATTTTCCTATAATTAGAAGAATTTTAGAATGCGATCACTTGAACATCTAGACAAATGCGATCGCTTTTAAAAATTTAGTCATAAATCACTGAAATATTTCTATAATGAGCTTTTTAAATAGTTTTGTCTAGCTACTTATATCTTGACATAAAACTTTTTCTTTGATATAAAAGGCATTCAAAAGCCATAATAATAAAAAGGCTTTCATAAGTTTTGTTCCGTACAGAGATGTTGAGGTAACAAATATTGAGTAATTTTGAAACTCGCTTTCGCCAAATATTCTATCAAATATGTGCGGAAGACTACAGTACTGCATTAACTCTGATCTGTCCTTTAATTGATCGTGCGGGAAAAGAAATATACGGAATTAAAAAAACTGGAGTTCGATTCAAAAAGGTGATTTACGATAATAATGACTTTATTTATTGGATGATGTCTGGAGGGGTATTAATCATGGACAAAGACGCTAAGTTTATATTTAACCGTGAAGGAAAAGAAAACATTGATTTGGCTCAATCCATATACAAATTCGTTAGAAGTAATCTTCTTCATGAAGCTGAACTCTCTGATCAGATAAAGTTCACGAAGGAAATAACGTTTGGTCCAAATGGGAATAAACTCATATTTCCTATAAATTTAATTTGGGCACTTGTATTTATGTTGTCATATTTAGATTGTTATAAAGGCGACTTTCCTAAAAAGGATTATCAATTAAGTATATGTGGTGTGCAAGTGCCATTGTGTGAAATTTGGGGGAATAAGGAGAAAGTAATAGAATTTTTTTACAATTATATATATTAGAATTTTTCTGATTTTTCGCGATATTCTTTTATGGTATCCATTGAATTTTGTCTCGCGATCGCCTGTGTAAGTGGGAAAAATAATTAATCTACTTACTAAATTTAGAAATCGTTTTCTGTCAATCCAGCATCTCTAAGAATGCCTTTTAAAGTGCCTGTAGGCAAATCTCTATTTCCATGAACAGGAATAATAATAATTTTGGATACATTTTCTTGTGTATATATGTGGTGACTGCCTTTTACTCTAGCTAACTTCCAGCCACGCTTTTCTAAAACTTTACAGAGTTTTTTACCAGAAATAGACTTCACACAGTAATCTCCACCATTTGTTGATTCTCTGTTGGCATTTCTTTCTCATTAGCGACTTCTAACCATCCTTCTACGGCTTCTTTCGTCATTTCTAATAGTTCATCATAGCTTTCTGCCCAAGTATGGCAGCCAGGCAAAGCAGGTACGCTAGCACACCAAGCATTTTCTTCTTGCCAAACAATAACTTTTAGGTTCATCTTATTTATATATTTACAGAGATTTATTATTTATTTACCATAGCAGAAATCAAATTTTTTCAAGCTACTGACTATATAAAATCTTGTCAACATTTATTTCATATGAGCATTTTGGACATTTGGCAAAATTAGTTTTTTTGGACATATAAACCACCTTTTAAAACATTGTATTTAATAATCAATTTAACATTCATTAAATTCTATTTATTTTGGTGGAAACACTTTGATTAAATAGAAACTTTGTGAATATTAATTTTGCTGTCATGATTATATTCTGAGATTTCTCAGGCTTTCTTAAAACTTTGAATCTTGCTCCTAAACCCGCTTCATCGTTGCTGAGGTCTTCTTAAGAGCTTGGCGTAATAGGGACTTAACTTGGTGGTTACCAAGGCTGTTAAATAAAAATTTCTGTCGGGCAAATGCTTTAACAATGTTGCTGTAGCGGAATTCTGGCTGCAACTTACTGTAAAGTTCCTGGTCGTAGGTCTGTAGACTATTCCGATTATATTGATTTTGACTCAGCGATCGCTTTATCTGTTCTGCTGCTAACATGCCAGAAATCATCGCGTTACCCGTGCCAAAGCAGGTCAGGGGATTGCATAGCCCTGCTGCATCGCCAGTAACCAGGTATCCATCTCCTGAAACGGGCGGACGACCTAATGTTCCTACCACTATATCCCAAGGGAGTGGTTCTCGAATCACCTCCGCATCAGCAAAGCGATCGCCAAAGTGATGCTGAATTAGATTTTGCAGCAGTTGGGAGAGGTCAGTTTGCTGCCCCTCGCGGCGCGGCTTGACCATACCGACGTTAAAGACTCCACCCGCCAGGGGGGAAATAAAGAAGAAACCTGGATTTGATTCTGGCAAAAAGTGACCTTCGATATGCTGTGGGGCTGGTTGATCAGGCGATCGCTCCTCAAGCTCAAATCCAGCAACCCTGCGGAAATAACCCTGGACGCTATCATAATAACGCGCCCTTGAGGGCTGAACACCAAGCAGCTTAAGCACCGTAGAGTTAACCCCGTCGGCGGCAATGATCAACTTGGGAGTCAGCAGCCTTTGACCGTCTTTGCTACGGACTGACACCTGCCAGCGGTCTTGATGACGCTGAATCCCCTCTAGTTCAGTTCCCCAGAGGGCAGAGCTATAGCGAGGATCTAGCTTGCTAACCAAAAAATTGTCAAAAAATCGCCGATTAATGGTGAATAAAGGAAAATTAGCTCTATAATGCTCATTCTCAGCTTTAATCCCGTTAGAGCTTGATCTTGCGGAAAAGCCCACGTTAAACTGTCCACCGTTAGGAGTAAAGACCTGAGCCGAATTACACCCTAAAACCTTCTTTGCTTGGTCTGCTAGTTCAGGAAAGTAATCTGGACTCAGATGCTCCATTACCTCAACAACCTTGACCCCATAGACATTACCGTCCACCTTATCCCTAGGAAAGATTTCTCGATCTATTAGGGTATGGGGAATCTGTTCTTGAGCCAGGAAGAGACACGTCGTTGCGCCAGCAGGACCAGCACCGACAACCAGAATATCCTCTGCCCTATGAGTCGATGGAGAAGTCATCAAAATACCTTAAAGGTTGATTATGGCTAATTTATCGCCAATTTTATCCTATTTCAGAGGTGGCAATTCATAATTTTGAGCTTCCCAATAAAGAGCAATACTTTAATTTAAGTTACTGATGTTACGCATCAATTAACCTGTTGATTTTAGCCATAAACCATAAGCTATAAGCTTTTAAAACATTTATAGCCAATTTTCTGATTAAGATTGCGATCGCCATACCATATCCAGTTTATTGTGCTGGTTATCTCCAGTCCCCAGTCCTTAGTTTCAACTAATTAGCTAGCGCGTAACATCAGTTAAGTTAATTCATTACGCCTGATGTGAAATTAAATTCTTGTTAATTTGCCTAATACTCACCACCTAAATAGATCTTAAACAAGATCTTAAACAAGATCCCAAACAGCATCTTTGCAATATGTTATGTAGCAACATGTGTGATTTTTTATAGACAAAACATGACTAATTCCAATTTTCAAATAATCGACAGTAAAATTTATGACCCCGACGGGCAAGAATTTATCATCAAGGGAGCAAACATGTTTGCTTGGGAGGGGATGGATAATGTTGATAATTATGTTTACACTTGGGGATTTAATACTTTTAGAGTTCCTAACTACTTGTTAGGTAGTTATGATGCTCCTCATCCAGAAGAAAATGGTTACAGCGTCAATCATCAAATTGTCGATGCCTTTACTAGTCAGGGATCAGTAGTCATTTTTGATGCCCATGATCGCATTGGTGGCTATTACGAAGACGCAGAGTGGGAAATTCTTAAAGATTATTGGCGCGATATGGCGCAGGAGTTTAAGGATAATCCTCATGTCTGGTTTAACCTTCACAACGAACCAGGTAATGCCGAGGCTCAACCAGAAAAATGGGTCAGCTACCATCGGGAATTAATCGAAATTATTCGGGCTGAAGGGGCGGAAAATCTGATCATTGTTGATGGCGAAGCTTGGGGACAAGATTATCACACCCAAACCATTGTTAACCATGCCCAGGAGATTATGTCGGACAATGAAAATATCCTCTTTTCGATTCATGCCTACGACCAATGGAACAATCAGGATATCGGCGGTTATTTCGATACCCTTCTCAGTCAAGATATCCCCGTAATCATCGGGGAATACGGTAGTTCTAATGAGAACCAAGATACTCTACCCGCCTCAACAGCCGCAGTGGAAGCAGCCCAAGAGCGGGAAATCGGTCGTATTGTCTGGGACGTCAAGGGTGACGATATTAATGATCTAACTACAGGAGAAGGAGGACATGCTGAATATTTCGATGGCACAAACACCGAGATTCTTACTAGTCTGGGGCAGTTGGTGTGGGACGACCTCCAGAGGAGTGAAGATTTAGAACAACTTCCGTTCGATGGGGGTACCACGGACAATCCTTCGTCTAGTCCATCCTCTGGAGTTTTCCAGGTGGATGATACGGGGCAGGTACAGTTTGAATTCTTGTTTAATGGCGAATGGTCAGCAGGAGAACTGGCAATTTTCAGCCTGGAAGGGATGGCAGAATACACTCTTGGCACTCAAGAATATATCCAGCAAGCAGCAATTAGAGCCAGCAGTAATTCAACCCAGGGTTACATCTTGGCAAGTGAACAGCAGCACCATGCCGCTAAATTTAGTAGCGTTCTGCCTTGGGAATACGACCATAATTTTGAAGCAGGAGAATACCAGGGAATTAATCTTTTTGAGTTAACTCCAGAGGGTTATTACGGCTTATTCTTTATCCCTAACGGTACTGCGGCGGCGCTCGCCAATGACCCTAGCGTAATCTGGGATTCTAATTATAACTTTCCTTTATTTTCGATCCCTGAAGCCAATCCAGGTACGGTTGAAGGGCAGATAGTAGCGGTGGATGGCTTCAATACTTTTGCCTTTGAAAATAATCGTATTGACTGGAATTTAGGAGACAGTGATTACAATGATTTCGTCTTTCAACTCCAGGGGGTAAGCACCTCTGTACCTGAAATTGAGGACTGGATTAATGCAGAACGGGACTGGTTAACTACCGACATCGGACAAACTATTCTCGACTATAGTGAGTCGGTTTATGGCATCACCACTAACTACCAGTTCGAGACGGGGGTTTTAGAAGTCGGAGACTCAGGGCAAATCCAGTTTGAATTTTTGTTTAATGGAGAATGGACGAAAAGTGAACTGGGTATCTTTAGCCTCGAAGGGATGGAAGAATTTATTCCTGGTACGGAAGAATTTATCCATGAAGCAGCAACAAGGGCTTATAGTAATTCCACCTTGGGTTATGTCCTTGCTAGTGAACAGCAGGAAGCCGCGAAGTTTAGTAGCATTCTACCGTGGGAATACGACCATAATTATGAAGCAGGGGAGTATCAAGGAATTAGGCTGTTTGATCTGACTCCAGGCGATCGCTATGGATTATTCTTATTACCTAATGCTACCGTGAGCGAGATTGTCGAGGAACCAGGTCTGATTTGGCATTCGGAGGCGACATTACCCTTATTTTCGATGCCTGAAGCCAATCCAGGAAATATTCCAGGGCAAATGGTAGCGGTGGATGAGTTTAATACTTTTGCCTGGGAAGCTAATTCCGTAGATGGGGACTTACAGGATGGTGATTACAATGATTTCGTCTTTCAACTCCAGGGGGTAACCACCTCAGTTCCGCAAATTGAAGACTGGATTAATGCAGAACGGGACTGGTTAACTACCGATATCGGACAAACTATTCTCGACCATAGCGAAGCTTCTTATGTTACTGACGATAATATTGAGCATAATAAAACCATAATTGGAGGAGCAGGAAATGATACTCTGGTCTCTGGTTTGGGAAATGATTTACTCAAAGGTGGTGATGGCAGCGATATTCTCGATGGCGGTCTAGGTCATGATACTCTCATTGCTAATCAAGGTCGCGACTATCTCGATGGTGGGGAAGGCGATGATAGTCTTCGAGGGGGCAGTGATGATGATACTTTAAGCGGTGCCGCAGGTCATGATCATCTTCGTGGTGGTGATGGCAGCGATATTCTTGATGGAGGTCTGGGTCATGACACTCTGATTGGAGGCAAGAAAACGGACTATCTCGATGGTGGTGAGGGCGATGATAGTCTTCGAGGGGGTAGTGATGATGATACTTTAAGCGGTGCCGCAGGTCATGATTATCTTCGTGGTGGTGATGGCAGCGATATTCTTGATGGAGGGGAGGGCGATGATAGTCTTCGAGGGGGCAGTGGTGATGATACTCTAAGCGGTGCCGCAGGTCATGATTATCTTCGTGGTGGTAATGATGCCGATGTTCTTGATGGAGGTCTGGGTCATGATACTCTCATTGCTAATCAAGGTCGCGACTATCTCGATGGTGGTGAGGGCGATGATAGTCTTCGAGGGGGTAGTGATGATGATACTTTAAGCGGTGCCGCAGGTCATGATTATCTTCATGGTGGTAATGATGCCGATGTCCTCGATGGAGGTCTGGGTCATGATACTTTGATTGGTGGCAAAGGAAGCGATTTATTTGTTTTGGCTCAGAACAATGGTGTAGATCAAATTAAAGATTTTCAGTTAGGTCAAGACTTAATACAATTATTGGACAATTTACAGTTTAAAGATTTAATGATTGTTCAAGGAAGCAAAGAAAATAATAGCGATGCGATGCTATTTG
>JBCBIE010000054.1:0-39829 GCA_038524995.1 Cyanobacteria bacterium J06621_8
TAATTCAGCAACTTGAAAATCCTTCCATCAAGATGGCTCTTGCGTAAGTCCTAAGGCTAATTGGTAATGGCGGTGATGATACCCTCAACGGTGCTGGAGGAAGCGATCGCATTTTTGTTACTAGCGACAATCCAATTATCCTCACGGATACCCAGGTTATTGGAGAGGGTACTGATCAGCTCATTAGTATTGAAGATGCCAACCTCTATGGTGGAGATGCTAGTAACTCGATTAATGCCAGCAATGCCAACAACATCAGAACCTTTATTAAGGGTAACGGCGGTCATGATACCCTGCGGGGCGGTGCCAGAAATGATGCTATTCAGGGCAATGCTGGCTATGACAGGCTAATCGGCAATGGCGGTGATGATACTCTTAACGGTGGTAATGGCGGCGATCGCATTTTTGTCACTAGCGACAATCCAATTATCCTCACGGATACCCAGGTTATTGGAGAGGGTACTGATCAGCTCATTAGTATTGAAGATGCCAACCTCTATGGTGGAGATGCTAGTAACTCGATTAATGCCAGCAATGCCAACAACATCAGAACCTTTATTAAGGGTAACGGCGGTCATGATACCCTGCGGGGCGGTGCCAGAAATGATGCTATTCAGGGCAATGCTGGCTATGACAGGCTAATCGGCAATGGCGGTGATGATACTCTTAACGGTGGTAATGGCGGCGATCGCATTTTTGTCACTAGCGACAATCCAATTATCCTCACGGATACCCAGGTTATTGGAGAGGGTACTGATCAGCTCATTAGTATTGAAGATGCCAACCTCTATGGTGGAGATGCTAGTAACTCGATTAATGCCAGCAATGCCAACAACATCAGAACCTTTATTAAGGGTAACGGCGGTCATGATACCCTGCGGGGCGGTGCCAGAAATGATGCTATTCAGGGCAATGCTGGCTATGACAGGCTAATCGGCAATGGCGGTGATGATACTCTTAACGGTGGTAATGGCGGCGATCGCATTTTTGTCACTAGCGACAATCCAATTATCCTCACGGATACCCAGGTTATTGGAGAGGGTACTGATCAGCTCATTAGTATTGAAGATGCCAACCTCTATGGTGGAGATGCTAGTAACTCGATTAATGCCAGCAATGCCAACAACATCAGAACCTTTATTAAGGGTAACGGCGGTCATGATACCCTGCGGGGCGGTGCCAGAAATGATGGCATTCAGGGCAATAGTGGTGATGACAGGCTAATCGGCAATGGCGGTAATGATACTCTTAATGGCGGTGGGGGTAATGATACCCTCAATGGTAATGATGGCGATGATCTCTTTTATAGCGGCAACGGTAATGACAGTCTGATTGGTGGTGCAGGTTCGGATGTGTTTAGTCTCCAGTCGGCTTCAGGAACAGACGTGATTGAAGATTTTACTGATGGGGTTGATTCGTTTCGGTTATTAAGTTCTCTGGAATTTAGCGATTTAGCAATTAGCGATAATGCTGCTGGAACAGCTAGCTTGATTCGGGATACGACTGATAATAATCAACTGCTGGCGATTGTTAATAATGTCAGTGCTAATGAGCTTACTGCTGCTGATTTTGTTTCTGTTTGAGGTCTTTCTACTAAAATAACTAATTGATCAAGATTGAGATTCACCTTTAAGTTGTGCCTTAGCCTTTTGCCACAAAGATTCTAGCTCTTCGAGAGAGTAATCGCTTAAAGGTTGATTAGCGTGCTGTTCCATAATCTCTAAACGCTGGATAAAGCGACGATTAGTTCCTTGCAAGCCGTCGAAGGGACTAAGATTATACCAGCGAGCAATATTAATCAGAGTAAATAATAGATCCCCTAATTCTTCCTCCTGATGCACTTTATTTTCCGTCTCTAGTGCTTCCTTAAATTCTCCTAATTCTTCCTCAAATTTTGACCAAACACCAGCTACATCAGACCACTCAAAGCCAGTTGCTGCTGCCGTGGTTGAAATTTTCATTCCTGCCATTAGGGGAGGGAGACTGCGGGCATAATGTTTTAATTTGCGACTCAGCAACTGAGGCTGTTCGGGATTATCGCCTTTCTCCGCGGCTTTAATTTGCTCCCAGTTACGATTAACCTCGGCGGCATTATTAACTTTGACATCGCCAAAGACATGGGGATGACGACGAATTAACTTAGCAGTAATGCCTTTTGCCACATCTTCTAAAGTAAAATTTTGCTGCTCGCTGGCAATCTGGGCTTGTAATACCACCTGTAATAATAAGTCCCCTAGTTCTTCGGCGATCGCCTTTTGGTCTTCTTGCTGTAGCGCATCGACTACTTCGTAAGCTTCCTCAATTACATAGGGAATCAGAGTTTGTGGGGTTTGGGCTAAATCCCAAGGACAGCCACCATCAGGCGCTCTTAGTTGAGCCACGACTTGAATCAAGCGCCGCAAGGCATCTAAGATAGACTGCTCGGTCACTTCATTTATCATTGATCATTTATCAAATTTGTTTATCGGCAGGCTTGAGTCGCCCAAAAACCTTCAGTCGTAATGCTTAAAGTCAGTTCTCTAGGCAGTTCGAGCCTGTTTGATCATCGCTACCAAAGTATGATGGGCATCCTTAGCATCTGTGAGGGTATGGTCAAATTCAACCCTAACAGGGACTGTTTCCCCTGCAACTTGAGCTGAGATATTCATTCCTTGAGGATCGATGGAGTCCATGGTTGCTGTTTCGGTTTGTAGCTGATTGCCATAAACTTTAGCGTACAGAACGATCGCGTCACGGTGATCCTGATTCATATGCTGACAAATGCGATCGCTAATCTTAGAGGTAATGGCTTCTGACATAGTTTATGAAGTAGAACTAGAGTAGAATAAAACGTAGCCTTACTCTATTATCATCATAAATTATATTCTTAGAGCAACTCTATATTTCGAACCTTACGAATTGTTTGGGGCAGCACCCCAACCAGCAAAGCAAAAGCCTCATCTGGCAGTTCGGCAACGGTTTCCACGTCAAACCAATGCTCAAACTGATTTAGGATTACCTGTGCTCTTTCTGTAGGATGAGGATTATCAATAATCTGCTTGGTTAACTTAACCCACTGGCGACGCATTTTATACGCCTGTTTTTTGGCTTGGGAATTTTGAGGATGAACCAGAGAAACTCGACTCACGGGCAACAGGTTAGTAGCGTCTTGATCAAATTGTCCGCCGATAATGGCTCCTGGTCCAACAAATTCAGCATGATATTTTTTGTAGATAATTAGTCCATTTTTGCGGCGAGGATTAACGATCAATAATTCTTGTGCTTTGAGTCGTTCTAAAAGTTGATTAATGTAGTCTAATTCTGAGCTATCAGAACTCACTAGCTCAGTTGGTGGAGGCTGATCGGAACTGGAACTATATTCAATGTTCAATGTTTAATGCTCAATATTTAAGCTGGGGAAAGTTGCTTTTTCAAAAATAAACGGGGGGAATAATTGAACCATAAGCCGCTCCAATTGGCTTCAATGTCAGAGATTTGGTAGCCGTTTTTATCATATAGCTGTTTAGCTCCATGATTACTATCCAAAACATGCAGCCTTGTTTCTGGATAGCCCCAGTCTAAAGCAGTTTGCTCGCATTGAGCCAGAAGTTTACTGCCTATTCCCAAACGACGAAAACCTGGAGCAACCGCCAAATTGGAAATATAAGGATATTGAACGCCAATTGGCCATAAAGAAGGTGAACGGAGGGTTAATTCAATAGTTCCGACTATTAACGATTCGGAATCGGACTCTGCACCTTGGGAATCTGATTTAGGAAGCAGTTTAGCCACAAAACACAGGTAATTAGGAGACTGCGATCGCAAACGGTAGCGCAAATCTTCATTAATAGTAAACTGCAAAATGGGATAAATCCAGTTAGCAAAATCAGGGAAATGGTAAAACCCCTGTACTAAAATCATGCTGATTGCTTTAGTATCTTCTGCTGTTGCTGGATTAATAACTAACTGCTGATGGTGATTAACCTGACAATCGGGTGATTTTAAAATCATTAAATAGGAAGTAGATGCAGATCGCGAATAGTAGGTTGGGAGATGTCTCAACAAGTATTGGTCATCTTCCAGGCTCAATTTATCTTAGTTGTCGTGAGAAAGCGGTGTATTTTTTAGTTTATTTGGGCACTATAAATTCAGAATACTCACGCCTCTGATTTCCAAATTTGGGGGAACTATTTTGCCTCTTGCTTAAGTGTATAGCTTCTTGACTCAGAATGCCTCAAGCTGCTCTGTTAAATTTAATTCAGAAGAACGGTATCACAGATAGCGCCATTGATTAATTATTGTAAAAACCCAGGCAAAATTAGATTAAATTGATGCTTCAAGGTGAACATAGCCAACTAATCCAAGATTTATCCTGGGAAAAAATCGGACAAGCTATTGTTGATGCAGTAGTACACATTGAAGATATAGATATTGCAATACTCTATTTAGATCAATTTCCGCTAATTCAGCAGCAATATTTTTGGCAGCAAAAATCTAGCGCTGAAAATAAGCTCATTGAAGATGATTTGCTCAAATCAACAATCATCCAAGATGCTCAAGCTTGGGTCAACCATGACCCAGAATATTTAATGATCAACTGGCAGGATGCCGCAACATTGGAGCAGCAGTTCCCAAACTATCAAGCTTGTGCAGCTGCTAAGATTACCTCAACTGTAGTTGTTTCTCTCTTCAATCAGGTTAATTTAACTGCTTCATTAACTATCCATAGTCTTCAGCCAGATAAGTGCTGGCAGCCGCCAGAAATCGCTCGGATTGAGATGATGGCGACTCAGGCTAATTTAATGCTGTCTCAAATGTTAGCCCGTGAAAAGTTGCTAGAGTTGGCACATCGAGAAACCACAATTAACTCAATTACTGCAACTATTCGCGCTAGTTTAGAACCCCCCGTCATGTTTGCGGCGATCGCCAAGGAGTTGGGGGAAGCTTTAAGGGTTGATGGCTGTACCCTGTCGCTATGGACCAAAAGCGATCGCTTTGTGCGGTGTGTAGGTCTATACAATCCCCATGAACCTCAACAGATTATGCAGAATTCAGTTGGGAAAAGCGCTCCAGAAGCTCATGTGGATCGGACTGAATCCTCTGAGTCCCAAGGGCGATTTGTTCCCGAACGGGATTGGCGAATAACGAACGAGTCCCTGGGATTTCCCCCAGACAATGCCCCCCCCAATCATTTTGGCTCCAGGGGAGATTCGTCCCAGAAACAGGCAACTACTTCTAACGTGCCGATCTCCGAAAATCCGATCTTACAGGCACTGTTATTTACTAAAAAAACCATTAATCTTGCGGATCTTGAACAGCAGCAGCAATTAGCCCGTTATGAGCTGCCTTGGCATGCCCGAGCCAGGGCGTTAATGATTGTGCCGTTGCTGAGAGAGTCAGAAATCATTGGCAGCATTACCCTCAGACAGAGCCAAGCCTGCCGTAACTGGACGCAATCAGAAATTGAGCTAGCGGAAGCCGTTGCTGACCAAGCGGCGATCGCCATTGAGCAGGTGTTGGCGCATCAACAGGTTAAAGAACTGGCAAACCGAGAAACCACCATTAATCAGATTACAGCTACTATTCGCTCTAGTTTAGAACCGCCAGTGATGTTTGCGGCGATCGCCAAAGAGCTGGGCAAAGCCTTGAGGGTTGATGGCTGTACCCTCTCCTTGTGGACTAGAAGCGATCGCTTTGTTCAGTGTGTCGGTTTATATAATCCCCATGAACCCCAGCAGATTATGCAACGTCCCCAGGATTGGCAGCAGGCAACTACATCCAGAGTGTCGATTGCCGAAAATCCCCTACTACAGGCACTGTTATTTACCAAAAAAACGATTAATCTGGCGGATTTAGAACAACAGCAACTCCTAGCCCGTTATGAGCTGCCCTGGCACTCTAGAGCTAGAGCATTAATGATTGTCCCATTACTAGTGGAGTCAGAAATTATTGGCAGTATTACCCTGAGACAGACTCAAGCCTGCCGTAACTGGACTAAATCGGAAATTGAGCTGGCAGAAGCCGTTGCTGACCAAGCGGCGATCGCCGTTCAGCAGGCAAAACTCTATCAAAAGCTGCTCATTGAAAAACAAAAAGTTAGACAGCTCAATAATTACTTAACCGAGTCGGTATTAAAGCGATTCTTACCCGCAAAAATTGTTAACAAGGCGGCAAAGGGAGAACTTTCTCTCTATCTGACTCCAGAACCACGACGCATTACTGTCTTATTCTGCGATCTGGCTAATTTTACTAATCTATCTAGCCAAATTAATGAATTTGTGCTGGCAGAAATACTCAATGAATACCTCGAAGCAATGACTGCAGCGGTATTTGAGCGCGGCGGCACGGTCGATAAGTTTACGGGGGATGGCTTAATGGCGATGTTTGGCGCTCCAGAAGATTTATCTTGTCCCGAACAAGCAGCCAGAGCAATTGAAACGGCAAGAATTATGTATCTTCATTTGGATAAGTTAAACCAACGCTGGCAGGAGCAGTCCTCTCTGAGAAATCTTAAAATTCCGATGTTGAAAATGCGCTGTGGCATTCATCAGGGAAAAGCGGTTGTCGGCATGTTTGGGGGCAAACAGCGTAAAGACTATACCGCCGTGGGGAAAGTAGTGAATATCGCTGCACGTCTGGAAAATGCCGCTCCACCCAATAGTATTTTGATTTCCGAAGCCGTAGCCAACTGTCTTCAGCAATCCGTCGATTGGGGACAGGGACACAATCTAAAACTTAAAGGAATCAAGCAAGATTTCCGTGCTTTTAGCATTAAGGTCAAACCATCTAGCACTTAGTAAGTAGGTCGGCGTAAATAAAGTTAACTGGTTAGGACTGTTAATGAATTCGAGCGTTCCCTTGCGCCTGTCCTAAAGAATATATTATGCCCTTGTGGTACCGCTTCGCACTTATCCTTGTCGCATTGAGGATAACGGCGATGTTATGCCCTTGTCCCCATTCGTCTCGTCAGGACGGGATAATAAGGATAAATGGTACGCGGGGTCTCGAATTTTAGTGGTTAGTGGTTAGTAGTAATAGCTTTAATCAAATTAATATTTCTTATTAATTAAGGTTGTTATTAAAAAAATATTATTATTTATTGGTTTTATTATACTATCTTTTACTAGCCGTTATCAGTTAAAAGTAAAGCAATATTAAGTATTGTCGGTTATTTAATGCCTTTCTCAGAATTTTAAGCAAATAAAATAGATAGGAATTATAAATAATATCAATTCTCAAAAGTACTAAGAGACTTGATTGGGGTGGAACAAAGGTTGTCTTAAAGGATTCCCTAAGGTCTCCTACAGAATTCCTTTCGGTCAGGGTTAAGAGTATATATGATGATTCTTTTGTCTTTAATCCTTAACCATGAAAACTATTTCTCTAGCTAGTTTTGAGAAATAATATAAGCATTAAACTATGGATATAGATAGGCAATGAAAAAATATTGGCAGGCTTTAGGCTTATTTTTTCTAGTAATATTGCTCATTATTATTAGAACTCCATTATCTTCCTCCCAAGAAATAACGGACTGGTCTGATTATGCAGATAAAACTTTGATCATTAATCAGATGTCCGCTAGTTCGCCAATCAACACCAAATTGATCTCAGAAATTAGCAATAATCCAGCTATTGCTATAAATAATCAGCAAAATATGCCTGTTACTTTAGACGGAGAAATACTCTTCTACTATAGTTCCCAGATTAAAGGTATTCCCGCTGGAAATAGAGCACAATTGACGGCTCAAAAAATTGAAGAAATTGCCGACGATTTTTCAATCAAGCTTAATTCTCTTAATATTGTTGAACTTGAAGGATTAAGAGTCATAGCAACCAAAAAAGAATTGATTTTTGCTTTGATAGAAGCTGATGCTCAATTAGCTAATCAAACCCTAGATAAGCTTGCCCAAGACTATCTTCAAAAAGTTAAAGATGGGATCATAAAATATCGCCAACAGCGTAGTTTACAAAAAAAAATTATGCCCTATGCGATGGCGGGAATTCAATCTCTCTTGTTTATGGGTTTATGGCTATTTCTTAAAAAGAGCTTATGCCGAGTCTATGGTCAAATTGAAACTTGGAAATCGACTATCTTGCGCCCTCTGAAAATTCAAAGCCTACAGTTACTTTCCTTAGAACAGGAAGTAAATATATTATCCAGTTTAGTAAAGCTGATTTATTGGGTGGTGGTAGGTGTTGTGTTATTTCTATATTGTTCTTCTCTTACTCACTATTTTCCGCAAACTATGGGATTGGGAAGCGCAATTTTTAGCTATCTTTATGATCTGATTAAAGTTGCTATCAAAGCAGCGATCGCTTATTTACCAAATTTATTTACTATTATTTTAAGTATTGTTTTAGCCTCCTATGTTGTTCGGTTTTGTCGGCTATTTTTTGAGGCGATCGAGAAAAAAACTCTTGCTTTACCTGGATTTGATCGAGAATGGGCACAGCCAACGGAAAAATTGGCAACTTTTTTAATCATTGCCTTTACCCTAGCTATTGTTGTGCCCCTACTGCCTGGTTCTGATTCTCCCGCATTTAAAGGCATTTCCATTTTTGCGGGGGCATTATTTACTTTAGGTAGTGCTAGCGCGATCGCTAATATAGTAGGAGGTGTGGTAATTATCTATACCCGTGCTTTTCGAGTCGGCGATCGCGTTCAGATTGATGGTGTTAGGGGGGATATCCTGGAAAAAACGATCCTTTCCACGCGCATCTGTACCCCTAAAAATGAGATAGTTACTATTCCTAATGCCAATTTATTATCTAGTAATATTAGAAATTTTACTACTTCTCTGAGAGATATTAATCAACCTTTATTGCTGCATTCTACTATTACCCTAGGCTATGATGTACCCTGGCGTAAAGTTCATCAAATATTAATTGAAGCTGCTCTTTCTAGTCCCTCGATTCTGGCAGAGCCTGAACCATTTGTGCTGCAAACTAGTCTCGGTGATTTCTCCGTTAGCTATGAATTAAATGCCTATACTAATCAACCATCGAAGATGTCCCAGGCTTATTCGCAGCTGTACCAGAATATTCAGGATCAATGCAATGCAGCAGGCATCGAAATTCTTTCTCCCCAATATTCAGCTATTAGGGATGGCAATCAAAATACATTGCCAGATGACTATCTGCCACAAGATTATACCGCACCAGGATTTCGGCTTGATTTGATAGAGAAGTTATCCCATCTGTCTTTTGCTGGAAGAAAGCAGCAAAAAAGATAGCTAATAGTGATCTCAGCAGATGGATATTTTACTTTAGAACTTCAGTTACTGTTCACTAAAATAATATAGGGCAAAATAAATCACATGAGTTAAAAATATGAATGTTAGTCTCAGCCATTACTACTAACTACTAACTATAACGCTGTGTGCAACTCTTAAGAGGTTGAAAAGAAAAATTCTATCTGAGAATATAAAATTCAGCTCTCAAATGGAATCATGTTTAGTACTGAAGATTTTATCAACATGGCGATTGCACATGGTCGGGAAACCCGACCGTGCCTCGCCATCATTACCGTTTTCTGCTGTGTAGACGATTTATGGAATCAGATAACTCAGGGAAGAAAAATTAGGAAAGGAGGGTTTGAGCCTAGTTTGAGAGATAGCGAAGTAATTACGATGGAAATAGTCCTAAAGGATACCGCTTCGCATATCGGAGAATTCCTGGGAATTGAAACTGATAAAGGAATTTGGTGCTATTTTCGCGCTCATTGGCTGGATTTTTTTCCCCAGATTAAAAGTAGAACAACTTTTAGCCGACCAGCATCTAATTTGTGGTGCTACAAACAGCAATTACAAAAGCTGTTGGTGCACAACTTAGGTGGTTTAGAAGACTCAATTCATATTATTGATGGGTTTCCCATGCCTTTATGTCACTATCTAACGTCCTAAGTGTCGAGCAGCCAAGCTCATAACATCGTTAAGATCGACATCACCGTCGCCATCAGCATCCAAAAAACTATTTAGTACAGGGTTATCTACTGCATTGTTAGCCTTGCTGTTACCAGTTCGCAGCAAATTTAGTACCAAAGGCACCAAAATAGGCAGCATAGCCTGAATGATTCCTGAATTGAGTCCTGTGCGACGGCTGATTTCATCTATCATTGACGAAAGCTGAGGACTACCAAATAATGCGTTCAGGGCTGTGGCATTGGCTCGGTTGCCCCCAAACTGAGCCAGCAGTTGATTTACCTGACTTGTTCCACCCTGACGACGCTGCTGCTGGAGTGCCGAACGAGTATAGTTGCCCACGATAGACATTGCTGACTGCACAGCATCAGGATTACTCTGGTAGCTACCACTTAGCTGCTGGACAGTATCAAGAATTGAACCCAGTTGATTGGTGCTAGCTTCCCGTTCAGGGTTATCGATCGCCTGTAATATTTGATTAAATAAGCTCATACTAATTATCAAAAACTCGCTCAAGTATTATATACAAAAACAAGTTTACGGCAGGTTAACTACTCTGTTTCAGCAGAGTTAGTCTCCACACTTCCCAACTGCTGTCGTACATCATCAATCGCTAAATTGAGCTGGGCAATCTTATCTTCCAATCCATGGCGCGCCAGCTCAATGTTTTCATTGCTGTTAAGGGAAATTTTACTGGTATTTCCCAGTTGAGAATCACCTTGGTTCGTATTTAGCTGCTTCTGGCGTGTGCTTAAAATTGTCCCGAGAACACCACCCACAACACCGCCAATAATTGAACCCAGTATAAATCCACTGCCAAAACCATTTTGCTGACTCATAATAAATATCTATATCCCTCAATAATGATTATAAGATTACGTGATTTATGTACCAAAAGCGCGATCGCCTGCATCTCCTAACCCTGGAACGATATATCCTTTTTCGTTCAGTCCTTCATCAATGATAGCGGTATAAATCTCTAGTTCTGGATAGTTCTCACTGAGCTGTTTCAAAGCAGGAGGAGCAGCAACAATAGAAATAATGCGAATAAACTGAGGCGAAATGCCTCGACTAGTAATTTCCTTCATTGCCATCATAATCGATCCTCCCGTAGCCAGCATAGGTTCTAGAATCACAATTCTCGTTGTGGGGTCAAACTGCGCTGGCAATTTATTGAGATAGCAGCTTGCCTCAAGGGATGACTCATTACGAGCTAACCCCAGATGATAGACAGCAGCCAAGGGTAAGACTTGCTGCACTTCCTCCACTAAGACTAAGCCTGCACGAAGTATTGGCACAATTCCCATGGGAACTTGGGGATTGACATAGGTTCCTGAACACTGGGTTAAGGGCGTTTGTACCGTAGTTTCTATAGTCGGTAGCCAGTTGCGGGTAGCTTCATAAGCCAGCCACCGTCCTAGTTCTGCTAGTGCCTTTTTAAAAATTACTGACGGCGTATCAGCATCACGAGCTACCGACAACCAATGCTTAATTAGAGGGTGTTCTGGAACATAAACGCGCAGTTGTAAAGTCATATTTACAGTTTAGGCTGAGTCACCTGGGTAATCATCTAATAGTCGAATCTGTTGAGATAATAATATTACCTGATTACGGTTGATAACTCAGATCAATTTACGCTGTATTCATGCCAATAATTAACTAAGTAGGTAGGCAAAATAATTTATAAGACTAAGCGTTATAACTTTATTCCCAGTCTCCAATCACTAATCGCTAGTCCCTGATTAAAGCATTTTATATTTAATTACACCCACCTATCTTAGTGTGAAAAAAGCTTTTAGCTCTATAGTTTTGCTTTAGGGACGCTACCGTTGGAGCTGCTAGTTTCAGCAATATCGGATAATCTTTTAGAATTATCAAAATTTGACTTCGACTGCGGTGCGGCATTACCTTTCTTAAAATAGCTCTTACCGTAGCGACCATGGTAGGAGTAGCGCTCAAAATCTTCGGATTTAACGCCGTTAATTACCATCCCCAGGACTTTCTGCCCTGTAGTTGCTAAAGTTTCCTGGGCTAATTCAGCACTTTCTTGCTCTACCACCCCAGGACGGGTCACAAACAGAATGCCGTCTACTAACTTACTTAGGGTAAGTACGTCAGCGGTAACTGGTAAAGGAGGCGCATCAATCAAAATCAGATCGTATTCCCGACGAGAACGACCGATAAAGTCACTCATTGCGTCAGTATCTAGTAGCGCCAAGGGATTGGATTGAACTCGACCACTTGTCAGAAGATTCAGTTTAGCCATGGGCTGCTGCACCACTGACTTGGGGGGAGCCTGGTTAGCAATAATATCTTTTAGTCCCTGGGAATTCTCCACTCCCCAAAGTTCATGTTGAGAAGAACGACGTAAATCAGCATCAATCAACAGGATATTACGACCTAATTGAGCGATCGCCGCCCCTAAATTGGCTACTACAGTTGATTTTCCTTCTTCGGGAACAGAACTAGTAACCAAAATTACTTTAGGTGGTTTTTCACTGGTGAGAAACTTGAGGTTAGTCTGAATCATCCGATAAACCTCGCTGGAAAAGGAATCTGGCTCGTCTCTAGTGATGATGCGACCTTGATAACTTGGAGGTTCCAACGGCGTAATGCCCACTGTCTGATAGGGAAAGCTCTTCTTAATATCGGCTAGGGATTTGAGGGAGCGATCCTGCATCTCCAGGAGAATAACCGATAAATTAGCTAGAAATGCTCCACACACTAAGCCCATGCCCAGCAGTAGTGTTCTGCCCGAGCTACCTGTTTCAGGAACAGCGGCATATTCAACAATATCCGCATTACCCGTTAGATTATTTTCGGCTAATTGAGCCTGTTGCAGGCTATTAAGTAAAGTTTCATAGGTCTGTCCTGCTGCTTCCGCTGCTCGCACTAGCTGTCGGTCTTTTTTCTCCAGTCGGGGCAGATCTTTGGCTCTCTGTAAATATGTTTGCTGTGTCTGATACAGGGAAGCAACCTGCCTTTGGAGACTCAGCTCATCAATTTTGATAGTAATAAATTTTTCTAGCTGATTTTCTTTGTTGCCGTTATTATTTTGCAGTAACCCTTGGGATACATTAACCCCTTCGCCGATGTTGGCTACAATTAGCCCTCTTAACTGCTGGTTAAGGTTCTGTTTCTTTTCCCGCAGACTAATAATTGAGGGATGTTTTTCGTTAAAACGCTGACGCTCTTGAGCTAAATCAGTTTCAGTCTGGGCTAGCTGTTCCAGGATACTTTGCACCTCAGGATAGGACCCCAGCTGATTTGCTTTGACCGCCTGTTCCAGATTCAAGCCTAGCTGTCCCTGCAAAGCAGCCGCCTGCGCCTGTGTTCCACGCAATTCAGAGCCAGTGGTAGATATTTGCTGGTTGAGGGTCCCTAAACTCGCTACTAAGCCCTTTTTCTCTTCTGCTAAATCAATAATGTTGTTTTCCGCCCTAAATGCCGAGATTTCTGCCTCTGCATCCTGCACCCTACTTTCAACACTTGGCAACTCTCGATCCAAAAATTCCCGTGCCGCTTGGGGTTTGGACTGATTGCCTCGGATCTGCTCTTGGACATAGGTATCCATCATAGTATTGACGATTTCTGCCGCCTGATCAGGATTTGGATGCTGGTAGCTTATCTGAACTACGTCTGTACCGCCAATGATTTCGGTTCTCAGATTTCGCTTAAAGTCTTCGGGCTTAATGGGTTCTCCTTCATCGTTAGTCAATTTCTGGCGATCAATTACCTGCTGTACTACTGGCTCAGATTCAAGAATTTGGATTTGGGTACTTACGGGAGTTTGATTGCTGATCAGCGGTTCTAACGCATTAACTTGACCTTCTAGGGCTTTGATGGGAGTAGCATCCTTTTTAAACAGAAGCTTGCCTTCTGCTACATATGTTTTTTTCTGCAATAAACTCAGCGCTCCCGTTACTCCTAATGTCAAGAGAAATATGACTAGTGCTGGTTTCCAACGCCGCTTTACCTTGATTAGATATTCAGCCATATTCACATCTAAAGCTTCTCTGGAAGCTGCTCCAGATGTTGAGGGATTTTTTGCGGACTGCTTCTTAGAGTTATTACTCAACATATTATTGGTTGGGGAATGCTAAATTTTTTTTTACTACTCTGCTATATAACTATTACGATCAATATTCAGTATTAACACCAATACTCTCACTTAAGATATATCATTTACTACAGAATTAACTGCTAAGATCATTAATAATCCAATAATTCTTGGGATGTGTAATCTTTTGTTTCAATTTAGTTAGTTTATCTGAATAGTTATAGGTAATTTTTAGATTTGATTTTATCCGCCGCATATTTCTTAGTTTTCCACGGCAGTCGGGACTGTCGTACTCAAGCTGCTGCTTCTAACCTTAGACAAACTCTAGCGTCAAAATTCTCCTCCATATTAGCTCAGAGAAATCACTTAGTAAAAAATACTGCTAATTTTGCCTTACAACCAGCTGTAGGACTTTACCCAGAAGCAGGCTCATTAATCGACATCGCTCCTTTGGAATTAAGCGCCATCCCACTGAGGGAGAGCCTAGTTAATTTTGTCCAGAAAGCAAGCCGACAAGGGATAAATCGGGTCAAGGTTATACCTTTATTTCTGGGTCCAGGAGTACATGTCCAAGAGGATATTCCTGCTGAAGTTACTGCGGCATTAAATCAACTTGATTCTCAGGTAACCCTAGAATTATCTCCATATCTAGGTAAATATTCGGGAATGATACCTCTCTTAGAGCGTCAATTTGCTGAATTTCCTGATTCAGCCAGGATTCTCATTGCTCACGGGACTAAATTATCTATGGGGGCTCTCTACTATCAGAATTTGGTGCAGCGGCTGGATGCGGAGGTAGGGTACTGGTCCACTACGCCCTGGTTTAATGAGCAGATTGAGCGGCAGATTGCCCTCGGTCAGCGCAGAATTGCTCTGATGCCCTATTTTTTGTTTCCTGGCAAAATTACTACGGCAATCGCTCAAAAGGTTGCTAGTCTACAGCAGCAATATCCCCACGTATCTTTATTTTTAGGTGAGCCGTTGAGCGAGACGGCAGCCTTAGCAGAATTAATTGCCGAAGAAGTTCAGCTTGAGTTATCACGTTAGATACATGGGTAAAGTTTATTTAGTAGGTGCTGGACCAGGTGACCCTGGTTTACTGACGGTTAAAGGTAAAACCCTGCTGGAGCACGCAGATGTAGTGATTTATGATGCTCTAGTAAGTCCTGAAATATTGGCAATTATTAATCAAAATGCCGAAAAGATTAACGCAGGCAAGCGCAAAGGTCGGCATTCTCTACCCCAGTCGGAAACTACTAAAATGTTGCAGCTTAAGGCTCAAAGCAATGCTGTTATTGTGCGGCTTAAGGGGGGCGATCCTTTTGTCTTTGGCAGAGGAGGAGAGGAGATGGCAGATCTGCTTCAGGCAGGAGTGGAAGTAGAGGTGGTTCCTGGGATTACCTCTGGGATTGCTGCCCCTGCCTATGCGGGGATTCCCGTGACTCATCGTCTTTACAACTCTTCCGTTACCTTCGTCACGGGACACGAGGCGACGAATAAATATCGTCCTGAGGTGAATTGGCAGGCGATCGCCCAAGGTTCAGAAACCATTGTCATTTATATGGGAGTTCACAATTTGCCCCGCATTATTCCGCAACTGCTGGCTGGTGGTTTAACTCCTGATACTCCCATAGCTTTGATTCGCTGGGGCACCAGACCTGATCAAGAACAGTTGTTAGGAACTTTGGCTAATATTGTTGAGCTTGTTACCCAAAGCGAATTTCAGGCTCCAGCGATCGCCGTTATCGGTCAAGTGGTAAGTTTACGCTCTCTTTTATTTTCTTGAACACTATTGAAATATAGCAATTCCCATACCTATGTGCCTCATGAATATGGGAATTGCTATAAGAATTAACTCAATAAAATTACAGCTAAGGAACTAGTAATTCTGCCACAATGGGTAAATGATCAGAACCAAGGTTTTGTCCTACTCTAAATTTTGTGACCTGAATATCTGGACTAACCAGGCAATGGTCTATCGGTGCAGATAATGCAGCAAACTGAGGGGCTATTGTTGACTGAGTAGGGAGGATGCCAAATCCTTGTCGGGCATTACGTAAGCCAGAAATTTCTATCATTGAGTGATAGAATGGCGACCACATCGAGACATTTAAGTCCCCCATTACGATTACTGGCGTTTGTAGAGCTTTGACATAGCTTCCGATTCCCTGTTCCAGATGCTGATTCCGAATTTGCCAGCCTTCCTGACCATAGTACAGCTGAGGATAGGCATGGGTTGCTAATAGCTTGATGGGGCGATCGCCAATTTCTAGCTCGACAATTACTATACCGCGATAAGTACCGTATAGTTTAATTTGGGGTTGAGGTAAAGGAATTTTGCTGTAAAGAACAATTTCTAGCTGTTTTGCCTCTATTTGGTAGGGATAATCGGACTTTAATGCTGTTAGCTGCTCCTGCCATGGGGGAACAGCTTCCTGAAAAATTGCCAGATCTGGCTGTTCTTGCTTAATAAAAGCGATCGCCTGAGCATACTTTTGATTTGACCACAAAACATTATAAGAAATTATTTTTAACGGTTGATATTCCTCAGAATTAATAATTTCAGCACGGTTAAAGTACCAGGGGATAATCACCGCTAAGTTAAGCAATACCACCGCTAAACTTAAAATTAGTCCGCTATATTTACGGGTTAGCAAAAAATAAATCGAGCCAGGTAGGGCAAGTAACAATAATTGCAGCTTATAGCCTGAAGCAAACTCAAAATAGAGATTAAATCTGCCCCAATATCCTGCCAAGGATAAAGCGATCGCAATAATGCTGATACAGAAAAATAAATAATGTGTAGGATGCTGAATTTTCTTGGCAGACATGGGTCTTTCTCTAAAAGTTAGCGATGCATTGAACATTGAACATTAATTTTATATAGGCAATTATCAAGTATCAATCGTTAAACAGCGATAAAGAATTGCTCTAATATTAGCTATCGGATTAGACGATCAAGAAATTAAATAAACTAAAAATAAAAAATTTAGGAACTATTAAAGTGTAGGCTGTTGCTAATTTTAAAATATCCCATAAGAGAACAATATGAAGCTCCAAAATAATTGATTCTTGATTATTAGAGAGTTTTAAGTAAATCTAATTAAGATTAGATCTTAATATAGCAACGCTACACAGTATATTTTTTGAGAACAAAGTAAATTAAAATGAACAGTTGGTGGAAAATTTTAGGCGGATTTACTATACTCCTCTTCGTTTTACAGGCTTGCTCACCCAAAGTTACGGCAAGTATCAGAATACTCGGTAATAGCAGATGTTCAGCTACCATTGGAACCTGGGTGTTTAACATTTACTGCCGATGAGAGATCGCCCGCTCTAAAGATCTATTAATTGGACTTAATCCTGCTCTTTCCATTTGAGATATTATTATGTAAGGCGAATAGCTGTGTGGATAACTGCTAATATAAATAGAAAAAAATGTTCTATGTTACTTTAGAGTTTGCTTAGATAAAGTTCTGACTCTAATCTTTTCTTTAGCTTTGTTTAAATCATAATCTGATGGAATACATAATTGATAATTTGTATTTGCTTCGAGGTATTCATTTTGTAGATTTTCAAGTTCTAATATTAAATCTTGTGTACTTATTAATTCATCTTCATATTTCGCTGATGCTGTGCTAACTCTATGGTAAATCTTGGTATAAGATTCCCCTGCACTTAAATGCTTATCTGCTTCTTTTTGCCAATTAAATAGCGTTTGTATACTGGCTAAGCTAGCACTAATAATAGCTAGAAATTTAACAGCTATTCCTATTTTATCTGGATCATTTGAGAAAACCAAGTTAATCAAAGGAGAAACAATTAAAACATTAACAACTATAATAACAATACCCAAGACTCTGTATATTTTTTGTTTTCTTTGAGCTGAATTAAAATGTGCAGTCTTAACAACTCTAGAGTTTTTTCCTAATTCTACTAATCTTTGATAAACTTTTTTCTCCTGAAGAATTTCCACCATGATTTTATTCTTTAATTAATCCAACTACTATCCTATTTCATGTAGTCATACATTTGAAGTTATGTTACTCACAAAATTAACACCAGTATAAATATAGAAATAAAGTGGTTTAGAGACTGCTGACAAATAAATCACAGATATACAGATACTAAATTGTTTAACCATTACTCGATAGATCATCAAGTCAATCTCCAAGCTATCGAGAATTTGGCGCAACATAGCGCAACATAATTAGCTAAAGTCCCCTCTTACAGCTACTCTAGATAAGGTAAAGTAAGCTTACTGCTCGGCTAATCCAGCTCAAGTCCACCTCATCAAATTACATTCAGGTATAGAAATTGTGGCGTTTAAGATTGGTATATTAGGATACGGTACGGTTGGCACAGGGACAGCAGAGATTATTTTAGACTCTAGGGGACGTAATGAGCTACTCCAAAAAATAGAGATAGCCAGAGTGGGGGTGCGATCGCTTGATAAGCCCCGCGTCCCAGAACTGCCCCCAGGAGTATTAACTACAGATTTAGAGGCGATTGTTAATGACCCTGAGATTAAAATCGTAGTTGAATTATTGGGAGGATTAGAACCTTCTCGAACTCTGATTCTTCAGGCAATCCACAACGGGAAACACATCGTTACAGCCAACAAAGCCGTAATAGCCCGCCACGGGGCTGAAATTTTTGCCGCTGCAAAGGAAGCAGGGGTCTATGTCCTCCTTGAAGCTGCTGTGGGAGGTGGCATCCCTGTAATTATGCCGCTGAAGCAATCTTTGGGGGTCAATCGTATTCAGAGCATAACTGGCATTGTTAACGGCACCACTAACTATATCCTGACTCAAATGACCCAAGCAGGTGCGGATTTTGCTGATGTCTTGGCAGATGCCCAGAAGTTGGGTTATGCCGAAGCTGATCCCACCGCCGACGTTGATGGTTATGATGCTGCGGATAAAATTGCCATCCTAGCGGCGATCGCCTTTAACGGCAGAATTGAGCGGGACAAGATTAACTGTGAGGGGATTCGCTCCCTTGATGCTACGGATATTAGCTATGCTAAGGAACTTGGTTATGTAATTAAACTACTGGCGATCGCTAAAAACAACCAAACTAATAATTCCCTGGAAATTAGGGTTCATCCGACCCTGGTAGCCCGCGAACATCCCCTAGCCAACGTTAACGGGGTCTTTAACGCGATTCTCGTTACTGGAGAACCACTAGGACAGGTAATGTTTTACGGTCCTGGTGCGGGAAAAGGAGCTACGGCTAGTGCTGTAGTATCAGATATTGTTAATCTGGTAAGCATGATGCAAACCATTAAAATACAGGGACAGCTCAATCCCTTAATAAGCTGTTCCCACGAACAAGCTGCATCTCTAACTCCTGTTGCTGAAATTAACAGCCGCTTTTATGCCCGCTTCCTATGTAAAGATGTTTCTGGGGTAATTGGACACCTGGGTACTAGCTTCGGTAACCATAATGTCAGTTTGGAGTCAGTGGTGCAAATAGGAATTCGCAATCATTTGGCGGAAATCGTCGTTGTTACCCATGATGTTCCCGAGGGAAATTTTCGCCAAGCTCTTGAGGAAATTAAACAGCGAGATTCTATTGAGAGTGTACCAAGCGTTTTAAGAGTGCTTTAGTCATTTACCATTGAACATTAAACATTTATCATTGACGAGCGACCCCGCGTCGCCGTCAGGCGCAAGGGAACGCGCGAGTTGAACATTAAACATTTTGCTGCGATTTCCTTTCTCTAAGCTGGAGGAGGATGTTGTTGTGGACTTCCTTAGTGATGGGATAGAAATAGGTCAAAACTAAGCCGATAATTAAAAATAGGGTTGGTAGAGGGGCGATCGCAACTCGAATTGCCAGTAGGGCACTTTCTGGCTGTACGGGAATCGCTTCTCCAGGAAGACGCTCGACAAATCCTGACCATTCTAAAGCTAGCCCGATTAAAAATAGGGCTAAGGCTAACCCCATCTTTTGCATGAAGACCATAAAGCTATAGAAAACCCCCTCTCTTCTGCTTCCTGTATTCAATTCGTCCAAATCTACTACGTCAGGAATCATTGACCAAGGAATTAGATAGGCGACGGAAACGCCACATCCAGCCATAATAGCTGCTGTATAAAGTAGAGTAATCTGTCCAGGCTGAATTAAAAATAACGCCCCTTGAGCAAAAATCCAAATCAGAGTACCCAAGCAATAAACGATTTTTTTGCCCAACTTATCGCTAACCAACTTCCAGAAAAATAGCATAATTAAGGCTGTTCCCTGAACGGCGATCGCCACTGTGGGAAAAGCGCCTTCTGGCATCTCCATCCATCCCACCACGTAATAAATCAGAATGGAAGCCGTCATCTGTACCCCCAACCAAGAACACATATAGATGCCGATGACGTAGAGAAAGGGTTTATTAGTAAAGGCAATCTTTAGCTGTTCTTTGATAGGAATACTAGCATCATTATTGTTTCCAGCGGAGAAAGTGCGATCGCTTCTGAGATGAGATTCTACTTTGGCAAAAATCAGGCTGACTCCACAGCCGATAAACTGAACCCCAAATAAAACACCAGCTATTCCTCTAATTTGAGCCCCAGAATTGTTAAAGATGGAATTTAAACCATAGATGATTCCCAGGACTCCTAAAGCTGCCAAAATAAAGCCGACTATTTTCTTACCTGATTTGCCTACTAACGGCGCTGCACCTCGCTCTTGAATTCGCAAAGTACACCAGAAGATAGCAAATACTGATAGTAAAGTTGCAATTAGTGCTAGGACGATAAATCTTTGCTGTAAGTCTTCAGAATAAACTTGGGCGATCAGATCCGCCAAAATTAAAGATAAAATGCTGCCACCGATGGAAAAAGCAAAGCGAAAGCTATTCAAGGAGGTTCGTTCGTTATAATCCTGAGTTAATTCTGGAGTTAGCGCCGTGTAGGGTAAATTAACCGCCGTGTAAGCCAAATTAAACAAGATCGCGATAATCACATAATAAGCAAAAAGACACCAGGTATTTACCCTCGGATCTAGGCTAAAGCTGGGGACAATCCACTGCAAAAAAAAGCAGATGCCAAAGGGAATAGCCCCAAATAGCATCCAGGGAATTCTGCGCCCCCATCTACTACGGGTGCGATCGCTTAAAATACCTGTAATCGGATCATTAATAGCATCGCTAATCTTGCCAATAGCTAAGATGCTGCCCGCCAATCCCGCAGGCAATCCAGCCACGTTCGTAAAAAAATACAGCAGGAAAAACACCAACATATTTGCGGTAATTGCTGGTCCCATGTCACCTGAGCCATAGGCTAGTTTCGTAGTAAAGTTTAGCTGTTCACGCTCGATCTGCTGCTCACTTTTATCCAATGGTTTAACTTCCTTTTGCTTATGACGGATTTACACGTAACTTGGTCAGAATATCATCATAAAATCGAAAATTTAGCTGTCAAGATCCACAATTCTCACTGGCAGTTTAACCAAATTGTTTGTTTAGCTAAAGGAGGTTTGAGGGTAGGGGATATTCTCTGCCGTATTTACGATGTCCCTCTCGCAATTTTAGCGGCTACATCCTACGGAGGTGACCATAACCAAAAGCGGGGGAAGATCCAGTTTGCTCCCCACCTAACCTCGGTTCACCCCTTGGGCGATCGCATTTTACTGGTTGATGATTTAGTTGATTCAGGAATCAGTCTGGCAGAATCGATTAACTGGCTGAAAACTAGATACCCCAGTCAGATCACTGAAATTCGTTCGGCAGTAATTTGGTACAAAAACACTTCGGTAGCAACACCTAATTATTATGTTGATTATCTGCCAGATAATCCTTGGGTACATCAACCTTTTGAAAAATATGAACAAACCTCAATAGCAGAACTAGCGTCTCGTATAAATTAAGATTGAGTAAATTTTATGGCGCAAATTACGTAAAAAATCGCGAAATCTTTAAGTGTGAAGGGTTAAATTAGAAGCAAAAACTAGTATATTTACGGAAGACACAACCAAGTATTTCCCACTAACCTATATTCTAGTTATAGAAGTTTATAAAAAAATTAGGAGCGCTGTCAGCCAAACAACACTCCTAATACCAACCATATAGAACCGTTAAGCAATACTTAATCGAGTCGTAAATCACAGGAAGCGATAGCTTGCATCTATCCACTTCCTTAGTGGTTCATTACACTATTGTAATTTCGTTCACAGCTTTAGTACTATATCCCAGTAGGTATTTAGCACGCTTTAGACCCTTGAGTAAGGTTGGACAGCGTGTTTGGGCTGCTGTTAATTTTTATTAAAGGCGTCTTTTTTACAGTAACCGATTGCTTGTTTGTTGGATATCGTTCCAATTTCATCTAAGCAATAAGAGCAATCATTCGGTTGATCCAAAGCGTAGTCAAGATAATTTTTAATTGAAATTGTGAAAATTAGAGAGAAGCAAAGCTAGAGACTGCTAGGCGAATTAAAACGTGCTTCTTTTAGCAACTGGCGTTAAGCAAGGGAACAAGAAACCAGTAATCTTAGCCAACTATGTAAATAGAATCATAAAACCCTTTAACCTTTTCCCGTTAACCCTTTAACAGCTTTCACAAATTAATAAGTGCGCAACATTAGTCAGGAAGAGGATTTTGGGTGATTGGTAAACAGTAAAGTAGGGGCATTATCAGCCAAATAACGCCCCTAAAGCCAAACTAAATCGAACTGTTAAGCAATATTTTGATGAAGTCGGATTAAGAAATTAAGCTAAAAAGCGCATTTTACTAAAATTGCTTTCCTAACTTAACTATCACTCTTATTTATTATATCCTTAATAAAAATTTTATATTTCCTAAGCGAAAAATAACTTTATAATCTGTAATCTTATTCAATCACCCAAAGCAACGTCAGTTAGTAGTCAGAGAGTTGATCTGTGAAGATAGCTTTAAGCCGTAAGCCATAAGCCATAAGCTCTTTAACTATTCTTGATTCAGAAGAATTATAAAAATGACATCTTAACCTGTAGTACGACAATTGTATATCTCATAACTTAACCCGAATTCACTTTAAAACAAGGTTAGTTGAGTTGGAATATCGGCGATAGTGTTCCACGGTAAGGAAGTAAGAGATGGTTCTCTAGCCTTTAACAAAGAGTAAAAATATTTAGCGGTTTCAGGGGAATAAATTTCTTGGGGACAATGGACAAAGAAATAAATCGTTTTTCCTTGACTTAGCCACAGGAGGAGATTATCTGTCCATTGCTTTAAATAGGCTTCATTGTATTGGCGATGAGGATGACTAATAAAGCGAATCAACGTCAGATCACCAATAACTTCTGGTTTTAAGGGCAACTTGGGTTTGCGACGTGTAGAACTAGCCTGGGGATCGTCTGGACAATCATAGATTGGGCGTGTATCTAGCAGGACGCGGGCGATATTTAGCTCCTTCAAAAGCTGGTTAAGACTAGCGTCAACTTCAGGCTGAAACCAGTCTAAATGTCTCACCTCCAGAGCGAGAGACAGCCCGTACTGACTACAGCGCTGCAAAAATTGAGACAGATCAGCAAAATATTGAGGGCTATAGCTAGGAGGTAGCTGCATAAAAATTGTTCCCAGGCGATCGCCAAGTCCTGAAAGACGCTGGAAAAAAGTATCGGCATCAGTCATTCGAGGAACTAGTAAACCCTGATGAGTAATCTGTCGATTGAGCTTGGGGCAGAACTTAAACCCAGGAGGGGTTTGTTCAACCCAGCGATTAATGGTTTGGGGCGAGGGAACAGAATAAAAAGTCGTGTTACCTTCTACGGTGGTCAAGCGCTGACTATATAGGTTAAGAAAATCTCGCGGTTGACTTTTTGGTGGATAAAAGTTGCCCACCCAGTCTTTGTGCGACCACACCGCACAGCCTAAATAAAAGTTCACTGATTTTATATTGCTTACTTCTTGCAGTTTACTATTAGTTAAGGCTGGAGCAATTTTTCATAAATTATGGGCACCCGTTTCAATCATTCCATTTATCGTGAGATTGCGTGCAGACTTGAATCCTCTGGGAATCTGGGTGTTGAGCTGATAGCGTTTATGGGTTGCTCTTCAATGTTTAATGTTCAATGTTTAATGAAAGGAAAAGTTTATTTAGTAGGAGCGGGAGTTGGCGGGGAAGCATATCTCACTGTAAGGGTCAAAGAACTTTTACAGCAGGCAGAAGTCTTAGTTTACGATGCTTTGGTCGAGACTGAATTGTTAAACTTGACTCCTCAAAATTGCCTACAAATCTGCGTCGGTAAACGGGGCGGCAAACCGAGTACTCCTCAAGGAGAAATTAATCAATTATTAGTAAACTATTGCCTTCAAGGGAAACAAATCGTACGCTTAAAAAGTGGAGATCCCCTGATTTTTGGACGTGCCAACGAAGAAATCGCGGCGCTTAACCGAGCTAACTGCAAATTTGAGCTAATTCCTGGTATTTCATCAAGTTTAGCGGCACCATTACTGGCAGGGATTCCCCTAACTGATAAAAAATTAAGTCGTTGTTTTGCTGTTATCAGTGGTCATCAACCAGCAGATTTAGATTGGCAGGCTTTAGCCAGGATTGATACCCTAGTGATTCTGATGGGGGGGCGTTCTCTGCCGAAAATTATCCAGCATTTAATTAATTACGGGCGTTCATCTCAAGAGCCAATTGCCATTGTTCGTCACTGTGGTGGCACACAAGAGCAAATTTACTGGGGGACGTTAGCTGATATTGTAGTGAGAACGGCAGGAATTTCCCTGTCTCCCGCTGTAATTATTATCGGTGAGGTTGTGGAACTTAGTCAGCAGAATCCTGAACCTGCTTCGGAAAATCTTCCCCTAAGAGATAAGACTATTTTGGTTACTCGTGCTGTAGAACAGTCAAGTAAATTTACTGCCCTATTAGAACAAGAGGGCGCTAGAGTTATTGAAATGCCAGCCTTAGCCATTACCCCCCCTTCAAGCTGGTCAGATTTAGATCGGGCGATCGCCGAAATAGCCCAATTTGACTGGCTAATCTTGACTTCAGCCAATGGAGTTAATTATTTTTGGCAACGTTTGAAGGATTTGGGTTATGATGCCCGTGCTTTAGGGGGTTGTAAAATCGCCGTAGTTGGACGTAAAACTGCTGCGGCACTCCAGGAAAAGCAGCTTAATCCTGACTATATTCCCCCAAACTACGTAGCTGATTCGTTAGTGGCTCATTTCCCCGCAGAGTTAGCAGGGCAGAAGATCCTGTTTCCTAGGGTAGAAACTGGGGGCAGAGCTATATTAGTTAAAGAATTGACTAGCCAAGGTGCATCAGTTGTGGAAGTCGCCGCTTATGAGTCTCAATGTCCTGTAGAAATTGATTCTGGAGCTTGGCAAGCATTACAGCAACGGCAGATTGATATCGTAACTTTTGCCAGTTCTAAAACAGTCCGTAACTTTTATCAGCTCTTACAGCAGCAGACTAGCTTAGATGAAATCAAGTCAATTTTAAATGATGTTTGTATAGCTTCCATTGGACCACAAACTTCTCAAACCTGCCGTGAACTAATTGGCAGAGTTGATCTTGAAGCGACTGAGTATACTTTAGAAGGATTAACTGCGGCGATCGCCAATTATAAATTTTCCTAATTAAGGCAATTATATATTTATTTTATTTTCTCTGGATAGTGCTTCAGGCGATCGGCTAAACTGGATATTTATTCAAGCTATAATTCATTTTTCTGTATAAACTGAATATAAATCAATAAATACTGCCTGACTGCGGCAAACCTATAAAGACAAGAGATATTTAATGTCTAATTTAGAGCATAGAAGGACACCATTAGGCAAAGCTAATCGGATCTACCATAGCGAGCATCCTTTCAAAGACAGTGCCCTAGGTTTAGTTTCCACCAAAAGCTTCCCCGCAATTGTAGGGACGGCAGACATGATGTTAAAGTCATCGGAAGTAACTATGGTGGGTTACGAAAAAATCGGTAGTGGACACTGCACCGCCGTGGTCAGAGGCAATATTGCCGACGTAAGATTAGCTGTGGAAGAAGGAGCTAAAACTGCGGAAAAATTTGGTCAACTGGTTTCTAAGCTGGTAATTGCTCGTCCTATGCCCAATTTAGAAGCAATTTTTCCCATTGGTAGCCATTTAATTGAGCTAGCCCAGAAAAGAAGGGGCTACAGTCGTCTCAGTAATCGCTCGATTGGGTTGTTAGAAACACGAGGTTTCCCTGCAATGGTGGGTGGTGCCGATGCAATGCTCAAGTCTGCCGACGTTCAGCTAGCTTCCTATGAGAAGATTGGGGATGGTTTGTGTACGGCGATTATTCGCGGTTCAGTTGCTAATGTGGCAATGGCGATTGATGCAGGGATGCAGGAAGCAGAGCGGATTGGTGAGCTACATGCAGTGATGATTATCCCCAGGTTACTAGAAGATTTAGAGCATACACTTCCCGTTGCTAGTTACTGGCAGGATGAAGTAGAACCACTCCCAGTCCTCTTACCCAAAGAAGTTAAGCAGAAAGAGAAAGAATTGATCGAATTACCCCAAGCGGATGCCAAGCCCATGCAGCTACCCTTGAAGCGAAAAATGGAAATTGAGGAGCTGTAAATAAATCATAAATAATATTTATTTAGTGCGATCGCCTGTCTCTTTAGTCAATTTCTGAGCAAATCTCTTTAATACTGTGGATAAGACCGATAAAGCCCTCGACATTATTTTGATGGGCAATAATGACTTTTATGTTTCTGGTCTGATTACAACCGTTTAAATCAAGAGATGGATTGTGCGATTGGATAAATAAGACTACTATTTACTAAGGTTTACAAATAAAAATAAAAGGAAATTAAAATTTATGCCTTATACAGAAGAAGAAGGTGGCAGACTTAATAATTTTGCTCGCGAACCTGAGATGTATACAGCTGAAGAACCCAGTACGTCAGAAAAACGAAATTATGCAATTTTTGGGGTTTTAGCATTCTTGCTTTTAGGAGGTATTTTAGCAGTAGCCTTTTATGCTACTAGCGCTACTTGAATTAGGGAAAATTAAGCGCAAATAAAATCAGGTTATTTCACCCCATGTTCATCCCATTGCAGCGTGGGGTATTTATATACTGTAAAAAATGAGAAAATAAAACAGAATCACTATTTTTAAACATTAATCTGTAGAGGTAGCCGTATCAAAATGTTCAAGTCTTTTTTTGCCGCATTGTTAATTATCTTGAGCTTGACAATAACAAGCTGTTCCACAGGAGTAACTGGATTACAAAGCTACGTTAATACCAGTAAGGGATATGAGTTTTTATATCCTAATGGCTGGATTCCCGTTGATTTGGGAACCTCTGCCAGAAAAACAGTGGATGTTGTCTTTAGAGATTTAATCGAGCGGACAGAGAACCTCAGCGTTATTATCAATGAAGCTCCAGAAGGCAAAACCCTTGAAGATCTAGGTACACCATCAGAAGTAGGATATCAGTTACTCAAAGCAATCAATAAAATTCCCGATACTGCTCGGGAAGCGGCATTCATCCGCGCGGAAGTCCGTGAAAATAAGGACAAATCTTATTATCTTTTAGAATACGAGGAAGATACTCCTCAAGAAGGTGAAAGACATAATATTGCCAGTGTTGCTGTGAGTAGAGGCAAGATCTTCACCTTTAATTTATCAACCCCTCAAAGAAGATGGGAAACGGTTAAAGATAGCTTTGAAGTTGCCGTTAGATCTTTTACCGTTAGATAGACTAGTACGCTAGCAACTTTGAACTATTGTGTCTGCTCGTAAGTGCAAGTAATAAGTAAAATCCGCCCCCGCAGGAGAAAACCACAGTCTGTATTCTTGAAAGTTAGAATTGGAACAGTGGTTTTCTTTTGGCTACCCTTAATTGATGATCCTAAACGAGAAAATTATGCTTAATTTTGCCAGGAAACCTCAAGGGAACTAGGTTGACCGATATTGCCTGTGATCACAATGCCTCGCTGATTGGCATGTAAATGGCGCACTATTTTATAAACGGTTTCTACTTCCTCGCTTACCTGAGCTTTATCTGCCAGTCTAGCCAAAGATAAAGGTGCGTTAGACTCTTGAAGAGTGGTAGTTACTCTCTGCTGAATTTCTAAGACAGATGCTGCAGCTTTTTTACCTGCTTCAACTCCTGGCTGATGATAGGCATTAATATTAACCAAAGAAGCATAAATGCTAACTCCCCTTTCATAGAGAGCAATTAAAGCCCCGACAATTCGCTCATTGACCTTGGGAATGGTAATGGTAATAGAATCCCGCTGTTTATCATTAAGCGCAGTACGAGTACCTAATAAAAATCCTTTAAGATAGTCACCAGAAGTTACTCCAGGCTCAATCTCCACATAGTCTCTGGTACGATCTTCTAGGACTTCGATAAAAGTGAGAAAGAAATTATTTACTCCCTCCCGAAGTTGCTGGACGTAGGCGTGCTGATCTGTAGAGCCTTTATTGCCATAGACCGCAATTCCCTGATTGACTACCTTTCCATCAAGATCCTGTTCTTTCCCCAGCGACTCCATGATTAGCTGCTGAAGATAGCGACTAAATAACAACAGACTATCTTTATAGGGGAGAATAACCATATCTTTTTCCCCTCTACCATGTCCCGCACAGTACCAAGCCATTGCTAATAGTGCCGCAGGATTATCTTGAAGGCTGGGTTTACGAGTTAAGGCATCCATCGCTTTAGCGCCTTCTAACAATGCCTTGATATCAATACCCTGTAGTGCCGCAGCTACTAACCCCACTGGAGACAGTTCTGAAGTGCGTCCTCCCACCCAGTCACGCATGGGGAAAATAGCTAACCAGCCTTCTCGTTCGGCGATGGTTTCCAGCTTACTATTTTTACCCGTGATGGCAAATGCCTGGGCTGCGAAATCTAGGTTGCGGGCAGCGTAAACCTTTTTTACCTCAATCATGCCGTTGCGGGTTTCTGGGGTGCCACCAGATTTCGAGATTACCGAAACTAAAGTTGTATTCAGGCGATCGCCGATTCCCGCCAGCACCCGATCAATTCCTTCAGGGTCGGTATTATCGATAAAGTGAATTCTTAAAGGAGGATTGTCGGGCGCTAATGCCTGAGCGACAAATTGCGGACCCAATGCCGAACCGCCGATACCGATAGAAAGAATATCCGTAAACTTTCCGCCACTGGGAGGGTGGATTTCGCCGCTGTGTATCTTGCGTTGGAAGTCAATAACGCTGTTGTTGGTATCGATAATATCCTGTCTAAGCTCAGGAGTGGGTGCCAGATCAGGATCTCGCAGCCAATAGTGACCAACCATGCGATTTTCGTCAGGATTTGCGATCGCACCGCCTTCTAGAGCCTTTATGTCTTTAAATGCTCTTTCAAATTTGGGCTTTAGCTCCTGGATCTGGGCTGAATCAAAGCTGATGCGACTAATATCTAAATAGAAACCTAAACCTTCGTTGTAGTAAAGCCAGTCTTGATAGCGTTGCCAAAGTGCAAGATTGTCCATTATGTTTTCCATCTCAGCGCGAACTCTAACTGTTAAGTGTAGTAGAACCCTCTGATCTTTATCCTCCGTTTTAGATTTTCTCTAAAATGTGTCGGAATTCTAGCGTCTAGTGGGTATCTATAACTACTGTCGTATCAGCTTGCTGGTGAAGGGTGGTTATATTTGGCGATCGCAATTTTAAATTTAACCTTAACCCACTTCAAGCTACTATTGATTTTTCTGGGGCGAGGGGCTAATATTCTGCTTGAGAAAAAGGCTGAAGATCATTCATATAAGAGTAATAACCTAAAGTTTATTGTCAGCAGCGAATAACTTATTTCTGCGCCATTTTATACATCTTTTCGATTAGCGCCATGTTCATCAGCGATCGCACTAATAAAATAAACCAGAAAGCAGCAAAGCAAAATAGAGCGATCGCCGCACCTGTTAAATCCCCCACTAGTAAAACCGAACCAGAAAGGAGACTAAACCCAGCCAAACAGGTATAAATCAGGCTTTGAATGCCCAGTTTGATCTGCTTGAGGGAGCGTTCACTTTCGGTGGCTCTAACCTTGACCTGTAACTCCCCTAAATCTAGGCGAGATTCCAGGCGCATAATCGATGTTTGAGTACGGTTAGGCTGCTTCAACTTATACTGAATAAAGTCTTTAGTTTGACGGGCGAGGATGCCCAGCATACTGCCCTGCTGTTGTTGAAAAGCAATCTGTTTTAAAAATGGCTGTGCCGCAGCCAGGAGGTTGTATTGGGGGTCGAGGGCGCGGGCAATACCGTCCAGGGTAGTAAGGGACTTAACAATAAAGGTCATCTGGGGCGGCAGACGAAAAGGCTGTTGCTCAAAAATAGAGTAGACTTCCTCAGTGATTTGTTCAAAGGCGCGCACGTCTACAGGCTTGTCGCGAAATTCTTCTATCATAAAGGCAATCATGCGCTTGACGGGGGTCATATCCGCCACAGGCTCAATCAGCCCCATGTAGATTAAAGTTTCCACAACTTCATCGGTATCCTTTTTCAAGACTGCAAAAAAGGTCTTGATCATCTGATCCTTGGCAATGGTTTTGACCTCCGCCATGGTGCCAAAATCATAAAAGATGATCTCCCCTTGGTTACTAACCGCCATATTTCCTGGGTGGGGATCGGATTGAAAAAAGCCATCCTCCAAAAGCTGTTTGAGATAGCAGGTAATACCTAGCTGAATCACCTCTTGAGTATCAATCTGACTAGCTTCCAGGGCGGGACGATTATCAATTTTGATTCCTGGTAGATATTCAAGGGTTAAGATTTTACAGGTAGTGTACTGCCAATAAACTCGCGGCACCGCTACCCGCTGGTAATCCTGAAAATTCTGCCGAAAGCGGTCGGCGTTTTTTCCTTCATGTATATAGTCAATCTCTAAATACAGCAGCTCAAAAAATTCTCGATAGATCCCCTCCAAATTAAATTTACGAATATCCTTGAGGAAGCGATTGAGCCACCTTACCAGACGGTGGAGAATCTCAAAATCCAGATTAAATAATTGAGCTAAACCAGGACGCTGTACCTTTACTACAATATCTTCTCCCGTATGGAGTCTAGCCCTATGTACCTGCCCTAGGCTAGCAGCAGCTAAAGGGGTGGGGTTAAACTCAGCAAATAGCAGGCTAATGGGCTTACCTAATTCCTGCTCAATTACGGCGATCGCCAAATTAGAATTAAAAGCAGGAACCCGATCCTGAAGCTGACTAAATTCCTGAATATACTCTAGGGGAATTAGATCGGCACGGGTCGAAAGTGACTGACCAATTTTAATAAAAGTCGGACCTAGCTCAAGAATCTGCTTGACTAACCATCTTGCTAAACGATGTCTACTGCTGGGTGAATTATTCTCCGTAACCTTATGCCACCACAAAGAAAATATCAGTCTCAGGGCAATGCTAAAAATTTTGAGCTGACGGAACAATGGCGCATGGGGATAGCCACCTGAAATATTAGAGGTTAATTGAGAACTGTCGGACTTTTGCCTAGATGCCATTTCCTATAAATATTAGAGAATCGATCAATTTAGAGATGAGATTGATTTAAAATAGATCGATCAAAATAATTATCTAACATTAAATAACCTATCATTTAGACTAGCTAATGGATAGTTGAATTTGCGGTAATCGCAGCACAAAAGTAGTGAGAAATGTCGTCGCGTCATCTTCAAGAGGCTCGCTGGTTACTTCAATCGTCCCCTGCAAATGCTCTACTAGATACTGCACCAAGGTTAATCCTAATCCAGTACCAGGGACTGCACGGTCGGTAACTCCCTGTCCCCGCCGAAACTTATCAAAAATGTGAGGCAGTTCTTCAGGTAAAATTCCCGTACCTCTATTGGCGATCGCAATTGCAATCTGTTCTTGATCTTTATGAAGCTGTCGGGATACGGCTAGTTCGATGGTGGTATGAGAATCAGAATACTTGCCAGCATTTGCTAATAGCTCGTTAAGAACCTGCTCTAAGCTATCAGCATCAGTATCAATTTTGAGGTCGGGTTCGGCGATAGTATGGACAAGGGTAATATCCCGTTGTTCTTGCCACTTCGCTGCAAAAGATTGGGTCAGTTTTTGAATCGTGTGCTGGAGGTTAAGTTCTTGAGGCTTGAAGTCTAATTCCCCTGACTCCAGTTGCTGTAACGCTAACAGGTCTTTGATTAAATTATATTCGCGATGCCATTCTTGCTCCAAAATATCTAGGTATTTCTCCCGCATCTCAGGGGGGATTTGTGCCTGACGCAACATCTTAATTGCCATTTTCATACTGGTTAAAGGGGTTTTTAACTCATGACTCATGCTGTTCATAAAGTCATCCTTTAACTGATTTAGCTGTTGCAACTGCACGATATGTTGACGCATTTTGGCGGAAAGTTTTGCCTGCATATCAATGCTGGACTTGAGTTGAGCCGTACGCTCATCAACCAGCAGCTGGACTTGGTTCAGGGTTTGATGGTGAATTAGTGCTGTACTAACCTGAACTCCTACCCAATCAACTAAATCAAGCTCATCCTGAGACCAATAATGAGGGTTTTGATGCTGGAGCAGGATAAAGCCCAAAACAAGGGAAGAATCGGTTTCACTGGTTTTTCGTCCCATCAACGGCATCATTAACAGGGCGCTACCATCGGAAGATAACTGATCCGTAGCGAAATCGGGAAAAATAGCCTCGGTATTAAACTTGAGACATTGAGGGGCATTCTGCCAGGCTTGTTGGCAAAAGTCTGAATCCTGGAGATTAAAGGATAATTCTGGCTGACTCAGGTGATGATTTCCCTCTGGCTGCCACAGAGAGACAATTTTCGCTGTTCCCTGTACCGAATTCTGATGCCGTTCTTTCGCTCGGAGAGGATTTTGATATTTCAGCATCAAAACTAGTCCCCGACTTACCTGAAGTGCCTGACAAATCTCAGTTAAACAACTTTCAAATAATACCTGGGGCTGATAACCCTGGCTGATTTCTCGACTCAAATTTTTTAGTAGAGTCTGGTATCTAGTTTTAGTCTGGGACTGTTGCTGTAATTGCTCTTGGGAAATTGCGATCGCCATTAAATCTGAAGTCTTAATCAGTAATTCTTGTTCGGTCTGAGTCCAGCTAGAGGACTGAGATTTGAGGAGTAAAACTAAGCCGTTAGTCTGATGTTGAAACCGAGTGGTTATACCTAGCCAAGTTTTATGGTGTAAGGACTCCTGTAGTAAATCAGCAAGCAGCGGGGACATCTCAGAAGACTGATCAACCAAAGCTGAATGGTTGCTAAAGTGAGCTAAAGCTAGACCAGAAAGTTGCTTAATTACTTTCTCTGATACTAAACCTGGTTTACTTTCCCAGTAATTGACCTGATTAATTGAGGATAAATCAAAGTGAGTTGCAATCACCAAGCAAGCTTCGACGGCAAATAGCTGACCGAGCTGATTTGCCAAACTGGACAACAGATTGGAATTAGGAGACTGTTCTAGGACATGCTGTAGGATGACATGCTCAATTTGTTCAATGTCTGATACTTGGTGCATAGTCTTAGATAAATCTTGCCGCTCCATAGTTTAGAGAAAGAGAACAGTTCGCTAATTTTAAGGAACCTAGATAATTTTGAATCATGGCTAGATAATTTGAGCCGCTATTCTCTTGAGTTAAGTGGGTATCCAATAAGCACGGAACTTGCCGTAACTAACCCCAGGGTTAATTAACTCCTCCTTACAGAAATAGCATTCCCATTTTTACTTGACAAATCCATAACTGAGGTAACTATTTTCAGTTCAGGGTTATTTTAGCTATCAATTATTAAAATCATCTTTCTTCCTGCTGGAGACTCTCGGCTTTGCCGATGAGAGGATGTCAACAGCATTACCCATAAAAATTAAAAGTGTTGAAATCCTTTATTTATACTTAAGATTTCCTCTGGAATTAAACCTGAGGTATCGACCAGCTTAATTGCGGGGGGGGCGGTGATATGACCGATTAATGAGGCATTTGTGCCTAAATCTTGGACTAGTTTGGAGGCAAATTCTGGAGGCAAACATAAGACTAGTTCATAATCTTCTCCGCCATTAAGCATCCATTCCGAGGCGGTTTTTCTTCCTGCTAGCTGGAGCAACCCAGAAGATATTGTTAGGCGCTGATAATCAATCACGGCACCAACGCCACTAGCAAGACAAATCTGCCTAATAGCGTCAGCCAAACCATCACTGCTATCCATCCCAGCGATCGCAATTTCTGGTGGAATTTGCATTAAATGAGGCAAAACATCTAGCCTGGCTTGTGGTCTTTGATGAGCCGTGATTAGCTGCCCTCGTTCACCTGGGCTTAGGCTCTCTCCTTTACTGGGAGTCAGCAGCAATTCTAGTCCCCCGCGGGAAAGTCCATGGAGTCCCGTAACGAGAATGGCATCTCCTGGTCTAGCTGCATTGCGGCGAATTGCTTTTGCGGGGTCAACCTCTCCCAGGGCGGTAATTGCCAGACTGGTAACGGTAGAGCGACAGATGTCCCCCCCTACCAAGGGAGTCTGAGATGACTGAAGACAGGCGCTAAGTCCTTGGTAGACTTCTTCTACCCAAGATACAGAGCGATCGCCAGGTAAAGCTAGCCCCACGGTAATTCCCAAGGGACTGGCTCCCATAGCCGCTAAATCAGAAAGATTAGCCGCCGCAGCACGCCAACCCACATCAAAAGGACTCGTCGTGCGATCGCTAAAATGAACCCCATCAACTAAGACATCGGTGGTAACTACTAGAGATTTATTAGGATTAGTAGCTAATATGGCTCCATCATCCCCTACCAGATTAGAGGGACAAAAACTCTGCAATCTGGCTAATAAACCATGCTCCCCCAAATCTTTGACAAGCAGCGAATCATCGCTCATTTTTTTGAGTAAGTCAGTAAAAATTAAATTAACTGGTTTGGGCGGTTAGTAGTTAGTTAATTCGAGCGTTCCCTTGCGCCTGACGGCGATGTTATGCCCTTGTGGTACGCGGGGTCTCGAATTTTAGTAGTTAGTTGCAATTTAGAGAGCAACTCTTTATTACCATTAAAGAAGAGGGGTTGCTCTCGCTGTTCAATGTTCAATGTTAATTGTTAACTGTTCAATGAATTGGGTTCTTTTAAATTTTCTAGACCGTCAATGACTTGAGCCTTGAGAATCTTATCCCCTGCGTTTAGTTCTTCTAAAACATCTTGACCTTTTATCAAATAGCCAAATACTGAATAACGACCATCCATCAGATTGTAACCAGGAGGCGTAATTTCCGTATCAAACTTAAAAAAGAAGAATTGCGATGAACCGCCGTTAGGATCATCCCCTGGTCGAGCTAAAGCTACTGCTCCATAGGCATTAAAAGGAATCGCTGGCACATCCAAATAACGACCCAGTTCTTCTAGAGTTTCACCGTATACAGGTAAATCATCTCCTCTGACCAATACTTCTAGAGGAATTGCTCGATATTCATTAGTTTTGGGGTCGATAAAACCCTCAGCTTCTCCAGGGGGGTCTCCCGCCTGCAAAATATAATAATCTTCCGCGCGATTAAATCTTATGTCGTCGTAGAAGCCGCGATTAACCAAATCAACAAAGTTTCCACCGTTGACTGGCGCGCTATAGCCATCAACCACGATTTCTAAATCACCCTTGTTGGTGGTTAAAGCAACCGTTGCCCGTCCCAAGAGTTGTGGGAGGTAAGCATATTCTTCTGGCACTTCAAAAGGATATCCCACCACCATCAGTTCTTCTAAATCCGTTACTAATGCAAGTAATTCACGACGTTTAACGTAGGTTTCCGATCTTTTTTTGCTATCAACAATTTCTTGGAGTTCTTCTGTTCCCTGAGATAGCTGCTCAATCAGAGATTCAGCTTTTGCCTGGCGTTCTTCAGGAATTGATGCCAGTAGCTTTCCTCGACGTTTTGACAGCACCGAGCTAGCATCTGTCACATCACGAGCGATGTTTTTCCAGCGCTTACCCCGTAATTGTCGGGAAATGTCCTCTAAACTTCCTTGCAGTTTTCTAACGGAGTCATTATCAATCGGTAGGGCATAACGCAAAATAGCCTGGGGATCTGTCACTGCATCCCCCTGAGCTAGGATAGCTGATGCTTCAGGTTGCCAGACAATCAGGGACGTTCCCAAAGTAACTACTAAGGTGAAAGCCGTTAATAAACCTTTGATACGGGTTAAAAATTTGTGGATCAATAAATTTTGTTTGCTGTTCATAAATTCTATTTTTTGGCGATCGCATGGACAATGAGCAGAACCAAAGCTACTAAGGTGTATGTTCTTAGTATTTGCTCTACCTTGTCAACATTTCTTTACTTGCTGTGGTAATCAATTCGGCTTTAGAGGTCGAAAGCTACTGTCAGGGAACTAGAGAGTCAAACCGCTACAGGCAATAAATTGTTGGTTAACTAATTCTGATTTATTCTCCCTGGGCTGATTCTGATTTGCAGTCCGCCATCAGGTACAATTAAATGTCGATCATCTTCGTAAGTTTTTTTAGCTTCATGATTTCTAGTAATGACTTTCGTACAGGCGTTACTGTCGAGCTAGATGGCTCGGTCTGGCGAGTTGTAGAGTTTCTACACGTCAAGCCTGGTAAAGGTTCAGCTTTTGTGAGAACCAAGCTCAAGAATGTTCAATCAGGTAACACGGTAGAAAGAACGTTCCGCGCAGGAGAGACTGTTCCTCAAGCCAATTTGGAAAAGCGCACGATGCAGCATACCTATAAGGACGGTGAGGAATTTGTGTTTATGGATATGGAGACTTACGAAGAGACCCGCATTAATGCTGATGGTTTAGGGGAGCGGACTAATTTTCTCAAGGAGGAAATGGAAGTTAACGTTATTTTCTGGAATGATAAGGTGCTGGAAATAGAGTTGCCTACTTCTGTTGTGCTGGAGATTACTGATACCGACCCAGGAGTCAAGGGAGATACCGCTACGGGAGGAACTAAGCCGGCAACTGTGGAAACAGGTGCGCAAGTGATGGTACCGCTATTTATTTCCATTGGTGAAAAAATTAAGGTAGATACCCGCGATGGTTCCTATTTGGGTCGAGAAAACTGATTTTTAGCTACTTTTCGGCAGATTATTCAGTTTTCGAGCGCTACCATTGTGGCAAGCGATCCAGAAAAAAATAATTTTTATAACGGTTGTATAGTTTGTGTCTATAAATTTTCAAGAACTCCGCGATTTGTTGGGAACAATTTCCCAAACCGACATTACGGAGTTGGTACTTAAAAATGATGATTTTGAATTGACGGTACGGAAGGAGAAGACTTTGGTCGTCCCTTCCCAGGTAACTGCCGCACCATCGCCGAGTATTGAAACTGCACCTGTGCCGAAAATTGAGGTTGCGCCTCCTCCCGAAGAGACTACTGCCCCTGCATTAGATGATAAAAAGTGGGTTGATATTACTTCCCCTATGGTAGGGACATTTTATGCCGCTCCTGCCCCCGATGAAGACCCTTTTGTTAGCATTGGCGATCGCATTAGTAAAGGAGATACTGTCTGTATTATTGAGGCGATGAAGTTGATGAACGAAATCGAGGGGGAAGTCACTGGTCAAATTATGGAAATAGCAGTCCAGAATGGCGAACCTGTTGAGTTTGGACAGGTATTGATGCGGGTTGATCCTGGATAATAGCTCGATATAAGTTGAAGGTTAATTAGTTAAGGCTGTTAGTGGTTAGTAGTTAGTAGCTGTAATCCAATCTATAACTTCTTGACCTGTTAAGCATTATTCAGCCCTCTACTCAAAGTAGTTTATCTATTCTTGGCGGCTGAGATTGAGCAGTGTTAACTTCAGGGAATATTTAATGGTTAGTATTCGATAGATCTGGCGATGGAAACTCTAACAATTGTCTTATCGGCATTACTTTCGTTAAGTTCCAGCAGTGGCTTGATTTTAGAGCAGCTTGTTCAGGGTAGAATACCCTCAGCTGTCAGTGTGGAACAACAGGCAGTAAGAATCGATAATCGACCCAGCTATCAAGTTATTCAGGGTAAGTTAGACCGTGTAAGGGTTGCCAGTCGAGGCATTACGCTTGAGACTGGGTTAAAAATTGCAGCTGTGGATTTGGAACTAGACCCCGTTGACCTTGAACTCGCCCAGGCAAATTTTCAAGACCTGGATCGTATTCGAGAATCCCTAGAAAAACCAATTTCAGGGGTTGCGCGACTGGTGCTTACGGAAGCGGATCTTAACCTGGGGCTACAGTCTCCTGAGATTTTAGAGCAAATCCAAAACACCTTAAATCAGGCGATCGCTAGTCGTGCCAGTTCAGGAAATCTCAGCTATCAAATTACGAATCTTAACTTAGAATTCCTCGGTGCCAATCGCCTCCAGCTAGAATTCAAGTTAAATCGCTCTCTAGACCCCGCAGCAAGCGCCTTAAATCCCGAACCGCCAGAAAGTTCCACAGCCGATAATTCCAGAAATGGCGATCGCGAACTGGAGGTGGTTCTGGCAACAACTTTCCAGGTAGTTAACGGCAGCAGCATTAGACTGTCAGACCCCACGGGAACTATTAACCAGCGTCCTTTGTCATCTAGATTACTACGAGGTTTTGCGGAAGGAATTAGCGATCGCCTGGATTTAACTTCTTTTACGGACGACGGAATCATAGCCCGTATCTTACAATTAGAAATTGATGAGGATAAATTGGAACTGATTAGTTTTATTAGACTAGATACCAAAGCCCAGAAATCCTCAATGTAGTAATTATTTCCTGAGGTAGGAGCATAATTCATGTCGGATCGTAATCAAAATCGTTTTTCTCTGACTACTTTGGCAGTTATTGCAGGAATTGTTCTTGCTGCGGGGGGAAGCGTTGCTTGGTGGGCTAAATCTAGTCTGGAGCAAAAATCTCAGGTTACTCAGCCAAATCCCGCACCAATTATTTCTGAAAAGGTTCCTCCTGTTCCTGAAGCAATTACCGAGGAAAAGGTGGTGGAAATTTGCTGGCTTGACCCTACTAGTAAAAATATCAAGCTAGTTCATAACAAAATGACTTTTGCTAAGTCGGTTAAATCGGAACGAGTTTTGGAAACGGCTTTATCAGCCTTATTTAATCAGCCACCTGAAGATTCAACCTACACTACGGCTATCCCCCAAGGAACTAAGCTGCTAAATTTGACTAGCGATAAATCAGGGGTTCATCTTGATTTATCTCAGGAATTTATTTCTGGTGGTGGCAGTGCTTCCATGACCAGTCGTTTAGCTCAGGTTATTTTTACTGCTACTAGTTCTAACAGCAATAATCAGGTGTGGATTAGCGTTGAAGGGAAACCCCTCAAAAATTTGGGACAGGAAGGCATCATTGTTAGTCAACCAATGACCCGCCAAGACTTCAACGATAATTTTCCCCTGTAATATTAACTTGAAAATTCAAACCTGCTCATAAATCTTCTGAAACGCAACCAGATCTAGAATAAGTTAAAATAGTTTATGAAATAACCGATATGATCAGGTTTAATAATTAGTTTTTGTAAGGTAGCAATAAAACGAGTCGCTAATAATTTCAATAAAATTATCAGTAAACTTGGTGTTTCTAAAATACCTGGAATATAATTTATACTATCTATCAAACTGCCTGAAGCTAAGCTGATAAAAATCCCTATGGTTACTGCTATATAAATAAAAACTGAGATTTCTAATGTCGCTTTACGAAATGGAGTACTTGTCCTAATAACTATATCTTCTAGCCTTCCATGAGGTAAAAATCCAGTAGAATATATCTTTATGCATATTTTTGCGACATCTTCGAATCCTCCAAAAATTATTTCTGATGGATAGCTTTTTATTGTATGTATAATCAATATTCCATTCTGTTTTACTGTTAGAGATGCAACTTGATGAGGTGATAATTTATATGTATCTAAACCAAAGTAGAGAAGACCTCTTGCACGAATAGGTAGAAGATGAGAAAAGTAGGTCAGAGATCAAGATG
>JBCBIE010000055.1:0-37359 GCA_038524995.1 Cyanobacteria bacterium J06621_8
TCAACCGCGCATTTATCAATATATTCTCCCCCTCCACCTCTTGTCAACCCCTTTTCTGGGATTTTTTTGAAAAGGAGGTTCCTATTTGCTCGCAAAGTTATTTGGAATATGGATTTAAGGGATTTGATAAGAGGAGAATTTTATTGATTAACTTTTTTAAATCGCTCTTTGGCAGCAGTAAAGGAGTCTTGCATGACAGACTGAATTTTCTTGGGGTCAGGTTTTTTCCCTCCCATTAAATCTCCAAAATAGACGCAAGCACCTTCTCCGAGTGACCAAGTATAAGCTGCTGCCCAAGATGCAGCAACCAAACTACCAAAGCCTGGAATAAATTTAATCAGTTCTCTGCCGATCGCCTGAGCAAAAAAACCACCAGCGATCGCACTAACAATTCCACCTGCTTGAGAAGGGGATAAAGTCTGTCCGTATAATTTACCGAGTAATCCGACTAAAGATACCTGTAAAGCTGTCAATACAGGCATGGTGGCAAAGGGTAAGGGAACAGCGGCTAAAGTTGCTGCGATGGTGGAGAAAGCGACTAGATATTTTCGGGCGGTGTCTCGATAAAGACTACCTAATTGTTCGCTAACGTCGTTTTCTATAAGTTGGTAAATGGTCTGCGATTCAGCCTGAGGTAGTAATTCTGCTAGAGCATCGGTTAATGCTGTTAAGCCATAAAAAGTAGGAGTATAACCGTCTTCTTCTAAAGTGAAATCGATTAAAACTGCGCGATCGCAAAGTTGGGCAAAGTCCTGCTGCATAAGCTGGAAGGCTCGATTGATGGCGTCATAGTCTGGGGGATAGCTAGGATGATCCGAAACGTTGTCGGGATAGATTTCATGGAGACAGGTAATAACCAATAAGCAGGGTATGTCTGGATGATCCTGTCGTAGCTTTTGGGCTATCTGTCGGAGGGTATCGGTAGCAAAGTCATTGATTTTGACGGTGAGAATCAAAATTCTCGCTTTTTGAGTTACTTTCTTTAATTCTGTCTCTAATTCGGCAATGATCTCTTGGGTGTTACGGTCGATATCTCCTAAGCCCACGGTATCTGTAAAAATTAGCAACGGCAGTTCTTCTGAGGGATAGGCATATCTTTCTGTATTTTGCGTGTGGGGGCGGAAACCCTGTCCGACAATTTCAGCAGATACTCCCGTTAATCCCCGAACCAGGGAGCTTTTTCCTGCTTGAGGTTTACCAATTAGCCAGGCTTCTGTTGTGGGTAACTCTTCTCTAACGGTGGCTAGTATTTCCGCTACCTGTTCATCGCTAACGCTAAATAGGCTGCTGGTTTTTTGGCTGATTTTACCTAGGGGCAGTAGCTTTTTTAAACTATTGGTTGCTGCATCAATACCATTGGATGTCCATTCTTGCCATTTTTTTGTCCTAGGAAATTTGCTCATGACTTAACGATTTAGAAAACTATTCACCACAGCATCGATCTATACCTAAGCTATCTAAAATTAGATCACTTACGGCATTGGCAACGGCAAATTCGCTGTAAAAACTACGACTAAAATCGAAACCTCGCATTTCAGCAACGATCGCAATTACTAGGGAACCAAGATCGTTTTCTCCTTCCATGCGCTGTCTGACAAATATTTTTGCTGCTCTTTGAGCTATTGTGACATTAACTGCTTCTGGTAAGAATTCTTCATCTAACCAAGTATGTAGAGCTTGCTTGAGCCAGGCTTCTTCTTGATCAGGATTTTTTATATCAGGTAAAGTTATGGGAGAAATGGGTTGAGCAGGTTCTGTCATTAATCCTGGTGGTTCGTGATTATAAATTTCTATGAATCCTGATTTTACTATTCATTAAATCAATCTTCTGCCTCATATCCAAACTCTGCCAGTCTTAGTCGTGACTGTCGCCACTTGGGTTCGACCTTAACAAATAATTCTAGATAAACTTTACCTGAAATCAACTTTTGAATTTGTTGCCGTGCCGCAGTACCAATACTTTTGAGCATGCTACCTTTTTTGCCAATAATAATTCCCTTTTGAGAAGTGCGCTCAATGTTGATTGCCGCGTTGACTTTAGTTAGCTTGGAAGTCTCCTCAATTTTCTCAATGGTGATTGCCACCGAATGGGGGATTTCTTGGCGAGTATGCAGCAAAATTTGTTCTCGAATCAACTCAGCCATAATGAAACGTTCTGGCTGATCCGTGACTAAATCAGGAGGATAGTAGTAGGGTCCTGATTCGAGCTGATTAATGAGGGCTTGCTGGAGTTGGTTTGTGCCTTCCCCCGTCGTTGCGGAGAATTTAACTGTAGACCAATCAGTATCAGCAATTAAACCTGCATAGGTATCGTCAATAAATTGATAATTACTGGGCTGGAGATCGATCTTATTTAAGCCCAAAATTACAGGCGTTTGACTACGACACAAAATATCATAAATAAAGCGATCGCCTGTTCCTGCTTCAGCAGAACCATCTACCATAAACACCACTAAATCAACTGATTTAATTGCTGTCTTGGCGTTTTGGACTAAAACTTTGCCTAGTTCGTGGTGGGGTTTATGAATCCCAGGTGTATCGACAAAAATTATCTGTGTCTCAGGGGTAGTTAAAATTCCCTGGAGACGATTGCGGGTAGTTTGCGCCACGGGGGAGGTAATGGCGATTTTTTGTCCAATCAGATGGTTCATCAAGGTTGATTTACCAACATTGGGGCGACCAACAATTGCTACAAATCCAGACTTAAAGCCTTCGGGTGCAGGAGGAATGGTGGTGAACTTATCAGCTAAATTATGCTCGGGACTATTTGTTGCAGTTGGTTCAGGGGAATCCATTAATCAATTAGGAGAAAACAGTTAGGGCTGAGAAAGCTAAAAATAGCAATTCTATATAGTGTACCCAACGGATTAATAATTACAGCTAACAATCTAAAATATCCATGACGTACTCTCCCTGATTGATAGATTCATTGGTTGAGACATCAAACACGATTCCCGCAGTTTCTGTCTGTACGCTAATTATTTCTGGAATGCTGCCTCGTTTATTGAAGCTTAGAAGCTGATAAATTTGATCTCCTGGCAGTACTCTAGTGTATAGTTTCAGGCGAGACTGCACCATTCCCGCAGCGGGGGCATAGTAGCTATTAATATTCTTTTTGGAGGCAATGGTGGGTTCAGTAAACTTTACTTCCTGAGACAAGAGCTGTTTATAAGCCAAATAATTTTTGATTCCAGCAACTCCTTTTGCCAGGGAGGGGGGATTCATTACCATCCCTGAACCTAATTCTAGCGTCCAAGCCTCAACGTCAAATTTAATAGGGTTGCCCAAGTTCGACAGTTCTGCTTCTAGGGCAAGCCATGGTTTCAAGAAGGCTTCATCAAAAGCATCTCCATCATACTGATCCATTAACACCCCGTAATCCAGTAGTAAGTATTTAAAGCTGGGGAGGCGTTCGCGAAATCCAAAAGTATAGTCGATCGCCTGATTACTGGAGCTATGAATATCAATTACATAATCGGCATCTAAACACAAGGACTGTAGGTGATAGCGATACTGACGACTCAACGGGAGACTCCGAGGGCTCTTAATCTGCTCTAATTCCCGCTGCCAGGCTTGCTTAATTCTCTGCAAATAGTTCTGCCGAATTTCCTGGGGGCTATTATTGAGCTGAGATTGGGCAAATTGAGCTAAATCCTTGGCTTCCTTTTCGTAGTCCCAAAAAATCCGATTCCAGTTTTTACCGTTATAGCTATCAAATCTCCCCGTCGAGAAAAAATGCGACCGCTGATTAACCCCTAGAGGATTACACAGCGGCACCAGCCATATCTCTCCCTGAAGCTTTGCCGCATCCAAGGTCATCAAATATTGAATTAACTCTTGAATTACCCCATTGCCAACAATTTCTGCTCCGTGCAAATTTGACTGAATATAGGCTTTTTTTCCAGAGCGATCGCCGATAAATTTATATATCTGTAACGATAAAATATCGCCTGATGCCAGCTGATAGAGATCGATTTTGTCAATTTGAGGAATCATTGAGTTTATCATTGAACATTAGTCAAGTTTAATGTCCAATAGAGGCAGCTAGAACTAAGAGGTTAATCTAGCCGCTTTTCTAAATATTGTCCAATGGTAATTTCTTGTCCTGCACGAGAAATGATTGTCTGCCGAGTACGGTATTGATTGCCAACTAACTTTACTTCTTCCTCAAAAACATTGCCGCTGTATTCGGTACGTAAAGTCATCGTTTCTGGGTTACTAAATGAGCAAATTGCGATTACAGGTTTAGAGGTGGCAAAACCGCGATCGCGATAGAGAATATTGCCTTGAATGCCAAATACCGTAGAGCCTGTAATTGGTTTCTGACTTTGATTTGTGTAGTTGCTTTCCCAAGTTACTTTGGTACCGCATACCATTGCCTGAGCATTGGGCAGATCATGAGCTTGAGCTAGTTCAATTAAGGCAGAGTCCCCCTGTTCAAGAAAGGAAACCTGGAGCAAACTAATTACTTCTTGGGGAGGAACTTCTTTATTGAGTGTGTAATACCTTCTTTGAGAGTTCCATCCCCCCTCAGATTTACGGAAAAATTCAGTGGCTAGAGTCTGTAGAGTAACGTTGGTGATTTCCGCAGCTCTCATCTTGGATTCACTCCTTTTCTAGATTATATAACCTTGAATATGTCAAGCAATACTGGTTTAACTTTACTTATTTTAATATATCATAGCCACCCGTGGAGGATAATGTGTCCTATGAACTATTTGGATTAATTTAAGAATTGAATAATACAAATGATATTAATAACCTTGATGCAGCTCAAATGTAGATTTAAATTTATTGTCTTCAGACTGTTGATGATCTCAATTTTCTGCTGCTTGATTTTGGGGTGGGAGATGCCTGCTGAAGCTATAGTTCAAGACATAACCATCAATGGCGATCGCGGGTATCAGGTACAGATCAGCTTTAGCTTTGACGAAACTAGAAATGTTGAAAAGTTAGAAGGACAAAGAGTTGACGTAAGCAATGGGATCGATCATTTAAGGATTAATTTTTATGATCCCACTGGGTCATTGATGATGGGCTACGACAATATTGTTGATAGTAGGATTCAAGGAGAATATTTTGAATTTCACTATGATCTTCAGCAACAAAAAATTTTTGGGGCGCTCGATCTTGGTGGAGAATCGGTAGGAGAAATCTTTCTTAAGGGTGATGCATCAAATGAACTAGCCTTGATAAAAATAAAATCATCAGGGAATGAAAAGGTGTTGGATCAAATTTCAGTCAGGAATGACTAGCTAATTTTTATCTTTAATAATCCTTCTCAGCCATAAATCTTTCTGCTCATAGCATCACAATGAGGTGTTAATTAAGATCTCCACTCAAATACATTTCCTGTATCAAACTTTAAATTTAAGATAACTTTTTTGTTATCAGTCATTAAAATAATTATGAAAAACCAGCGGTACTTTTTTTAAAATAATTTTTAAAAAAATAAATGGCGATAACTTTTTTGTCGTTAGTTATTAAAACAACATAAAAATCAGTTGTACTTTTATTTCCCAAATAACAAAATAAGTTAAGACCTTTTGCAAATCACAAAAATGTAGTTTGTCTGGCAACGGAATATCATATAAATTAGCTACATTACAATGGAAATTAAGGAACTTAAAATAGAAAATCAGACCTGTCTATGGGTGATATATTTGAGCATTCCACTATTAGAAATTCCATTTCCTCTGAAAGCCAAAAATGCTTTAGTCATTATCAAAAAATAGCCGCTGATGCCGTTAAAGAGCGCCTTATTGACCAACACAAGTCTGGAATTACTCAGAATATGACAACCGTTTCCCAAGCCATCGTAGAAATGCTAGAAAAGCTAGGCGTTCAATATGCCTTCGGCGTTTCTGGCGGAGCGATCGCTCCAATATGGCAAGCTTTACAGCAGAGTTCGATTCAAGTTCTGGATTTTCAGCATGAGGCAGGAGCGGCATTTGCTGCGACCGAAGCCTATATTGCCAGCGATCAACCTGTGGTTGTTTTTACGGCTAGTGCCTCAGGAATTACCAATGCGTTAACAGGTTTATCTGCTGCACGTTCAGAAGGAGCCAAGGTGATCTTGATTTCAGGATATACTTCGGCAGCGAGGCGAGGAAAATACGCTTTTCAAGAAATTAGTACCTACACTCTGCCTCATTCTGGTTTATTTACATCGGGAGAATTATTTCACTACGCAACAATTCTTGAATCTGCCCTCCAGCTTTCCGAAACCGCACGGCAAATTAACGCGGGTTTAGCAAAAACAGAGGGGTTTGTGTCTCATCTGAGTATTCCCCTGGATATCCAAGGTAGTCTCGTTGAAGAACCGTTAATCATTCCCAAGATTGCCACCTCTCTGCCGACTGCCAGAGAGACAACCGTTGCCCAGTGTGCCAAGCTACTGGCTGAAAGTTCATTTGCAATTTGGCTTGGTTTCGGAGCGCGTAAAGCCAGCGCTGCTATCCGAGATTTGGCAGAAAGGATAGGTTGTGCCGTAATGTGTTCTCCACGAGGTAAAGGAATTTTTCCTGAATATCATCCTCAGTTTATTGGTGTTACAGGATTTGCGGGACATGAATCAGTACTAAAGTACATGAATCATCAACGACCTGATTACATTTTAGTATTGGGAACTCAGTTAGGAGAACTGACTTCTTTTTGGAATCCGCAAATGATTCCTGCCCGGGGCTTTATCCATGTAGATATTGATTCACAGGTACCTGGCAAAGCTTATCCTGAAGTTTATACTCTTGGAGTTCAGTCTGAGATTGATGAGTTTATTACCACGCTACTGAAGCACTTTCCTCAAGACCAATCGCCAGCAGATGTGCTTAATCTGCCGCAACCCCAAATTTCTAGCATCATTCCCGATAATTCTGATTTGGTGCGAATTGAAGTACTAATGAATCAGATTCAGCAGATTATTGTTGAGAAATATAATGTACCAGTGATGGCAGAGGCTGATAATTCATTTACTTGGGCAATCAATCGACTTCAGTTTTCTGACTTCGGCTGCTTTCGTGGCATTACTGAGTTTTCCAGTATGGGTCACCTTAATACTGGTGTTTTAGGTACATCTTTAGTCAGAAAAGGCAAGGCGGTGTCCATTGTAGGAAATGGGGTGATGTTGACGAACAACGAAATCAATACTGCCGCCAGATATCAAATTCCTGCGGTTTGGATTGTGCTCAATAATGGTCAGGACAACATGTCTAATCAAGGGATGTCCTGTCTTGGTTTTAACGGCATGGATACAGAAATTCCTCAAGTAGATTTTGTCAAGATTGCCAAGGCTATGGGGGCTGAGGGGATTCGCGTTGCTCAAGAATCTGAGCTTCCATTAGCTTTGGAAACTGCAATGACATCTCAAAATCCTTTTATAATTGACGTACTCATTACAGCGACGCAATCTTCCCTGATGGGCGATCGCTTTAACAGCTTGATTTCCCAAGAAAAAAATTATTAGATCTCCAAAATCACAGGCTCTAATTAGAAAGATGGGGCAATAAACATAAATCAAATTTAGTTAAATAAAGATTAAATTAATTCTCTCCAAATCCGATATTTTTCTAAAGCCCTGTCTTTTACATTCTATTCAAATCAAAGGTCTATTCTCATTTTGAACCATGCACAATGAGAATATATAAATTCAGAATTACCAAGTTTTCTGACTCAGAATCGCAACAATACATCTTGGTGATTTACAGCAAACAAAACTTGATTCAGATCAACATTCTTGATCTAAATCAAGAATATTTAGATAACATTTTTTATATCGAAAAAGTGTAATCAAACACAAAGAAATCAATCCTATTGCCATAGAATTTAAGGGAGTTTAATAAGCAGTTAAAACAATCTAAATACATATTCATGATTCTGAATACTAATAATAAACAGGTGAATGATAGTTCTACGGCAGAGATAGCCGAAAGCTCCCAGTCTTCAATATCTGAGAATTTAGTTTCTCTCGAAAGTCAAAAGTGCTTTGATAACTATCGAAAAATAGCCACCGATGCCGTTAAAGAGCGTCTGATTACCCGACAAGAATCAGAGAATAATCAGAGTACAATTACTGTTTCCCAGGCGATCGCCGAGATGTTAGAACAGCTAGGAGTAGAATATGCCTTTGGAGTTTCAGGAGGTGCGATCGCGCCCATGTGGCATGCCCTAGAGCACAGCTCAATTAAAGTCCGTCATTTTCGACACGAAGCAGGAGCCGCTTTTGCCGCTACAGAAGCTCACTTTGTCAGCGATCGCCCAGTTGTTGTTTTTACCACCACCGCCCCAGGAATTGCCAATGTTATAACGGGAATATATGCAGCACGATGGGAAGGTGCCAAGGTAATCTTGATCTCGCCCTATACTTCTGCCGCTCAGCGAGGTAAAGGAGCTTTTCAGGAAACAACGATCAATGCCATGGCTCATTCTGGCTTATATACTTCGGGAGCATTATTGCACTATGCAACCGTTCTCGAATCTACGGCACAGCTTGACGAAACCGCCAGAGAAATTAGTAGGGGTTTAGCGAAACCAGATGGTTTTGTCGCTCATCTCAGTATTCCTTGCGATCTGCAAAAGAATTCAGTCGAAAAACCGCTGAAAATTAAAAAGATTGTTGCCCCCTTGCCAACTGCTGGAGAAACAACTGTTGCCCACTGTGCCAATCTTTTATCAGAAGGTTCATTTGCCATGTGGCTTGGCTTTGGTGCCCGTAAAGCCAGTGCTGCCATAAGAGAACTAGCGGAAAGAACAGGATGTGCCGTGATGTGCTCTCCAAGGGGCAAAGGAATTTTTCCCGAAAATCATCCTCAATTTATTGGGGTTACAGGATTTGCGGGACATAAATCCGTAATCCAATATATGGAAGAGCAGCGCCCTCAATATACTCTAGTCTTAGGAACTCAGTTAGAGGAATGGACTTCCTTTTGGAATCCGCGAATGATTCCCGCTAAAGGCTTTATTCAGGTAGATATTAATTCCTCAGTGCTAGGAAAGGCGTATCCAGAAGTAGAAACTATTGGGATTCAGTCAGAGATTGGCGAATTTGTTAGGTCACTGCTCAAGCATTTCCCCCAAGATCAAGCGTTAACAGAAAAAGTTAAATTTCCTCGACCGCAAACAACGCCTCTTGACCCTGTTCATACTAATTTAGTACGTCCTCAAGTCCTGATGGATCAGATTCAAAAAATAATTATTGAGGACAATGATGCCATAGTTATGGCAGAAGGCGGAAACTCCATGGCTTGGGCAATAAACAAATTAAGATTTGCCCAACCAAGTTTTCGTGTTAGTACTGGGTTTGCTAGTATGGGACACTTCTCTACTGGGGTTGTAGGGGCATCTGCCTTTCAGAGAAAAGCAGTAGCTATTGTCGGTGATGGAGCGATGTTGATGAACAATGAGATCAACACTGCCACAAGATTTCAAATTCCTGCGGTTTGGATTGTCCTCAATGACGGATATTACAACATGTGTAAGCAAGGGACTTTTCTACAAGGGTTGAAAGGGATGGATACAGAAATTCCTCAGGCAGATTTTGTCAAGATTGCTCATGGGATGGGAGCGGAGGGGATTCGCGTTACTCAAGAATCAGAACTCCCATCGGCTTTAGAAACAGCAATGGCATCGGAGAAACCTTTTGTAATTGACGTGATTATTGATGCAGCTCAAGTTGCACCAATTGGCGATCGCGTTAAAAGTTTGATTTTTCAAGATAAAAATCAATAAATCGCCAAAAATAAGAACTTTCCAGAAAATATTAATAATCATGAATCAATCCGTAGGTATTAGCTCCCTTGCCGTGAGCTTTCCCAGCGTTAAGCGCACTAACGACTATTTCCGAGTCAAGTATCCTGAGCAAGTAGCTCAGGCAGAACAAAAAACTCTAGCTAAAGTTTTCTCCGCTGATGAATCTACCGTCAACAGCAGAGATTTTGATCGAGCGATGCAGCCTTATCTATCCGATCCATTTCGAGGAACAGTTACAAGATATGTCCTGGGGGAGAATGAATCATCCTTAACTTTGGAAGTGCAGTCTGCCAAGAGAGCTATCAATGCAGGAAAATTTGCTTCTGAAGATATAGACCTCATGCTTGTGGCTTCAATGTTTCCTGAGCAACTCATAGGAGGTAATTCTTCCTCTTTACTCAATCAGTTAGATTTAGCCTGTCCTGCTTGGAATATCAATTCAATGCATTCTGGTGCTTTGGTTGGACTGCAAACAGCTTATGCCATGGTTAAATCAGGAGAATACCATAATGTTTTAGTGGTAGTTTCCTGCACTTATTCCCGAAATCTTGGTCAAGAAAACGATACTCTTTCCTGGATTGCTAGTGATGGCTCAGGCGCTTTCGTAGTCTCTAGTATAAAAGCAGATCAAGGAATTATTGGTACAAAAATTATCAACACTGCCGTTACAAATGATATGTATTCCTGCTCACTGGCAGAAGATAGATATAAAAACCCACAGGTTCGTTTGCTGGCAAGCAATAATATGGGACGGCTGATGCGAGATCATAGCACTAAATTCATTTGCCAAGCTTGTAAGGATGCTATTGCTGATGCCAATTTAACTATTGATCAAATTGATTTTTTTGTAACCAGTACTCCTCTTGCGTGGTTTGCTGAACTATTCATCAATACTTTAGGTATTGATCGTCGCCAAACTTTAGACATGCATCCTTACTATGGCAATATTGGGGCTGCTTTGCCCGTTGCCAATCTCTTTTACGCTGCCAAGCTAGGGAAAATTAAGCCAGGGGATTTAGTTCTGGTGTTTAGTATTGGCGGTGCATCTACTGCTGCGGCAACCATAATGCGCTGGGGTGATGTTGCGCTGGGTACTGCTCCTGATATAGATTTGCCAGATTTATCTGAAGAGAGAATTCCAGCTAGAAAACCTGTTCTGTCACGCTAAATTATAGTCGTTCTAATTAATTTCCTTCTTACGAAGTTTGCTCAACGGGGGGAACCCCCCTTCGGGTTCAGCAGTTTGCTCAAGTCGGGGAACCCGCCCAACGCAACTGCTTCACCGCAACGCAACTTCGCGCTATCCCCTAAGTTATTTGTTCGAGGGATTGCGGTGCGACCCCGCGTCGCCGTCAGGCGCAAGGGAACGCGCACCAAGACAGGGGATAAGGGACTAGGGAGCAATAAACAGTACATCCTTTCGTATGGTTCTTATTTGGAATGACCATAACTTCAAATTTATCTAGCTATAAATTAAGTCAAGGCTTTATTTTAAACCTTGACTTAATCCTAAAAGTTAATACCTAGCTTGCCAAGAAAAAATATTAGGCTTCTGAATCAGGAGTTGGAGTTTCAATAAATGATGGGGAAATAAAAGCAACCACCGCCCCCAGCATAAACCCAATGACGTTACGGAATAGGGGTAAAACTTCTGGAGTGCGAACTACTACAGGTCCCATGCCAAAGGCTATAAAGAGAATTCCCCACAGAGGAGACATAATCAGACCCCATTGCCAAGCAATTACCTGTCCTTCTTTACGGGGGATTACTGCAACCCCCAGAATAACGCCGCCAACAATGGAGCTTATTAAGGTTAAAATCCACTGTTCTTGAGGCAGTCCTGGTACAGCCGTACAGCCGTTTTGAACCAAGCAACCCTTAACAGCCCCTAACGCTTCAACGATCGCATTATTTTCTCCATTCTCGCGAATGTAGTACATGTTGCCAAAGCGAGTCTGGAGTTCAATCCAGAAGTTACGGGGCAATAACTCGTATACATCATCACCAATACTAAAAGCCAGCAGGTTACCCCCTCTACTATCGGCTACCAGCAAAATACTCTTATCGTCTAAGCCCCAAAATTTCTTCACGGCGCGACCAGGAGAGCGGTCATACTGAGTCAACACTCTCATTTTCCAGCCTGTTGATGCCTCAAACTCTTCTAGGTCGGCAATTAAACTCTCTTCTTGCCGCTCAGGTAAGAGATTCGCTAGATCAACTACAGGGGTTACCTCATCAGGCAACAGTTCAGGGTTGTTAACTGCTAAGGCTGGCTGAGTTACCCCAGACGCTAGCACGAGAAAGCAGACCCCTAAGATGACCAGGGAGCGCCGCAAGAGCTTTTGGATCATGATTAACTTATTTAAAACAATGTTGCTATACAATTTTGACTTGATAAGAAGTTTCTTATTTTTGTTACATTTATTTACCTTACATTAAGGTTATCAGTAATTTCCAGTCCTGAGTAACTTCATCAAGGAAAAAATCTTAAATAATACTTAAATAACTTTAATTTTAGAGCAAAACATTGATCTGTTGAGATAGCTGTAAGCCTTAAGCCTTAAGCTTTAAGCTTCTTGGCGCATTCGCTCTGTGCTGGAGACCAACAAGCCCTAAAGGATACACCTTCGGCTAACCGCGATGCGCCGCTTTTTAGAGATTTATTCAAAGGAGTCAAGATTTTTACGCACAGCACCATTACTAAGTTCAGATTTATTGAGTTGAGGAGGCAACTCAGCGGAGGAGCGATCGCCCTGGGGATTGCGCCAGACTCTCCAGGCAGTTTTAACCCCTGCAATTAGACCAATACTATTAAGCTGCACCTGCTGTACTTGTTCTTTAGCGGTAAGTAAGCTTTGGTCAACCTGCTTAACAACTCCTGTCGCGTTATTGATCCCTTGATTAAGATCTTCGGTCAATTCTCCTACTTCTTTCCCAGTGAGGCGAATTGCTTCTAGGGTAGGGGGAAACTCCCGATTGAGGGTATCAAACAGTTTTTCGGCACTACGAGCAGCTCTAGCCACCTCCTGTAGGGTAGGTATGGTGACTAGTAAAACAGCAAATAAGCTAAAGGAAACTAGAAATAAAGAAAATCCTAGCCAGAATAAAGGGTCGATCATAAAGTTATTAGGTCAGCTCGTAATTTCCCAATTTTATCGGCGATCAGTTAAGGATGAGTTTACATCTTGATTGGCATCATTTAACTTTCCTTCTTGGGCAGTTGCCCGACTAGTTTCAACTCCTGCGGCGATCGCCTCTTGCAGTCTTTCTAAGGTGCTTGACCAATTTTCTAAGGTTGATTCAGAAAGACGATCTGCCTGAAACTGGATGCTAGAGCCCAGATCCTCGGCTAGTTCTGGTAGAGCATCCGCTGACTTTTTAATGACCTTGCGGGTTTCTTTACCAGTGCGGGGGGCAATCAGTAATCCGATTAAAGTTCCTACCGCACTCCCAATCATTAACCCGCCGACAAACAAACCTGTAGGATTATTTTGTTTTGACATTGCGATGCTCTCCTATCTTTGATCAAGTTAAATTAAGCTGGTAAGTTCTTAGCTTTTTAGTTTAGTACCGCTACTTGTTTAGTAAAATATACCCATTATTAGGCGATTTTAGATAATAGTTTAAATTATAAACAGTCTAAATTATGAGCAGATTGTCATTTGACGGGCGATCGCCTGAATTAAGGACATGAATAGTAAGATTGTTCTTCGTATCCCAATCAACTTAACGAGACAAGAAATTGCTGAGGCGGTAGCCAGACAATATGGCTCAACCTATGAATTAGGCGATCGCCACATTTGTTCGACAGTTGACTCCTTCAGTTGTGCAATTGATATCTGCCATGCCGCAGAAAATAAATTTACAGAACAAGGCAATATTTCCCAAGACACTTTAGAACTAATTGATAGTTGCCCCAATAACATTGTTTTAACTTCTAACGCCCCAGGATATAACGCCTGTCGGCAAATGGCTCAATTAGCCCAGGCTCTACTAGAAATTGGCGGAACTGCCATCATGGTTGAATCGAGCGGCATTGCTCATGAAAAACAGCAGTGGCTTACTCGTAGTAAATCCGATGATGTTTTTGATATCTATACATTATTTGTAACTTTAATTGAAGGAGATGAATGTTACTACTCATCTGGCATGTCAAACCTCGGTAAAGCAGACGTGGCAATAAATCTTTTAGAGGATCGGGGATTGGCTATTTATGTGATGAACGTATTTAACTACTACCGTTTAACCGAACCAGCAATCTTGCAAGACGGACATACTTTTCAACCCGATATTGAATGTCCAATTTATAAGCTGAAGTTAAGAAGAGACCGTGAGTCTGAAGCACATAGCCTACTGTATAATCCTTACGGTCGCTGGCATTTAATTAATTAGCAACCAAATAAATTAAGCAAATATTAAAAATAGTAAATGGCAGAATTTTCTTTAATTTCTGTAAATAAATAAATTTAAGAAACAATGCTATGAATGAAGAAATAATTACTTTGCATTGATCGTGGAAATCGAACAGTTAATCAGTGCTAGAATTCCCGTGTAGCTAGGGGTGCCTGCATTATAGAGGCTGAGAAATACCCTAAGAACCTGAGACTGGTTAGCACCAGCGTAGGGAAGCTGTTTATTCGAGGAATAAAAAACATGAGAACGGAATGGGTTGCCAAGCGTCGGGGACAGGGCAATGTATCTCAGATGCACTACGCGCGTCAGGGAATCATTACCGAAGAAATGCATTATGTGGCGAAGAGAGAACGCTTACCAGTAGATTTGATTCGTGATGAGGTAGCTAGAGGCAGAATGATTATTCCTGCCAACATCAATCATACGAATTTAGAGCCGATGTGTATCGGCATCGCCTCTAGCTGTAAGGTAAACGCTAATATCGGCGCTTCTCCTAATTCTTCCGACATTAATGAAGAAATCGCCAAGTTAAATTTGGCAGTTAAATATGGTGCTGATACCCTGATGGACTTATCTACTGGGGGCGGAAATTTAGACGAGATTCGCACCGCAGTAATCAACGCCTCTCCCATACCCATTGGTACAGTGCCAATCTATCAGGCAATGGAAAGCGTGCAGGGAAATATGGATCGCCTATGTGCTGATGATTTTCTCCACATCATTGAGAAACATGCCCAGCAGGGCGTGGACTATATGACAATTCATGCTGGTATCTTAATCGAGCACTTACCGTTAGTTAAGGGTCGGGTCACAGGTATTGTCTCTCGCGGTGGCGGCATCATTGCCCGCTGGATGCTGCGTCACCACAAGCAAAACCCGCTCTATACCCATTTTGACGACATTATTGAGATTTTCAAAAAATACGATGTCTCCTTTAGCCTAGGGGATTCTCTCCGCCCTGGCTGTACCCATGATGCTAGTGATGCTGCCCAGCTAGCGGAACTCAAAACCCTAGGGAATTTAACCCGTCGAGCCTGGGAACATGATCTTCAGGTAATGGTGGAAGGACCTGGTCATGTACCGATGGATCAGATTGAGTTTAACGTTAAGAAACAGATGGAGGAGTGTAGCGAAGCACCTTTCTATGTTTTAGGACCCCTGGTAACTGATATCGCCCCTGGCTACGACCATATCACCTCCGCGATTGGCGCGGCTATGGCTGGCTGGTACGGTACCGCTATGCTCTGTTACGTTACTCCAAAAGAGCACTTAGGCTTACCCAATGCTGAAGACGTGCGTAACGGCTTAATTGCCTATAAGATTGCGGCTCACGCGGCAGACATCGCCCGCCATCGACCAGGTGCAAGGGATCGGGATGATGAGCTTTCTAAGGCTCGCTATGACTTTGACTGGGAGAAACAGTTTGAACTGTCCCTCGACCCAGAAAGAGCCAGGGAATATCACGATGAAACCCTCCCCGCAGATATCTACAAAACTGCATCGTTCTGTTCTATGTGTGGTCCTAAGTTCTGTCCGATGCAAACCAAAGTTGATGATAAGGCTTTGACAGAGCTAGAAAAATTCTTGGCGCAAGAGGCAGAAACAGCCGAGAAAGAAATGGTTACAAGTTAAGTTGTTAATCATTTAGGAATCAATCAGGTATTTATGGAGTAAGTTATGGCTTGCTCCTTTTTTAGCATTAGTGATAATTTATGCAAGTTGAATGGGAAACGGCTAAAACTTACGAAGATATTCTCTATCATAAATGGAAAGGCATCGCCAAAATCACGATTAACCGTCCCCACAGAAGAAACGCTTTTCGCCCCAAAACTGTCTTTGAGATGTACGATGCCTTTGTTGATGCGCGGGAAGATAGCCGCGTTGGGGTGGTGCTACTAACTGGTGCAGGACCCCACACCGATGGTAAATATGCCTTCTGTGCGGGAGGAGATCAAAGCATTCGCGGAAAAGCAGGCTACATTGATGAGCAGGGTACTCCTCGGCTCAATGTTTTAGATTTACAGCGGTTAATTCGCTCTTTACCGAAAGTTACTATTGCTCTAGTTGCAGGGTATGCCATTGGCGGAGGGCATGTGCTTCATGTCTTGTGTGATCTAACCATCGCTGCCGATAACGCAGTTTTTGGACAAACTGGACCCAAAGTAGGTAGTTTTGATGGCGGGTTTGGTTCTAGCTATTTAGCTCGCATCGTGGGGCAGAAAAAGGCGCGGGAGATTTGGTTTTTGTGTCGGCAGTATAATGCCCAGGAAGCCCACGACATGGGCTTAGTTAACTGTGTTGTTCCTCTGGATCAATTGGAGGAGGAAGGGATTAAATGGTCACAAGAAATCTTGGCTAAAAGTCCTATTGCTATCAGATGTCTGAAGGCTGCTTTTAATGCGGACTGTGATGGACAAGCGGGCATCCAAGAGTTAGCAGGTAATGCCACAATGCTTTATTACATGACGGAAGAAGGTGCCGAAGGGAAACAAGCCTTTCTCGATAAACGAGAGCCAGATTTTACGCAATATCCTTGGTTACCTTAAGTTAACGCTAGTTTTAGATCAGAGCATTGATTTATTGGGATATAGCATTACGGATCTAGCGTAGGATACTTATTACTCTTTACTTATTACTTACGAGCAGACACATCAAGGTCGTCATATTTCAAACTTAAGCATCTATTAGTTGTCATCCTGATCAAAATAAAGCAAGATATTGATGGCGTTCATTAGACGGTAGTCGCTATCGAGAGAATGAGCTGGAAAAATTTAAAATACGTTATTTTTTCTACTAAGCTTAACTGGCTGTCTACAGGGTTGATTTGGCTACTAATAGTTTTGCCAGCCCAAGCCGTTGAGTTGAGAGTAGCGGTCAGAAAACAAGTTACTTCTGTTAGGATTGGCAGTTCTACGACGGCAATTGTCAAGAATGGTCAGGGTAAACAGCTTGGTCAACTCACTCCAATGTCTGCTACGGCAGCTAGGCTCAATGATGAGAAAATTGCCATCAATAATCGCCTAGGGGCAGGAGAATTGATCATTGAACCCCAAGATAATGGCTATGTTTGGATTGGCGATCGCTGGTATCGGGGAAGAACTCATTTGATTCGGCAGGGAGAGCAAATTACTGCCATTAATCATGTTGATTTAGAACAATATCTTTATAGTGTAGTGGGTGCAGAAGCGGTTTCTAGTTGGCCTATTGAAGCCTTGAAAGCCCAAGCGGTTGCGGCTCGTTCCTATGCCGTTTACAAGCACAAAACCGAAGCCCACGCTCTCTATGATTTAGATACGACGATTGGTACTCAAGTTTATAAGGGCTTGGACAGTGAGTATACAACTACTCACGAAGCGGTTAATAGTACTTTAGGTCAAATTATGACCTACAACAATCAGGTTATTCTAGCGGCATTCCATGCTTCTTCAGGGGGGCACACTGAAAATGTCGAGGATGTCTGGACATCTCCCTTACCTTATCTCAGGGCAGTCGTTGATTATGATCATCAGGCTCCTGTATTTGAATGGCAAGAAGTCGTTCCTATTAATAGGATTAACAGTTTAGCCGCTGACATTGGCAAAATTATTGGTATTCAGCCTGAAGAAGTCACTCCTCAAGGACGAATCGTTACCATGACCATCAAGGGCGATCGCGGTACCAAAACCGTCAGCGGCAAAAAGCTACGTAAAGTTCTTCAATTACGTAGTACCTTGTTTCGTATTTCTACAGATGGTCAAAATTTACATATTAAAGGTCGCGGCTTTGGACATGGGGTGGGACTAAGCCAATGGGGAGCATATTATCTGGCTCAACAAGGAATCAGCTATCAGCAAATTTTGGCGCACTACTATCAAACTGCTCGCTTGGCTAAACTTTGACCCAACATGGCGCTGATAAAGAGCTGATCTTGTAGATGCGATATTGTAAATGCGATCGCCAAGACCAAATCAGCAACTCCCAGGACTTGAGAGCCATAGCAATGTTCTGATTCTCCACCAGCACCTTAAAATTGTTTTAAATCATTCTCATTATATTTAGTTATTATATTTGTCATAAAATATTTAAATTATTTATTTTTGACTGATTTTTGCAGGGATTTTCGGCGATCGCTACATTTTATAAATCGCCCTAAGCATATTAATAAGTAGGAATACCCGCCTCAGAACCACTTGCCTAACTTAGACTAAAACTTTTGTTAACAATTATTAGATAATTGTCAAGAATAGAACTCACTGATCTTAACAAAGGTTCATACTGTATACTTTTATTAACAATTGAATTTATATACAAAACGTAACAATGGTAGCTCAATTTCCTTGGCTTACCGCGATTATCTTTTTACCTCTACTGGCGGCTTTCGCCATTCCTCTGATTCCTGACAAAGAAGGTAAAACCGTTCGTTGGTACGCTCTCGTTGTCGGTATCGCAGACTTTATATTAATGGGATATGCATTCTGGAATAACTACGATGCCAGCAATGCTCAGTTTCAATTAACCGAAAGCTACAGTTGGATTCCTATGTTAGGAGTTAGCTGGTCAGTCTCAGTAGACGGTATTTCAGCTCCTTTAGTTTTACTAGCGGGATTCGTAACAACTCTGGCAATGCTCTCTGCTTGGCAGGTCAACCGCAAGCCACGCCTCTTCTACTTTCTAATGCTGGTGCTCTACTCGGCACAGATTGGAGTGTTCGTTTCCCAGGACATGCTTCTATTCTTTGTTATGTGGGAGCTAGAGTTGGTTCCAGTCTACCTGCTAGTTTCTATTTGGGGTGGTGCAAAACGTCGCTATGCCGCTACGAAGTTCTTACTTTATACTGCTGCTGCCTCAGTTTTTATACTGGTTGCAGGTTTCGGTATGGCTTTCTATGGCGACAATTTGACCTTCGATATCGCTGCCTTGGCGGAAAAGAACTATCCTCTAGCCCTGTCCCTACCGCTTTATGCAGGGTTACTAATTACCTTTGGTGTTAAGCTCGCTATCTTTCCTCTACATACCTGGTTGCCAGATGCTCATGGGGAAGCTTCCGCTCCTGTATCGATGATATTGGCTGGAGTCTTATTAAAGATGGGTGGCTATGGTCTGATTCGCTTCAACATGGAATTGCTACCTGATGCTCACGTTTACTTTGCCCCCGTACTAGCAACCTTGGGGGTCATAAATATTGTTTACGGCGGCTTTAGCTCTTTTGCTCAGACCAACATGAAGCGCCGTCTAGCTTATTCTTCAGTTTCCCACATGGGATTTGTCTTACTCGGTCTGGCATCATTTACTGACCTGGGTACGAATGGCGCTATGCTGCAAATGTTATCTCACGGTCTGATTGCGGCGGTATTGTTCTTCCTCACTGGGGTAACTTATGACCGCACCCACACACTGTTTATGGATCAGATGGATGGGATAGCGTTAGTAATGCCAAAGGCTTTTGCTCTCTTTACCGCAGGTGCTATGGCTTCTCTGGCTCTTCCTGGAATGAGCGGTTTTGCGAGTGAATTAGCTGTATTTGTCGGTATGACTACTAACGGGGTTTATAGCCCAGCTTTTTCAACCATGCTCATCTTTTTAGCAGCGGTGGGGCTAATCATGACTCCGGTTTATCTCCTGTCGATGGTCAGACTGGTATTCTTTAACTCCAACGAAGCCTTAGCCTGCGATCTCAGTCAAGCCAAAATTAATCAGCCTACTAATGATGCGGCGGTATGCTTTGGCAACAGTTGTGCTTTACCTGGAGAAGCCCCCTTTGATGATGCTAATCCCAGAGAAATATTTATTGCTGTCTGTTTTCTGGTAATGATTGTTGGTATTGGTTTATATCCTAAGCTTTTCACTCAAGTCTATGACGTGAAAACCGTAGCCCTTAACGCTAAAGTTACTCAATCCCACATTGCGAGCGTACAGCAAAAACAGGCTATCATAGCCCAAGCGCCAGCAATTGAAAGTATTAAGTAGAGTTGAGTTTAATTTTTTAAATCAGCTACGTTACAAGTCAATACATAAAAAGAGGAGATTGAAAGGCTAAAAGCATAGCCGATAGTAGGTCTCCTTTTTTACTGTCTAATCCTAATACTTTACTATGAATGCTCAACCATACACCGCCCCAATAACTAATGCAATGCTCACCCCGATGGCAACCCATAGTAAAAATGCACGGCAGTAATTTACAAAACCTTGTTTTCCCATCCCAAGCGCTCCTGCCAAGAACACAATAATATTAAGGATAGGGATTGCAAACAGAAACATCAGACCAAACCATTCCCAAAATCCAAGAGGTTCCATATTTAACTCCTTTTTCTACTCAAGTAATAATTAGCGATATTTCTATAGTTCCCAGAGCGAAGATAATCTTATGAATCTATTTGAGGAAAATACCTGAGAAGACAGACTCAAAACAGCAAAAACGCCCCTCCATAGAAGAGCGTTTGTGATAATTATGGGCTATTAGCCCAATAATAGCTTGCTATTTCTAGCTATTAATAGCAGGTGCGGTCATTGCTACAGGAGCCGCTTCACCACTAGCTAAATCTAAGGGGAAGTTATGAGCATTACGTTCATGCATTACTTCAAATCCCAGGTTAGCGCGGTTAAGAACGTCAGCCCAAGTATTGACGACACGACCATGACCATCAACTACAGACTGATTAAAGTTGAAGCCGTTAAGGTTAAACGCCATAGTAGAAATTCCCATAGCAGTAAACCAGATTCCTACAACAGGCCAAGAACCTAAGAAAAAGTGCAGGGAGCGTGAGTTACTGAATGAGGCATATTGGAAGATCAAACGTCCAAAATAGCCGTGTGCTGCCACGATATTGTAGGTTTCTTCTTCTTGTCCAAATTTGTAGCCGTAGTTCAAGGACTCTTTTTCAGTTGTTTCACGAACTAGAGAAGAAGTTACCAGAGAACCGTGCATGGAGCAGAATAAAGCACCACCAAAGACACCAGCGACACCCAACATGTGGAAGGGGTGCATCAGAATGTTGTGCTCTGCTTGGAATACCAACATAAAGTTGAAGGTTCCGCTAATTCCTAAAGGCATTCCATCGGAGAAAGAGCCTTGTCCTAAAGGATAAATAAGGAATACTGCGGTTGCGGCGGATACAGGGGCAGAATATGCCACACAGATCCAGGGGCGCATTCCTAGACGGAAGCTCAACTCCCACTGACGACCCATCCAGCAAAAGATACCGATTAAAAAGTGGAACACAATGAGCTGATAGGGACCACCGTTATAAAGCCACTCATCTAGAGATGCTGCTTCCCAAATAGGATAAAAATGTAGTCCGATCGCATTGCTGGAGGGAACAACGGCACCAGAAATAATATTATTACCGTACATCAAGGAGCCAGCAACTGGTTCACGAATTCCGTCAATATCAACTGGGGGTGCCGCTATAAAAGCGATGATGAAACAAATAGTTGCGGAGATTAAACAAGGGATCATCAATACTCCGAACCAACCGATATAAATACGGTTGTTAGTATTGGTTACCCAACGACAAAATCTCTCCCAAAGACTGTAATTGCCATTTTGGCGAATAGTAGTTGTCATAGATTATGTATAGCTGAATATGTTTTGCATCATTTTAAGACAATTTCTTGTCTCCCTTATAAGTATATTTATATCTCTTCTCATTGGAACACATTATTTATATTTTTTAGTGAAGATATTTATCTTTATATTTTTAATATTAATAATTTTGCAATATTCATTAACAATAAAAACTTTTATGACCAATATGCATATATATATGTTCAGAAAAATACGCTTATTTAAATTATTTTAAGTTAAATAACTTTTTATTCTCTTTAGTAGTTAATTCCCTCCATTCGCCAGGCTGTAAATTATTCAGGTCTAGCCTGCAATGGTTATAGTCAAGGGCTACTCTGACTAATCTTAGGGTAGGGAAGCCCACAGCCGCCGTCATGCGTCGCACCTGGCGATTTTTGCCTTCGGTGAGGGTCATAGTTAACCAGCAGGTGGGAACCGATTTGCGATCGCGGATGGGAGGATTTCGCGGCGGCAAGATTGGTACTGTAGCTAATAAAGATACTTTTGCGGGGCGAGTTCGATAATTTTTGATAGTTACCCCAATCCTTAATTTATCTAATGCCGACTGAGGGGGAATTCTCTCTACCTGAACATAATAAGTACGGGGATGGGCAAACTTGGGGTCGGCTAATCGATGCTGTAACTTTCCATTATCTGTTAATAGTAAAAGCCCCTCACTATCAAGATCTAACCTGCCCACAGGATAAATATTGGGAATTGGGATATAGTCTTTTAGTGTGAGACGGGGTGGTTCACTGCGATCGCTAAATTGACACAATACTCCGTAAGGTTTGTAAAATAAAATACACTTCATTTGAAGATTAGGGGAATGTCTTATATTTTGTGTGATTAATATTGCATTAGTAACACCGTGTGCAACCTCTCACGTAAGAATGGTACTTTCAGGGGAGTTTCTGAAACTCTTTCGTTCTGAAACCCAGTAAAATCAATAATTTTAAAATAGTTGCGCACGGCGTATTGGTAGTCTTTTTCAATAATCTGCGGCGGTAGCGCAATTCCCTTTCTGCCACAAGTATTGAAATATAGAGTTTCTACTGCTGCACTTAATTAATACTTGAGACTATATGCATCTGTAGTGCTTCAATTGATAATCTGAAGATGAGATTACATAGCCGATAAAGCTTTAGGAAGATTGATGGAAAAAATTATATTAACCGCTGTTTATCAATGACAATTATAAACATATTGGTTATGTATTCATTCTAAAGAATTTCCGTATGATTTAACGATGTCATTCGAGGAAGTACCAGAAACGGAATAAATACGCCTTTTTTGATAATGGCAAAGTCTTGTTCAATACGATTAAAATCAGGTAAATTAAGTCTTTAGCGGAAGCATAAAGCTTCCAAAATGACAAAGTTATACTTCCTATCATAAATTTAGAGAACTAGACTCTTTTCTAGAAATGGGGGTAGGGAGACTTGAACTCCCACGAAGTATTACCCTCAACGGATTTTAAATCCGCAGCGTCTACCAATTCCGCCATACCCCCAGGTATAAGTAGCGTTGAAGACAATTTTGCAACAGCAACTAATATAGCATACTGTGTCTGTATGGAATATTTAATTTAACGCTTAATCTAGCAATCCGTTCTAGGAACTCACTTTCATCTCTCAAGCAGTAAGTATTCTTGAATTTACATAGAATCAATTTGTTAACAAAATCTAAAGTTTTGGGGCTCAACTAAACTGTGTCTAGATAATGTATGACTTAATAAATAAAGAAAAGTTTAATAGAAATTAGAGTGATGGAAGGACAAGGTGCGAAAATTGGCAGTACAGCAATTATTTGGTGTTTAGCTACGGGGATGATGGCTATTTCTATTCCCATAGTCAAAATGACGGATACTGGCATCATTCTGCCCGTGGTAGTGATTATTGGTGTCAGCTTGAGTACTATTGCTATCTGGTTTAGCAACTGGTTCACTTAATTTATCTCTAGTCAGAATTATTGGAAACTCAATTTCAATCTGAGATATAGCTCATCATGATGAGTTAGAGCACCACGCTGTTATTCAGCTTGTCTGCTTCTGCTTAAGTAATTGCACTAATTAATTTTAAGTTACTAGTCTGAGAATAAATACTTGACTCATACAGCATCAGCGTTATCAGGATTTTTATGGATTATAAATAACTAGTGGCGATCGCTTGATTAAATTTTTATTCTCCATTGATTGATAATTATCATCGCCAAATATAACAATCATTGGAGATAAAGTTGGCTCATAAAACAGCTCTACTCCAAGATAGCTATTTAATTTTTGTCGGAAATCTTTTGATATGGGTCGAAAAACTCGGTTTTTTGACTCTAGACTTGTTCGTTAATCTGGATCAAGTTCTAACAAAGTAATTTATCAGAATCAAATTTTATACAGTTTGGTAATTGAAGAATACAATACATAACAGATCCCGTCAGTATCAATTCGGCAAGTGTTTATTCTGAGGCGTAATTGTGCTTAATTTATATTGAATAACATACATAGAAAACTGTATACTTAAGCAGTAAATTTAAACTAGAGCAATTATGAATTCAGCATTACCAGTTTAAATTGCTCCTATAGCTACAATTTTACATGATTAAAGTTCTTGTTGTTGACGATCAAAATTTGACTCACAAGCTAATAGAAACCTATCTAAAATCTGAAACTGATATTCAGATAATTGGGTTTGCTAGTAATGGTCAAGAAGCCATCGAAAAAATTCCTCAACTAGAGCCAAACGTCATCTTAATGGATGTGGAAATGCCCTCTATGGATGGCTTAACGGCAACCAAAATAATCATGCAAAAATTTCCTCAAACAAAAATTCTGATTCTCAGTGTTCACGATAATGAACAACATTTAGGAGAGGCGCTTAAAAATGGGGCAAAGGGTTATTTACTAAAAAATGCTACGCCACAGGAACTCAAAACAGCCATTTATAATGCTAATCAGGGGTATTTTCAGTTAAGTGGAGAACTGACTGAAAAATATCTTCAGAAAATTATTATTACCAAATCAGAGTTTGAGGAAATTTCTGAACTAAAACGCCAGCTAAGATATTTGGAGCACGGGCTTCATCAATTAGACAATAATATCAATAAAGCTAATCAGGAAGATATTGAGCAAACAGTTAGGAGTATACTTCAGCAAGAAATGTCCCTACTCAGCGATCGCGATTCTCATTTACAGTTTAAGGTGGATCGCATGAAATATAATCAGCAGCGATTGGAAAAAAGTTTTAAATACATGTTTCTGGTGCAAATAGGATGTGTAGTGATTGCTCTGTTATCAATTATTTATCTAGTCTATTCTAGGATCAATTAACTATAGCGATTCTTATTGGAATGAGGTACAGAATAGTTTTTTGGTTAGTCGTTAATCGTTAGTGGTTAGTGGTTAGTAGGAAATTTCCTTAATGTACCTTACCAATTAGAGAAAGGATATAGCTGTTGTGGAACGTAAAAATTAATGTCGATGTGTTGTATCTCACTTGTTTTAAGTAATTAAGATCGCAACGGTAACTCAATTAACTAATTTATCCTGAGAAATAAATAGCTTTATTCTCAAGATAAAATAGACTTTAATAAACTTTTATGTCTGCTAAAGGTCGTTCCCAAAATCTTAAATCTCTCCAAAAAAAGAAGCAACATCAATTAAACGTTAAATTAATTATTTCAGCGATCGCAGTTTCCCTACTGGTAACAATAGCCAATATTAACCATACAATTAGTACCTGGCAAAGTCAGCAGTTAATTTTAATTGACTCCGAGACTTTTGCTAGTCATAAATATCTCCCTATTAAGTTTGGCTCGGCAGATAAAATCCTAGAGCAAGACTTTAGCGAGATCGATTCATTAGCCAAGCAGCTGCGATATTCAGGTACTTCCGTCGTCGAGTTAGCTAATCTATTAGAACAACATGCCGCAACAGAAGCAGCCAAAGCCAGAATTATTTATGCTTGGATAACTCAACACATTGCCTATGATGTTTCGGCATTCAATCAAGCAATTGACCATGATATATACCCTGAAGTAAGTCCAGAACAGGTACTTGAACAAAGGAAGACAATTTGCTCAGGATTTAGCAATCTTTACTATGCATTAGCTTCTGCTATGAACCTAGACTCAGTAATTATTATTGGCTATGCAAAAGGTGCAACGCCAGAAAATGACCCTCGATTTCAGGAGATTAATCATGCCTGGAATGGAGTAAAAATTGATCAAGGCTGGTATCTAATTGACGCTACCTGGGGAGCAGGTTCTATAGTCAATAATCAATTTATCCCCCAGTTTAAACCATATTATTTTGCGACAGCTCCTCAAGAATTTATTAAGCATCATTATCCTCAAGATTCTGGCTGGCAGCTCATAGCTCCAACATTAACTAGACAAAATTTTAATGATTTCCCCCCTATTTCCGAACGTTTTTATGATCTAGGGTTAGCAATAGTTAGCCATCAAAATTATCAAATTGAAACGGCTCAACGAGTCGAGATTAAGCTACAAGCTCCACCCAACGTGGTGGTATGGGCAACGATGTCTCGCAAGGAACAAGAGCTATCTGAGTCTACAGTTTTAGTCAGTCGTCATGACCATAACATAGTGATTAATGCTGCTCCTCCTCAAGCTGGTACCTACGATTTAACAATTTTCGCCAAGGAGCAGAATGATTCCCCACAATATGATCAAATAATCAAATACAAAATTGCAGCCGATAACTCCGTAGCCCAGTTACCGATAACCTATGCCCCCTTTAATGATTACCAAGCTAGCCTCCTTGAGCCCCTAGAAGCTGAACTAAAACCCAACTGGTCAACTTATTTTGCGCTGGTAGTTCCTGAAGCGATCGATGTCCAAGTTGTTAACTCTGACACTCAACAGTGGACAAGCTTAACGGGCTATGGAAATCAATTTAGGGGTAATGTTGATATTCAGCCAGGAAATATTTTTGTGGTTGCTAAGTTTCCTGATGAGGATCAGTATTGGCAATTACTTAAGTACCAAGCTGATTAGTACATAATTTGCTTAGGTACTAAAATATCAAAAATAGTGCATTATTTTACTTTGGTTCGCCAATTTTAAGACTTTTTAAGGCTCACAAGCTCAAAAGCATTTAATATTAGCTTTTTGTTATTAGCTTGACTCAGATCAAATATATACTTATCTGATACTCATTTTAGTAAGACTTACCTTTGCTAGCATCTCTGTTACGGTAGGATTCGGGAAAAATCGTGATTCAGAAATATCAAAAAGATCAAAAGACGGCAGAGAATACTATTTTTTGGAGTTTTATTAGTGAAAATATATCATCTGATCCAGAAATAATTACAGGAGGTACTTCTAGTTCTCCTGAAAATCAATTGGCAATGACGGTAGTTGCTCTTAGAAACGAAGTTGGCTTATCACAAAGAGAATTTGCCGCTAGGATTGGGATGAAGCAGTCACAATTAGCCAGAATTGAGACAGGGAGACAAATTCCTAAGTTGAGAACTTTGGCAAAATTAGCCTCAGTAGCTGGTTATGGCATTAAAGTTAGTCTGTTTCCCTTTAAAAACCAACAACAATCGTCAAATTAAGCCCTAATCTCGCAACAAGATCAATAATACTTCATCAAGCTAAAAAATAGTCAGCAAACACAGCATAAAAGTCTCACTCCATTCCACCACCGCCCCATAGGTGTCTCCAGTATGTCCTCCGAGCTTTTGCTTGAACCAATAGCCGATTAGTAGCGTCACGGCTATATTAGTCATGATCATCAATCCTGTCTGCCACCATCCCAGATGATCCGCCGTCAGGCAAAAGCCGCTAAACCCGCATAAAAAAATCCAGCCCAATAAGACATCCTGGGGTAAACGTAAATGTTCTTGATGAAATGCCCCCTTACCTGTTGCTCTTAAATAAGGATAGAAAGCGATCGCCCAAACCTGCCCCCATCTTGCCCATCCTGCCACCGAGGGGAGAACAAGCCATAAAGGTAATGACATTTCCGATAGGGCTACAGTTTTAAGTAACAGAATAATCATAGCGGCGATCGCCCCAAACGCCCCCGTATGACTATCACGCATCACTTCCAGGCGACGCTCAGGATCGGTTACGGCTAAACCATCAGCAGTGTCCATCGCCCCATCTAAATGCAGTCCCCCAGTTATGGCAATCCAAGCCACAACCACCAAAGTAATTCGCGTCAGGGAAGGGATTCCGACAATTTCTAATAAGATTTCTAGTAAGGCTAAACTTAGTCCTATCAGCCAGCCAATAATGGGTGACCAGCGGGCGATGCGCCGCCAATTATTGCCCCACTTTATAGGTAGTAATAAGACAGTATAAAATATTACCGCACTTGTCAGGGAGGTAATTAAATCATCAATTCTTGAGCAAAGATGATCATTCTTTATTTTTGACACAAATAAATACTTAATTAAAATTTGATTAAATATGTGGTTAATGTTGGGCTAATATTGTTTCATAAGCTACTTTATTTTTACGGCATATTGATCACAGCGAAATATCGAGCCAGATCATTTGAAAAATCAAAATATATTTCCTATGAGTAAACATCACGGCATGAAACCCTTACCCGCTCCCTGTATTGTAGATGAGGGGACTGTAGTCAACCAAGATGATATTAGACGTTTGCTAGCTGATTTATGTCATGTCCGTTATGTCCATAAAATTGAGGGGAAAGTAATTGGCGAAGGAGAAGGATTTATTCAAGAAATTTTTAATGATTACCATCAGTCCACTTTAATTGCTAATAGCAAAATCTATCTCAATCTCCAAAGTTTTGATTACCTTTGCTTAAGTAAATCTACTGAGAATGTCCCTTGCTACGATCTGGTGCAGGATAATCGTCAACTGAGTCTAATCCCCCTTTCCCCTCCCAGTAAACCCCAAACCTTAGAGAAAAATTTCGATGCTGAAACTATAGAGGCAATGATGGTAAAAGTTCTCTCTGCGCGTTTGGATGTCCAGTTGGATGATGAAGATTTTTAGGCAGTTATTAGTTATTAATTATTAATTTTCATAGTGGGATTTTCCTTTGAATGTCAGGCAGTCTGTAGTCAAACTAAGGCACGGGCGGGAGTATTCCATACTCCTCATGGAATTGTTGAAACTCCTAGATTCATGCCTGTTGGCACTTTGGCAACGGTCAAAGGTGTTAATCCGCAGCAGCTAGCAGCCGCTAAGGCGCAAATGATTCTCGCCAACACCTATCATCTTCATCTACAGCCAGGGGAGGAAATTATAGGTGAAGCAGGAGGACTCCATCGCTTTATGGCTTGGGACAAGCCAATTTTGACCGACTCTGGGGGGTTTCAGGTTTTTAGCCTCAGTGAATTGCGGCAGATTACTGATGATGGTGTAACTTTTAAATCCCCCCGTGACGGGAGCATAATCAATCTTACTCCTGAAAAATCGATTCAGATTCAAAATACTTTGGGTGCCGACGTAATTATGGCATTTGATGAATGTCCCCCTGCGGACGCGACCAAAGAACAGGTTAAAGCTGCAACAGATAGGAGCTATCGCTGGTTACAGCGATGCATTGCGGCACACCAAAATCCTCAGAAACAGGCTTTATTCGGCATTGTTCAGGGAGGCATCCATCTTGACTTGAGACAGCAAGCAGTTGAGCAACTCACAGCACTGGATCTCCCTGGTTATGCCATCGGAGGGGTTAGCGTTGGCGAAGACCCTGAATTAATTAATGCCACGGTGCAGCATACAGCACCGCTATTACCTGCCCACAAGCCTCGATATTTAATGGGAGTGGGTACCTATCGTGAAATGGCACAGGCGATCGCCGCAGGGATAGATTTGTTTGATTGCGTAATTCCTACCCGTTTTGGTCGTCACGGCACTGCTTTAGTACAAGGAAAGCGCATCAATATTAAAAATGCTCAGTATAAAAGAGACTATCGACCTTTGGATGAAACCTGCCCTTGCTACTGCTGCCAAAATTTTAGCCGAGCCTATCTTAACCATATGGTGCGATCGCAGGAAATGTTAGGATATATTATGCTTTCACTACACAACATTACGGAATTAATTCGCTTTACCGAAAGTATTCGTCACGCCATCTTTCAAGGAACCTTTGCTACTGATTTTGCTACCTGGCTCAATCCTTCAACCTACCCCTAATGCTGGCAGCAGTATTAACTCTTGTTTGGAGGCAAGTACCTTCGGCGAGAGAACTCACTCGAATGTTAGCCAGAGAAAATTTGTGACCAAGATACGAAATCTGTTCTGAAGGATTGGTATAGACAGAAGCATTAATTACTGATTCCGCCGAATCAGCATAGGCAATAGGCTGGACTCCCAGTGCCAAAATATTATCTAGAATATGAGGACGAAGAGCGGCAACTTTCTGTAGTTGACCGCAAACTTTAGTTTTCCCCATCTCATGTTGAACCAGACGGCAGGATTCTGAACTAGCAGATTGAGCTGGATTATCCTCAGAGACCTCAGAAGCACGATTACAAGCCACCATCAAACTGACGCAAAAGATACACAGACTCAGTAAATGATGTAATTTAGGCATAGAAACAAATTTAACAGTTTGACCAGTGACTCACCTTTGCCTGCTCAGGCATTAAAAATCCGATAATGGGGTGTCATCTAAACCTCCTGATCTAAATCCATTTCTCAAAATCCTAGGTTCAGAAAATTCCCTAATTGTAAAGCGGTCACTGGTATTACCACGACCTCTTTGAATTACTACCCCCGATACGTTACGCAAAGCATCACCGATGCGAGTAACGTTTTGGTCTTCAATTATTGTATTGGGTATTACTTGAATTGATTGAGGAATATTTCTCAGCGGAGTGTCTGTCCGCGTAGCAGTCGTATCATTATTTACATTGTAACCATCTTCTTCTACCTGCCCTGTGGCAATGATATCAATTTCTTCCTTTTCTTCTGCGGCAGTAGCAGTCTCAGAAGTGATACCTAATACTAGGTTATCTGTTCCCGCTAATACTTCAGCGATAGGAGTTTGATCCGTTCCAGTAATCTTGACCTGGAGGCTCGTGGGGTCGACTTGAGTGACGGTAATCCGCTCAATCCCTGGTGCAGGGTCAAGCTCCGTAACTCCATTTCTGATCGAGAATGCTAGGGTAGCGTCCAAGATATCGATGACCAAATCGTTCCCTTCTGGAACAATCAGCGGCACCAATCTTTCACTGCCCACTAGGGTTTTTAAAACTAACTCCAACCCTGATTCAGTAGGAATGACCTCGACTCCCGTGACGCGAGTCGATCTCTGAGCCAATAAATCCATCGCCGAATAGCTGATGTCGTTTTTCCTCAGACCGTCTAATGATTGATAATGTGGCAACTTTTCAGGACTTAAGAATTTCTTTACTACAGCTAACTCCTCGTCTCCTTGTTTCCCCGTCTTCTCTGTGCCCCCGCGTCTTTAATCCTCTGTTCCCAATGCTGGCATTGCCATCAAAGAAAATAAGCTAGTCAATAAAAATAGCCACTGTAATCGATTAATCATAACTCCACACACCTTTTGATAAAGAACTAAGCCCTAATAAATTATTGATACTATTTTTTAGTAAGCTAAATCCTATCAAAAGGTGCGCTAAGTCAATACCGTTAAACAGCCCACAAACGTAATAAAATGTGCTTTAAACGGAATTATTTGAATTGAGCCTGATACTGTTTGAGGGTAACGTCGTACTTTTTGCGAAATCCTCTAGATAGAGAGCGATAGCTCGTAAAACCTACCTGATTGGCAATTTCTGCGACATTAAGGCAGTTTTCCAATAGCAGTAATCGCGCCTGCTCCAAACGATATTCATGTAGATAGCCAAATGCAGTAGTGCCAAAAACTTCCCGAAATCCCCTTTTGAGAGTACAGTCATTTAACCCCCACCTGGCGCGACAATTTGGTAAGGGATGGCGGATTACTGAAATTAGCGGTGAGGATCGTTTTGGCGAAATGAATGCGCTCAACATCATCTGACTTTAAGAAAGATAGCTTTTCTGTCAATTGGTCGCTGTGTTTAAGCTTCTCTAACCTTAACGAGATTAGCTCCAAACATTTACTCTCTAAGTAAATTTGTCTTGTTTTTCCCTGAAACGGACAGTCAATAATTTGCCTAAGTGCTGTTCCCATCACTGGAGTAATATGATCAACCTCCACGATAAAGTTTTGCTCTGTGATACATTGGCGTGTTGATGTAGGTAAATCCTCTAAAATTTCTGTCACCGACTGACTTAACTCAGCAGCAGACTCTAGATCTATATCTATAGCCAGGACAAAATACTTAACTAAAAGATACTTTAATTGAGATTTATTTTCAATATGCTTGAAGCGATCGCACCAATCATAAATATGGCGATCGCCTGACAGTTCTGTAATTAAGGTTGCGATCGCCTTAAATTCACCCACCAGATTGTGCTTTCTTTACTGCTTGAACACTAGGCAACAATAAATCTGGTAAAGCTTCTAGAATAAGCTGGTCTGATAAAGGACCCCGAGAGACACCAGCCCAAAGATAATAATCTACGAAAAAAACTCTACCCTGCTGAAAAACTGACATCGAGTTTAATAAAGGATTGTTTGCCCATTTCTTTTGCATGGTGGCTTGAGGCATTGTCTGTTCAGAATTTAAAGTAAGATTGTCATCCCAGGTGGTGACGATAATCAAATCAGTTTCAATCTGGGGCACAATCTCCTGGGAAATTGACACTCTACGCTCGGGAAAACCTGGTGGACGAATAATTTCAAAGCCAATTTCCTTTAGTAGTCTGCCGACAGCACTTTCAGGCTGAGATTCAACTTGGGTTGCATTTAAATTAGAGCTCATCAAAAATACCTTGGGATAAGCTTGCAGCACTGGCTGAAGTGCCGCTCTAGCTTGAGCAATTCGCGCTTCATGTGCTGCTAATAATTCATCTAACTGTTCTTCTCGCCCTAATGCCCTAGCGATTTCCGCAATATCCTGCTGCCAAGACTGAATCTGAGCAGGATTTTTAGCATCGCTAAACAGCAGAGTAGGAGCAATTTGAGTCAATAAAGAATATTCATTACCTTGCCAAGGTTCCCCCAAGATTAAATCGGGCTGAAGTAAGGTCAAACGTTCAAGGGAGGGAGATGAGTCAGTGCCTAACGACATTGGTTCAGTAGTGATCCATTTACCGAGATAGGGAATCTGCTCTTCAGGGTTGTCATAGGTTTGAAGCTGAGGATTGGCAGACTGCGCAAAGCCCGCAGGCTGAACTCCTAATGCCAAAATAATATCTAAAATACGAGGATGAAGAGCGGCAACTTTTTGTGGTTGACCACAAACTTCTGTCTGACCTACTTCATGTTCAACCAAACGACAGGATTCTGGATTAGTAGTTATGGTACGCTCACTCTCCAAAGAATCAGGAGAGCGAGGGCAAGCCGTGATTAAGATGACCGTGCAAATTCCTACAATCAGAAAACGACGCAATTTAGGCATAAGCAGAGGAAGTATCTATGACTGAAACATTTACCATTTCGGTAAATGTTTCAACTTTTAATGACTAGAACTTCAGTGACAATGAACCGATGACTGTGAATGGGGGACCTGGACAAAGTGAGAGAGTATCATTGGTTGACTCTAAATAATCTTCATCAAATAAATTCTGAAAATTCACCTGGGCTTGCCAGTTCTCTTGTTTATAGAACAGGCTGGCATCGGCACGTACATAAGAAGGAATGACAAAATCATTGGGTAGCTCCTCTTCAATATCGCCAACAAAAAATAGTCCCGCGCCAAAACCTAAGCCCTTTAAACCACCTCCCTGAATCTCATAAGTCGTCCAGAGACTAGCTCCATTTTCCGCAGCTCCCCGCAAAGTATCACCTTCAGGTAGCCCATCATCTCCCTCCGTGACTTCAGTATCGTTCAAAAATCCCGAGGCAATAATCTTCCAGCCATCCATGATCTCTCCTGCCACATCTAACTCAATCCCTTGACTATTAACTTCCCCAATAGGAATGGAAAAGCCAGGATTGAAGGTGTCGTCGATGGCGAGATTAGTTTTATTGATATCGTAAAGAGCCAGGCTGGCAGTTATTCCGCTAAATTCACCTTTGACCCCCACTTCAAACTGTCTACCTCGTTCAGGATCAATTACTGTTCCATCAACACTAGAAATACTGTTAGGGATAAATGAGCGAGTGAAATTACCAAACAGAGAAATAGATTCTATGGGTTGATAGACGATACCTACCCTGGGGGAAAAGGCTTCATCATCGAATCCACCAGACCCAGCACCATTTAGGTTTTCAAATTCATTTTCATTTGAGGCAAAATCCAGCCTGCCACCTACTAGCAGTTTAAGGTTAGGCAATAATGTAACGAGGTCTTGCAGATAGAAACCTACGCTGTCCTCTGTGTTATTGAAATTACCTACGAAAGTAAACTGGTCAGGCGAGGGAGTTACTTCATCATATATGGGGTCAAACAGGTTAATTGGAAACGGACTACCATCTGACAAATCAAAAACAGCAACAGTATCACCGCCAAAGTTTGCCAACGTCAGGTCGAACCCTGCCAATAGCTCATGCTCCACTGAACCAGTTTCAAATTCAGTAACTAGATCGGTTTGCCACGAGAAGGTGTCGCTAGTATTCTCAAATTCAGAAAATAATCTAGTTATATCACCACTTTCTGGTACGGGACCTACCTGAAATGGGCGAAAGGAAAAGAGTTCATCATTAGAAATTTCTGCGCCGAAGATGCTACGCACTCTAACTTGATCGTTGAAACGATGGTTTAAAGTTAAAAAGAACCTATGGATCGTATCATTGGTGAAATCATCTGGTTCGTTTACAAATGTCTCTCGAGGTACAATAAATGCAGTAGGATCGATGGGAACACCATCATCAAAAGTTTTATCGTCTTCCAAATACTCATATTCAAAGGTCAAGCTAGTTTTGTCGTTAAATTCATAGCGAATTACAGGAGCAATGGAAAACAACTCTACATCGGCGAAATCTCGGAACAGACCATCGCTTTGATAGGAAATATTTAAGCGGTAGGTTAACTTCTCATCTCCCGTCAATGGTCCAGTGAAATCGAGGGAAGGTTCTAGAAAGCCAAAATTTCCTGCTCGAAATTCTAAATCATAGGATGCTTCCTTCTCAGGCTGTTTGGTGATAAAGTTAATCACTCCACCTGGTTCCGACTGACCATAAAGTACTGAAGTGGCGCCCTTTAGCACTTCGACCCTCTCTATCGTATTCGGCGAGGTGGCGAGGGAAAAACCCCCCGATCCTGTCCTCACTCCATTCCTCAGAAGCCTTGTATTTTCAAATCCGCGACTGCTGAAGCGAAAGTTAGAACCCGCAAAATCTCTTTGTAGCGTGATTCCTGAAACATTACGCAAAGCGTCACCAATGCGAGTTATGTTCTGATCTTCAATTACCTGTCGCGGTATAACCTGAACCGACTGGGGAATATCCCTCAGGGGAGTATTGGTTCGCGTGGCGGTTCCATTGGATTCAGTCACTCTGTAACTATCTTCTTCTACCTGCCCTGTAGCGATAATATCAATTTGTTCATCTTCAGCGGCAGTAGCAGTCTCAGGAGTAATGCCTAATACAAGATCGTCTGTTCCCGCCAATACTTCCGCACTAGGAGTTTGTTCCGTCCCAGTAATTCTGACCTGGATGCTGTTGGGGTCGGCTTGTGTAACGGTAATCCGTTCAATTCCTGGTACTGGGTCAAGTTCCGTTACCCCATTTCTAATTGAGAATGCGAAGGTCGCATCCAGAATATCAATGACTAAATCATTCCCTTCTGGAACAATCAGCGGCACCAATCTTTCACCGTCTGCTGCTGTTTTTAAAACTAACTCTAACCCTGATTCAGTAGGGATGACTTCGACTCCAGTAACGCGAGCTTCACTCTGAGCCAATAAATCCGCCGCATTATTTGCTAATCCCAGTTTTACTGCCTCCGTAGCACTTTTATGCTGTTGCTGATCCACATTATCTATTTGCTCCGTATTTCCCCAAGCTGATTGAGCGGTAAATATTGAAGTTAATCCCAGAATTAAAATAAGTTGTTGCCTATATAGCATGTTTCTTCACACCTTAATTACAATATAGTTACTTGTTGCTAGAGCTATCAATACATAGCTCTATGCAGACCAGTAGTAAGGAAAGTTAGAAAATTCGATTTTAGAATTAACTAATTGAAAATTTCTCAACTATTGATGTAAACAAGATAGTATCTGGAACGCTCACTAAAAACTCTGCATTAACGGAATTTTTATCTGCACCAACGGAATTTTTTTTAGGTAATAGTAACTGTAATTTACGGTTTGATTTACAGTTTGTTATTGTCTTGGAAACTCTTAGGATTAACGCCAAACTTCTTGCGAAACGCTCTACCAAAGGCACTAGCATTTTTGTAGCCAACGGTATGGGCAATAACAGTTACCGATAGCTGGGTTTCTAACAGCAGTAATCGTGCCTGCTCTAAACGATAGGCTTGTAGATAGCTAAATGCTGTGGTGCCGAACACTTCTCGAAATCCCCTTTTGAGAGTACAGTCATTTAATCCCACCTGGCGTGCTAGCTTGGTAAGAGACGGTGGATTGTTAAAATTAGCAGTGAGAATCGCTTTAGCAAAATGAATGCGCTCAAAATCATCTGACTTAAGGGAAGATGACTTTTCTGTTAATTGATCGCTCTGTTTAAGTTGCTCCAACTTTAGCGATATTAGCTCCAGACATTTACTTTCTAGGTAAATCTGTCTGGTTTTTCCCTGAAATGGACAGCTAATAATTTGTCTTAGAGCCAAGCGCATTGCTGGGTTGATGCGATCAATGTCCTCAATCAAATTTCGATTTCGGATACGCTGGCGGGTTGATGTTGGCAACTCCTCTAAAATTTCCTTCACCGACTGACTTAATTCAGCAGCAGACTCTAGATGAATATCCATTTTTTGGATCGGTTCTTTGGAATGATACAGGAGTTCATTATCACGTTCATAATAGCCCCATTGAACAAAATTCTCTCGATCGCATTTACAAAAGCGATCGCCCGATAAATGAAAGCCAAACTCGCGGCTAATCCATGCCTCTGGCTTTCTGATAATGCATACTTCATCATGAAGCTGATAGTTATATAACTTCAATTCTATGCCGTATATATCAATCGATTGAATATACCCTGTCCCCAAACGCTCTGGAACTAGCTCTAGTGTCTCAGAAAAGTCTTGAGACTCTATTACTTCTTTTTGAGATGATTGATTTGCCTCTTGCCAAAGGGCATCATAATCAGAATCATATATTGTAATTGCCATAAGAGGGAACAAGCGATAGCAGCCAGTAAGTCTTGATTATTGCTGCTTCAGATACATTAGTCAGGGTAGTAGGACATACAGAAAAGCGGAGACAAAAGACTTCACTCAAAGATACTTTAATTGATAATTATTTTCAATATGCTTTATCTGATTATTTTAGCTGTGGATATAGCGATCGCCTGACCGTTCTATATCAAGGTTGCAATCGCCATATTCTATCTGTGTATTTTTTTGTCATGCTGAATGCCTTAGATTAATCTCATACTCAAGTCAAGCCATTTTTGTTGACCAACTAGCCCACTGAAGCTAGTTGAGACGCATTTATCCCACGGATGATGCATTTTGACTCTCCCAAAAGAC